>PFFW01000093.1:712-4427 GCA_002781745.1 Rhodospirillales bacterium CG15_BIG_FIL_POST_REV_8_21_14_020_66_15
CGGCATCCCGAAGTGGATTTCCTTTTTCTGCGCAAGGGCACGGCATGTTCGACGCGATGCGGGCATTCAAGACGGCAAGAACCCCGGCGACGGCGGTGGACGAAGTTTCCCCGGCCGGCGCGGTATCGGCGTTGGACCAGCCGCCCACTGTGGTGATCGGCGCCGGCCCGGCGGGGCTCCGCGTGGCGGAGGAACTGTCCCGCGCGGGTGAACCCGTCATGTTGTTCAACGCCGAACGCTGGCACCCCTACAACCGCATCAAGCTGACCCCGTTCCTGACCGGCGAGGTGCAGCTGGGCCAGGTCTACCAGCCGGAAAACTTCGCCCCCGGGGCGCGGGTCAGCCGCTACGACGGCCTGCGTATCCGCGAAATCGACCGGAGCCACCGCGTTGCGGTTGACGACTTCGGCCGGGCCTGGCCCTACCGTCGGCTGGTCATCGCCACCGGCTCGCGGCCCCACGTGCCCGAGATTCCCGGCATTGAGCTTGCCGGCGTCTATACCTTCCGTGACTTCGACGACGCGGAACGCCTGGTCGCGCGGGCCTTCCGCTCGACTCGCGCCGTCGTCGTCGGCGGCGGCCTGCTGGGGCTGGAGGCGGCGCGCGGCATGGCGTCCAAGGGGATAGAGACCTGGGTGCTGGAGCACGAAAGCCGTCTGCTGCCGCGCCAGCTGGATCAGGCGGCGGGCGACCGGGTGGCGGCCGCCATGCAGCGCCTCGGCATCGCTGCGCGGACCCTGACCCGGGTCCAGGCGGTCGCCGGCGACGGCCGCGTCGAGCGCGTGGTGCTGTCCTCGGGCGAGGTCATTCCCTGCGACACCGTGATCGTCTGCACCGGGGTGCGCGCCAACCTGGAGATCGCCCGCGACGCGGGCCTCGCCGTGGGCCGGGGCATCACCGTCGACGCTCATATGTGCACGAACGATCCCGACATCTACGCGGTCGGCGAATGCGCCGAATTCGAGGGCCATTGCTACGGCCTGGTCGGGCCGGGCCTGGAGCAGGCCCAGGCCTGCGTCGACCACATCCTGGGCCGCAAGGGGGCGGACTATGCCGGTAGCGTCCCTGCGACGCGGCTCAAGGTCGTCGGCATCGACGTGTTCTCCATGGGCGAAGTCGATCAGATCGACGACGATCCGTTCCTCACCACGGTGTCCTGGTCCGACCCGGCCGCGGGCGTCTATCGCCGCATCGTCGTGCGCCGCGGCCGCCTGGTCGGCGCCATCGCAATCGGCAAGTGGCCCGAGATCAACCACTTGCAGCAGATGATCAAGGCGCGCGCCCGCGTCACCACCTGGCAGCTTCGCCGTCTGCGCACCACCGGCCTGATGCTGAAGGAGGCCGGGCCACAGTCCGTGCGCGACTGGGCCGATGCCGCGACCGTCTGCAACTGCACCGGCGTCACCCGCGGCATGCTGGGCCAGGCCATGGCCGCCGGCTGCACGACCCTCGGCGACCTGCAGCGCGCGACCTGCGCCTCCACCGTCTGCGGCACCTGCCAGCCGCTGTTGCAGGACCTGCTGGGATATGAGGCCAAGGCCGAACCCGTGGGCCGGTCGAAATCGTTGCTCGCGTTCTCTGGCCTTGCCGCCGTGCTGGCCCTGATCACGGTCTTTGCCCCTGCCTGGCCGTATTCGCAGAGCGTCCAGGACAAGTTGCGCCTCGACCTTCTGTGGATCGACCCGCTGATCAAGCAAGTCTCGGGCTTCACGCTCCTGGGCTTCATGGTGATCGCAGCCGTGCTGGGCCTGCGCAAGCGCTTCCGACTGTTCCAGAAACTCGGCGGCTACAACGGCTGGCGGCTGGTGCACGGCATCGTCGGCGCATTGCTTGTTGCCGGGCTGTTCGTCCATACGGGCCTTCACCTCGGCAACAACCTGAACGGCTGGCTGATGGGCACCTTCCTGGCGCTCACGGCCCTGGGTGCGGCCGCCGGGATGGTCACGGCGATGGAGCACCGGCTCCTCAACGGGCCCATGAAGGGGGCGCGGACCGCCCCCCGCAGTCTGCCCGTCTGGGCGCATATTCTGCTGCTGTGGCCTATCCCCCTATTGTTGGCCGCGCATGTCGCGACCGTCTATTTCTACTGAGGGGCTGGGCGGGATCATGCGCAACAAGCTCCTCTGGCTGGCCTGGATCACGGCGACCCTCACGGGCGGCGGCGCCTTCGCCGCGACCATGTATTACGGCGGCGATTTCCGCGCCGTGTTCCTGATCGGCGAGACGACGTCGGGCCACCATCAGATCGAGATGGCCTGCGACGCCTGCCACACGGACATGTTCGGCGGCATCGACGCCCTGCAGAAGGGCTGCATGACCTGCCACGGGGACGAACTGAAGGCGGCCAACGATTCCCATCCCCGGTCCAAGTTCATCGATCCGCGCAACGCCGACCGGGTCGCCGTGCTGGACGCGCGCTATTGCGTGACCTGCCATCGCGAGCACCAGCCCGGCATCACCAACGCCATGGCCGTGACCCTGCCCACGGACTACTGCGCGCTATGTCACCGGGACATCGCCAAGAACCGGCCCAGTCACGAGGGCCTGGCCTTCGACACCTGCGCCAGCGCCGGCTGTCACAACTTCCACGACAACCGCGCCCTGTACGAGGACTTCCTGGAAAAGCGCCATGCGGAACCCGACTACAAGGAGGTCCTGCTGGTCTCACTCGAGACCTGGGTGCCGCCCGCCGATGCGTCCAAGCCCCGGCGCACGGCCCTGGCGGCGTTGGACGCCGACGCGCCGGCGGCACACCGGGGCGCGGCCAAGCACACGGCCGACTGGGCGCTCTCCGGCCATGCCGCGGCGGGGGTCAACTGTTCGGGCTGTCATCAGCCGCGCAAGCGCATCCGTCCCGACGAATGGGTCGCGGCCCCCGGCGCCAAGCTTTGCGCCGCGTGCCACACGGCCGAGGCCAGGACCTTCACCGAGGGCAAGCATGGCATGCGCCAGCGCGACGGCCTGTGGGTCTCGCGCAAGGACGATTTCCCGGGGCTGTTCCAGGACAAGGGCCTGACGCCCATGACGCCGGCCCTGGCCCGCGTGCCCATGAAGGACGACGTGCATGCGAAGCAGTTGACCTGCAATACCTGCCACGGGGCGCACAAGTACGACGTCACGTTCGCCCGGGTCGAGGCCTGCGAAGGCTGTCACGCCGACGAGCACACCAGGGCCTACCGCGCCTCACCGCACAACTCCCTGCGCGACCGCGTCGCTTCCGGCGATCTGCCCAAGGGCTCTGCCGTGACCTGCGCCACCTGTCATATGCCGCGCCACCTGGCGCGCGACGACTACGGCGGGGAAATGGTCTTCGTCACCCATAACCAGAACGACAACCTGCGGCCCAACGAAAAGATGATCCGCACGGTCTGCGCCGATTGCCACGGCCTGCGCTTCACCATCGACGCGCTCGCCGACACAGCACTCATCAAGAACAACTTCAAGGGCAAGCCCGCCCACCACGTCGAAAGCGTCGACTGGGTGGAAAACCGGATGCGGGAACGGGCGCGCCGCCGACAGCAGCAATAAATCCCGCGTTCAACCGACGAGAGCACAACAAGGAGATGACCATGAACAAACGACTGAAAATTGCCGCGTCGTGCACGGCGCTTGCCTGCGCGGGCGTGCTCGCCGTGGGACTGGCGGCCCCGGCCAGGGCCGGTCTGTTCGGCAGCGACGACAAGAAAGGCGTGTCCTACGAAACCTTCACCGACAT
>PFFW01000093.1:4434-69535 GCA_002781745.1 Rhodospirillales bacterium CG15_BIG_FIL_POST_REV_8_21_14_020_66_15
CTCGTCATGGCGTCGGACCGCGCGATCTACACCAAGAAAGTGGTCGCCCGCCTGGCCGCGAAAGAGAAGGTGATCACGGCGTCCGAACACTTCGAGGACGAGAAGGCCCTGCCGCTGCCGGCGCAGATGTTCCGCTTCGGCTCGGAAATGGTGTCGTCCAAGACGGACAAGTTCGCCTACCAGCTCCTCTCGCTCTGGCCGATCAACAAGCAGAACGCGCCGCGCACCGAGGTCGAGAAGAAGGGCCTCGCCTTCATTGCCGAGAACAAGGGAGAGAAACCCTTCTACGGCGAGGAAGAGTTGGGCGGGAAGAAGTACTTCACCGCCGTCTATGCCGACGTCGCCGTGGCCGGTCCCTGCGTCAACTGCCACAACGCGCACAAGGATTCGCCCCGCACGGATTTCAAGCTCGGCGAGGTGATGGGCGGCGTCGTCATCCGCGTGCCCATGAAGTAAGCGGGCCGGGCCCGGCGCCGCGCGCGTGGCCGGGCTGCCCGCCGACCCCCATGCCATCGAAAGGAACGAACATGACACCCGAACAGATCAAACTGGTCCAGGACAGCTTCAAGTCCGTCGCCCCCATCGCCGCCACGGCCGCCGACATCTTCTACGGCCGCCTATTCGAGGTGGCGCCGCAGTTGCGCCCCCTATTCCCCCAGGACATGAGCGAGCAGAAGAAGAAGCTGATGCAGATGATCGGCGTCGCCGTGACCAACCTGCACCAGGTCGAAACCATCGCCGGCGCGGTCCAGGACCTGGGCCGCCGCCACGTCGGCTACGGCGTCAGGGACGAGCACTACGACATCGTCGGCGGCGCGCTTCTGTGGACGCTCGGCAAGGGCCTGGGCGACGCCTTCACGGCGGACGTGGAAAGCGCCTGGGCCGAGGCCTACGGCCTGCTTGCCTCCGTGATGAAGGACGCGGCGGCCGAAGCGGCGTGATCGTCGCTCCATCCATCCCCCCCCAGGACGCAGGAGAAAGCAGATGACCAGGACCAACGACAACAAGCGTTACATTCTGAAAATCCTCGCGGCGGCGGCCGTCGCGCTGGGCACCGGCGCCCTGACCGGCGGACCTGCGCAGGCGGCCAAGCTGACGCCGGAGAAAGAGGAGCTGAAGTTCGGCTTCATCAAGCTGACCGACATGGCGCCGCTCGCCATCGCCTACGAGAAGGGCTACTTCGAGGACGAAGGCCTGTTCGTGACCCTGGAGCCCCAGGCCAACTGGAAGGTGCTGCTCGACCGCGTCATCGACGGGCAGCTCGACGGGGCCCACATGCTGGCCGGCCAGCCGCTCGGCGCGACCATCGGCTTCGGCACCCAGGCGCACGTCATCACGCCCTTTTCCATGGACCTCAACGGCAACGGGATCACCGTTTCCAACGAAGTCTGGGCCAAGATGAAAAAACACATTCCGCACAAGGACGGCAAGCCGGTCCACCCGATCAAGGCCGACTACCTGAAACCCGTGGTCGCCGAATACAAGGCCGCCGGCAAGCCCTTCAAGATGGGCATGGTGTTCCCCGTCTCGACCCACAACTACGAACTGCGCTACTGGCTGGCGGCGGGCGGGATCCACCCCGGCTACTACTCCAAGACGGACATCTCGGGCCAGATCAAGGCCGACGCCCTGTTGTCCGTGACGCCGCCGCCGCAGATGCCCGCGACCATGGAGGCCGGCACCATCTTCGGCTACTGCGTGGGCGAGCCGTGGAACCAGCAGGCCGTGTTCAAGGGCATCGGCGTGCCGGTCGTCACCGACTACGAGATATGGAAGGACAATCCGGAAAAGGTGTTCGGCATCACCAAGGCGTTCTCCGAAAAGTATCCCAACACCACCCTGGCCCTGACCAAGGCCCTGATCCGCGCCGCCATGTGGCTTGACGCGAACGGCGACGCCAACCGCAAGGAAGCCGTGAAGATCCTGGCCAAAAGCGAATATGTCGGCGCCGACTACGAGGTCATCGCCAACTCCATGACCGGCACCTTCGAATACGAGAAGGGCGACAAGCGGCCACTGCCGGACTTCAACGTATTCTTCCGCTACTTCGCCACATATCCCTATCTGTCCGACGCCGTCTGGTACCTGACGCAGATGCGCCGCTGGGGCCAGATCCCCGAGGGCAAGCCGGACACTTGGTACCACGCCATCGCCAAGAAGGTGTACCGCCCGGACATCTACCTGAAGGCGGCCAAGATGTTGGTCGACGAGGGCAAGGCGGCCAAGGCCGACTTCCCGTGGGACACGGACGGCTACCGCGCGCCGCAGACCGAGTTCATCGACGGCGTCGCCTTCGACGGCCGCAAGCCCAACGAGTACCTAGAGAAGTTCCCGATCGGCCTGAAGCAGAACCAGGTCGTGGTCGGCGCCGAGGTGCAGGGCTGATCCCATGACCGGACGGGGCGGGGTCGCGTCGCCGCTCCGTCCCGCCCCGGTCGAACGCCTGAACGATTGAAAGAGAGAGTGCCATGACTGCCATCACCGCAACCCGGGTCAACAACGTCCTGACCTTGATCGGCCTGACCTGGTTCACGCCGGTCATACGGATGATCGCCGGCGAGAATCCGCGCCACGAACTGGTGCAGTTGTGGCGCCTCCTCGGCATCCCCGTGATCGCCTTCACCGTGTTCCTGGGCCTGTGGTCGCAACTGGCCCAGCAGGTGGAGACCAGCCTGGGCAAGATTCCCGGGCCGGTCGCCGTCTACGAGGAGGCGGTCAGCCTGTGGGAAGATCACAAGATTCAGCGCGAAAAGCAGGATGCCTTCTACGAACGCCAGGAAAAGCGAAACGCCGCCAAGCTGGCCGAGGACCCCAACACCGAAGTGAAATGGCGCACCTACACGGGAAAGCCCAGCTACGTCGACCAGATCGTCACCAGCCTGAAGACCGTGTTCATGGGCTTCCTGATCGCGACCCTGTTCGCCGTGCCCATCGGCATCCTGTGCGGTCTGTCGCCGGTGTTCAATTCGGCCATGAACCCGCTGATCCAGATATTCAAGCCGGTGTCGCCGCTCGCTTGGCTGCCCATCGTCACCATGGTGGTCAGCGCCGTCTACGTGACCGACGACCCGGTTTTCGAGAAATCGTTCCTCAACTCGGCGATCACGGTGACGCTGTGCTCGCTATGGCCGACCCTGATCAACACCTCGGTCGGCGTCGCCTCCATCGATCGCGACCTCGTCAACGTGGGCCGCGTGCTGCAGCTCAACTGGACGACCAAGGTCATGAAGATGGTCCTGCCGTCGGCCCTGCCGCTGATTTTCACGGGCCTGCGGCTGTCGCTCGGGGTCGGCTGGATGGTGCTGATCGCGGCCGAGATGCTGGCCCAGAACCCGGGGCTCGGCAAGTTCGTGTGGGATGAATTCCAGAACGGCTCCTCCCATTCGTTGGGCAAGATCATGGTCGCCGTGTTCACCATCGGGATCATCGGCTTCCTGCTCGACCGGGTCATGCAGACCCTGCAGGGGCTGCTGACCTTCTCGGACAAACGCTAGGACAAAGGACGGAAAGCCATGGCATTCCTGGAACTGCAAGGCATCGCCAAGTCCTACGGCTCGGGTGCCGCCAAGACCGACGTCCTCAAGGACATCAATCTTTCCATCGAGGAAGGCGAGTTCGTCGCCATCGTCGGGTTTTCCGGGTCGGGCAAGACGACCCTGATTTCGGCCATGGCCGGGCTGATCAAGCCCGACGCCGGACGCATCGTCATGAAGGGCAAGGACATCGACGGGCCCGCGCCGGAACGGGGCGTCGTGTTCCAGAACTATTCCCTGATGCCCTGGCTGTCCGTGGCGGGGAACATCGGCCTTGCCGTCGATGTTCTGTTCAAGGACGAGACCAAGGCCCAGCGTCGGGCGCGGGTCGAGAAATACGTCGACATGGTCGGCCTCGGCCATGCCATCACACGCAAGCCGGCCGAACTGTCCGGCGGCATGCGCCAGCGCGTCGCCGTGGCACGCGCCCTCGCCATGGAGCCGGAGGTCCTGCTGCTGGACGAACCCCTCAGCGCCCTCGACGCCCTGACCCGGGCCAACCTGCAGGACGAGATCGAGGAAATCTGGAGCCGCGACAAGAAGACCGTGGTCCTCATCACCAACGACGTGGACGAGGCGATCCTGCTGGCCGACCGCATCATCCCGCTCAACCCCGGGCCGGGGGCGACCTTCGGGCCGGAATTCAAGGTCGCCATCCCGCGCCCCCGCGACCGCGCGGCGATGAACCACGACGCCGCGTTCAAGGCGCTGCGCCGCGACGTGACGCAGTACCTGATGTCGGTCGGCGTCGACCGCGGGTCCGAGGCTGAGGACGACCTGATCCTGCCCAACGTGGTACCCATCGACCTGCACACCAAGCTGCCACAGGTCGCCCGGGACGCGGCCCAGCCGCGCATGCCGCACGACGAACGTTATTGCGACTTCGCCAAGATTTCCAAGGTCTATCCCACGCCCAAGGGGCCGCTGACCGTGGTCGAGGGCTTCGACCTGCGCATGAAGCGGGGCGAGTTCATCTCGATCATCGGCCATTCGGGCTGCGGCAAGTCGACGGTGCTGTCCATGGCGGCGGGGCTCAACCCGATCTCCGAGGGCGGCATCATCCTGGATGGGCGCGAGGTGTCGGACGCCGGGCCCGACCGCGGCGTGGTGTTCCAGGCGCCGAGCCTGTTCCCCTGGCTGACGGCCCTGGAGAACGTGGCGCTCGGCGTCGACAAGGTCTACCCCCACGCGACCCAGCCGGAGCGCGAGGCCATCGTGCGCTACTACCTGTCGCGGGTCGGCCTGTCCGCCGCCGCCGACAAGCCGGCCTGCGAGCTGTCCAACGGCATGAAGCAGCGCGTCGGCATCGCCCGCGCCTTCGCGCTGTCGCCCAAGCTTTTGCTGCTGGACGAGCCCTTCGGGATGCTCGACAGCCTGACGCGCTGGGAGCTGCAGGAGGTCCTGATGGAGGTCTGGACCCGAACCCAGGTCACGGCGATCTGCGTCACCCATGACGTGGACGAGGCGATCCTGCTGGCCGACCGGGTCATCATGATGACCAACGGGCCGAACGCCCGGGTCGGCAAGATCATGGACGTGGACCTGCCGCGTCCGCGCTCGCGCAAGCAGCTTCTCGAACATCCCAAGTACTACGAATACCGGGCCGAACTCCTCGACTTCCTCGAGGAGTACGAACACGGCCATCAGGGCAAAAGCGGTTCGCCAACAACGGAGGAGGCAGCGTGATGAGCCAGACAAAGCCTAAGAAACTTGTCGTCATCGGCAACGGCATGGCGCCGGGCCGGGTGCTCGACCACCTGTTCGAAAAGGCCCCCGGCGCCTACGAGGTGACGATCTTCAACGCCGAACCGCGTGTCAACTACGACCGCATCATGCTGTCGCCGGTGCTGTCCGGCGAAAAGGCGTTTGAGGACATCATCATCCACGACGACGCCTGGTACGAAAAACACGGCGTGACCCTGCATAAGGGCAAGAAGGTCATGGAGATCGACCGCGCCGAGCGCAAGGTGGTGGCCGAGGACGGGACCGAGGCCGAGTACGATAAGTTGCTGATCGCCACCGGCTCCTCGCCCTTCGTCATTCCCGTGCCGGGCAAGGACCTTTCGGGCGTCGTCACCTACCGCGATCTGGACGACGTGGACGCCATGCTGGACGCCGCAAAATCGGGCGGCCATGTGGTGGTGATCGGCGGCGGGCTGCTGGGGCTGGAGGCCGCCTACGGCCTGAAGCGCCAGGGCATGGAGGTCACGGTCCTGCACCTGATGCCGACGCTGATGGAACGCCAGTTGGACGCATCAGCCGGATACCTTCTGGAAAAGGCGCTGGCCGACCGCGACATCAAAATCATCACCCGCGCCAATACCAAGGAAATCACCGGCAAGGAAGGCAAGGTCGCGGGCGTGGTGCTGGAAGATGGCACGGCGCTTCCCGCCGACATCGTCGTGATGGCCGTGGGTATCCGGCCCAACGCCCAGCTCGCCGACGACGCCGGGCTGGAGGTTGGGCGCGGCATCCTGGTCGACGATCACTTGCGGACCAGCGATCCGGACATCCTGGCCGTCGGCGAATGCGTCGAACACCGGGGACAGTGCTACGGCCTGGTCGCCCCCCTCTACGACATGGCCAAGGTCATCGCATCCAATCTGGCCGGGGACGCGGCGCCGGAATACACGGGCTCGGTCACCGCGACCAAGCTGAAGGTCACGGGCATCGATCTGTACTCGGCCGGCGACTTCGCCGAAGCCGAGGACCGCGAGGAGATCGTCCTGCGCGACGCCGCGGGCGGCGTCTACAAGCGCCTGGTGCTGAAGGACAACAGGATCATCGGCGCGGTGCTGTATGGCGATACCGCCGACGGCGCCTGGTTCTTCGACATGTTGAAGAAGGGCACGGACATTTCCGAGTTGCGGGAAACCCTGATCTTCGGCCAGGCCTATGCGGGGGGCTCCCCGCTGGACCCTACGGCGGCCGTTGCAGCCTTACCGGATGACGCGGAAATCTGCGGCTGCAACGGCGTGTGCAAGGGAACCATCGTTCAGGCCATCTCGGACAAGGGCCTGACCGACGTCGACGGCGTGCGGGCGCACACCAAGGCGTCCGGCAGTTGCGGCACCTGCACGGGGCTGGTCGAGCAGCTTCTCAAGTTCACCCTGGGCGACGCCTTCCAGCCCGATGCCGTTCAGCCCATGTGCGGCTGCACGGACCTGGGGCATGACGACGTGCGGCGGCTGATCGTCGCCCAGGAACTGAAATCCATTCCCGCCGTCGTGCAGGAACTGAACTGGAAGACGTCCTGCGGCTGCGCCAAATGCCGCCCGGCCCTCAACTACTACCTGCTGGCGACCTGGCCCGGCGAATACGTCGACGACAAGCAGTCGCGGTTCATCAACGAACGGGTTCACGCCAACATTCAGAAAGACGGCACCTATTCCGTGGTGCCGCGCATGTGGGGCGGCATCACCACACCGGACGAACTGCGCGCCATCGCCGACGTGGCCGACAAGTTCCGGATCCCGACGGTCAAGGTCACCGGCGGCCAGCGCATCGATTTGCTGGGCGTGAAGAAGGAAGACCTGCCCGCCGTATGGGCTGACCTCAACGCGGCGGGGATGGTATCGGGCCATGCCTACGGCAAGTCGCTGCGCACGGTGAAGACCTGCGTCGGCACGGATTGGTGCCGTTTCGGCACGCAGGACTCGACGGGCCTCGGCATCATGCTGGAACGATTCCTGTGGGGCTCCTGGACGCCGCACAAGGTGAAATTGGCGGTGTCCGGTTGCCCGCGCAACTGCGCCGAAGCGACCTGCAAGGACATCGGCGTGGTCTGCGTCGACAGTGGCTACGAAATCCACTTCGCCGGGGCCGCCGGCATGCACGTCAAGGGCACGGAGCTTCTGTGCACCGTCGCGACCGAGGGTGAGGTCCTGGAATACGTCGGCGCCCTCATGCAGCTTTACCGTGAACAAGGCCACTATCTGGAACGCATCTACAAATGGGCGGATCGGGTCGGCCTCGGCGTGGCCCGCGAACAGGTGGTGGAAAACGCCGAGCGGCGCAAGGAGTTGAACGCCCGCTTCGTCTACTCGCAGAAATTCATGCAGAACGATCCCTGGGCCGAACGCGCCCAGGGCAAGGACGCGGAAGAATTCACCTCCTTCCGTCTGGCGCATTTAGGGAAAGTGGCGTGATGAACGAAATGAGCATCAGCACGAAAACGCAGGTCTGGATCGAGGTCTGCCGGTTGGAAGACATCCCGCCGCAGGGGGCCCGCGTGGTCCGGGCGACGCTCGGCTGCGTCGCCCTGTTCCGTACTGCCACCGACCGGGTCTTCGCGTTGGAAGACCGCTGTCCGCACAAGGGCGGGCCGCTCAGCCAGGGGATCGTGCACGAAAACGGCGTGACCTGTCCGCTGCACAACTGGGTTGTCGACATGGAAACCGGCCGCGCCAAGGCGCCGGACGAGGGGCGCGTGCGCACCTTCCCGGTGCAGGTCGACGACGGCCGCGTGCTGATCGACCGGGCGTTGCTGGCTTAAGGGGGGGTAGGGCGGATGACCGACGACACGGCGACAACCTGCCCCTATTGCGGGGTCGGCTGCGGCGTTAAGGCCACCGTGACCGCCGATGGCGCCGTCACCATCAAGGGCGACCCCGACCACCCGGCGAATTTCGGGAGGCTCTGCTCCAAGGGCACCAACCTGGGTCAGACGCTGTCTTACGACGACCGATTGCTGCACCCGGAGATCGGGGGGCGGCAGGCATCCTGGGATGACGCCTTGGATCTTGTCGCCTGCCGGTTCCATGCCGCGATCGACGAACATGGGCCTGATTCCGTCGCCTTCTACGTCTCCGGCCAGTTGCTGACCGAGGACTATTACGTCGCCAACAAGCTGATGAAGGGTTTCATCGGCTCGGCCAACATCGACACCAATTCCAGGCTTTGCATGGCGTCCTCGGTGGCCGGGCACAAGCGCGCCTTCGGTACGGACACGGTGCCGGGCCTGTACGCGGACCTGGAACAGGCCGATCTGGTCGTCATGGTCGGCTCCAACCTGGCGTGGTGCCATCCCGTGCTGTACCAGCGCCTTCAGGCCGCTCGCAAGGCGCGCGGCACGCGCGTCGTGGTGATCGACCCCCGGCGCACGGCCACGGCGGAAACCGCCGACATGCATCTGGCGATTGCGCCGGGATCGGACGTGGCCCTGTTCAACGGGCTGCTGTCCTGGCTGGCGCAGAACGGCGGGTTCGACGGGACCTTCATCGCCGACCATACGGCGGGGGTCACGGCGGCCCTGCGCACGGCGGAGGCGACGGACCCGGAATGGGTGGCGGCGCGCTGCGGCCTGACCCTTGATCAGGTCCTGGCCTTCTACAAATTGTTCGTGCGCATGGAGCGCACGGTCACCGTCTACAGCCAGGGCGTCAACCAGTCCTCGGCGGGCACGGACAAGGTCAACGCGATCATCAACTGCCATCTCGCCACCGGGCGCATCGGCCGTCCCGGCATGGGGCCGTTCTCGGTCACCGGACAGCCCAACGCCATGGGCGGGCGGGAAACGGGCGGGCTGGCCAATCAGCTCGCCTGCCATCTGGAATTGGAGAACCCCGCCCACCGCGCCCTGGTCAAGGACTTCTGGGCCAGCCCCGCCATCGCCAATACATCGGGTCTGAAGGCCGTCGACCTGTTCGACGCCGTGGCCGATGGGCGGATCAAGGCGCTGTGGATCATGGCGACCAACCCGGCGGTCAGCCTGCCCGACGCCGACCGCGTGCGCGACGCCATCGCCCGATGCCCCTTCGTCGCGGTGTCGGACGTGACGCGGGCGACGGACACGGCGGCGCTCGCCCATGTTCTGCTGCCGGCCCAGGCCTGGGGCGAGAAGGAGGGCACGGTGACCAATTCGGAGCGCCGCATCTCGCGCCAGCGAACCTTCCTGCCGACCCCGGGCGAGGCGCGCGCCGACTGGTGGATGGTCGCCGAGGTCGCAAAGCGCCTGGGCCACGGCGCGGCCTTCGACTATGCGGGTCCGGCCGACATCTTCCGCGAATACGCGGCCCTGACCGCCGCCGCCAACGCCGCCCTGGCCCGCGACCTGGACCTGGGCGCCATGGCGGCGATCGACGACGCGGCCTATGACGCGCTTACGCCGACGCTGTGGCCGCAACGCGCCGCCGGCGGGTCGGAAGAACGGTTCTTCGCCGAGGGCGGGTTCTTCACCAATGACGGGCGCGGGCGGTTCGTCGCGGTTGAGGACCGCGCGCCCGCGTCCACACCCGGCCCGGCCTGTCCCCTGGTCCTCAATACGGGGCGCATCCGCGACCAGTGGCACACCATGACGCGCACGGGCCTGTCGCCCACGCTGTCCCGCCACCTGGCGGAACCATTCCTGGAAATCTCGCCCGACGACGCCGAGCGCCTGGGACTGGCTCCGGCGACACTGGCCCGCGTGACAAGCCCCCGAGGCGAATGCCTGGTGCGCGTGCTGATCACCCGCCGTGTCAAGCCCGGCCAGGTTTTCATGCCCATGCACTGGAACGACCAGTGGTCGGGCAGGGCCAGGGTCGACGCCCTGGTGGCACCCCATGTCGATCCCGTCTCGGGCCAGCCCGAGACCAAGTACACCGCCGTCGCCGTTAAGCCCTTCGCCGCCGAGGTTTATGCCTATGCCGTTTCCACGGCGCGGCCCGCGACGGCGGCGGCGGACTATTGGGCCCTGGCCCGCGTCGAGGGCGGCTGGCGGGCCGAGATCGCGCTGGCCCGAACGCCGGAGGACCGGCAGGCCTGGGCGCTTTCCGTTCTCGGCGTCGATCCTGCCGACGGACCGCTCCACGTCATGGCCAGCGAGGACCGCGCCGCCAACGGATACCGTCTGGCGGTGTTCCGGGGGGACGTCCTGGCGGGCGCCCTCTATGCCGCCCGTAGCCCCGTCGCCGTCGATCGGGCCTGGGTGGCGGAGCAACTGGGCAGCGTGACGGCGTCGCCCGCGGGCCGCATGGCCGTGCTGGCCGGGCGGCGGGCCGCCGACAAGGCCGATCCCGGCGCCGTCGTCTGCACCTGCATGTTCGTCGGCGCCAACGACATCCGTCGCGCCATCGTGGACCAGGGCTGCGCCACGGTCGACGCCGTGGGGGCCTGCACCGGGGCCGGCATCACCTGCGGGTCGTGCCGCCCGGAAATCGAGGTGCTGATCGCCGATGCAGAACTCAGGGAAGCGAGCTGACATGACGCGACGGCCGGAAGAGCGCAAACCGGGCGCGATGGCGAACCTTGCCGTGCTTCCCCTGTTCCATGACCTGAAGGGCCGTCGCGCCGTCGTCTGGGGGGCGACGGACGCGGCCGGCTGGAAATCCGATCTCGTCACCGCCGCCGGAGCGACGGTATTGCGGGTCACCGACGGCCGTCCCTGGGACGAAGGCGACCTTACCGGCTGTGCGCTCGCCGTCGCCGATGCGACGGACGACGACCAGGCCGCGCGCCTGGCCGCCGCCGCGCGGGCGGCGGGGGTGCCGGTCAACATCATCGACCGCCCGGCCCATTGCGATTTCTCCTTCGGCGCCATCGTCAACCGCTCGCCGGTGGTGGTCGGGATCTCGACCGCCGGGGCGGCGCCCGTGCTGTGCCAGGCCGTACGCCGGCGCATCGAAACCCTGTTGCCGCCCGGCATCGCCCGCTGGGCGCAGGCGGCGGCCGGCCTGCGCGCCCGCATGCGCGACCTGATGCCCGAGGCCGCGCGCCGCCGCCGCTTCTGGCGGGTGCAGGCCGAACGCGCCTTCGCCGAGCCGGACCATCCCGCGCCGGAAACCCTCATGGACCCGGCCAACCTGACGGTCCGCGACGCCGGGGGGATGGGCCGCGTGACCCTGGTCGGCGCCGGGCCGGGCGACGCGGAACTGCTGACCCTCAAGGCCGTGCGCGCCCTGCAGGTCGCCGACGTGATCCTGTACGACGATCTGGTGTCCGACGAGGTTCTGGAACTGGCGCGCCGCGAAGCCAAGCGTCTTCTGGTCGGCAAGCGCGGCAACCGGCCGTCCTGCCGCCAGGACGAGATCAACGGTCTGATGATCAAGCTGGCCGGTCAGGGAAAGCAGGTGGTGCGCCTGAAATCGGGCGATCCCATGATCTTCGGCCGCGCCGGCGAGGAGATCGCGGACCTGCGCGCCCACGGCATCGCCGTCGACGTGGTGCCGGGCATCACGGCGGCGCTGGGGGCGGCGGCGGCGCTCGGCGTGTCGCTGACCCACCGCGATCATGCGCGTTCGGTGCGCTTCGTCACCGGCCATGGTCATGCGGGCGGCCTGCCCGACGATCTCGACTGGCGCGGCCTGGCCGACGTAGGCACGACCCTGATGGTCTACATGGCCGGACGCACCGCAGGCACGCTGGCGCGGCGGCTGATCGAGATGGGCCGCGCCCCCGGCACGCCGACGGTCCTGATCTGCAATGTCAGCCGCAGGGGTGAGACGCGCGAGGTGCGCACGCTGGGCTACCTGGCAGGGCAGGCGCCCGAGGCCGGCGAGGGGCCGGTTCTGATCGGTATCGGCGAAGTGTTCGCCGATCTGCGCGCCGCGGCGGTGGTTCCGCAGACTTCGGACCCGGCGCTCGCGGTGTCCGACGTCCCGACCGTCATCAAGGCGTGATCAGGGGAAAAGCGACGTCACCACCGTCGCGCCGCCCAGGCCCACGGTCACGAAGCCGATGGCGGCCTGCAGGCCGTTATGGGCCCAGGTGAGGGAGCGCGCGGCGCTGAGCGGCAGGCTGATGGCGGCGGTGAAGGCGGCCATGCCGACCATGGAGCCGATGCCGAACAGGGCGACGTAGGCGAGCGCCAGCCACGGCGAGGTCGCGGTCTGCGCCGTCATCACGGCGAGCGCCGCCGACCCGGCCATTCCGTGCATCAGCCCGACGACGAAGAACCGGAACGGGAAGCTTGCCGCGCGAACATGGCCGTGGTCATGCATCCGGGGATGGACCGAATGCGCCGGCTCGTGCTTGTGGGAATGGGCGTGGAAGTGGGTCCTGCCGTCGGCATGGCGATGGGCATGGAAATGGATGCGGTCGCGGATCACGCGGCGGATGACCGTGGCGCCCAGCCCGATCAGCAGGACGCCCACGGCGGCCTCCATCATGCGCGCCGCGAAGTCGGAGACCGCCGTCTCCATGAAGATGACGACCCCGCAGATCAGGAACAGGGTAGTCGTATGCCCCAGGCCCCAGACCGCGCCCTGGCGCAGGGTCTGGCGCAGGGACGTCCTGCCCGACACCAGCGCCGTGACGGCGGCCAGGTGGTCCGGCTCGAAGGCATGTCGGATGCCGATCAGGAAACCCAGAACCAGGATCGAGGTCATGCGTCAGTACCTATTGTTTCCGGGGGCGTGCGCCTGTGCACGGCAGGAGGCCCTTTTTGACGGAAATCAGGCCGCCGATCCAGCGGTTGTTATTCCACGCAGCCGACCGACATGCCGCCGCAGACGAACAGCGTCTGGCCCGTCACGAACCCGCTGTCCTTTTTCAGGAAGAACGTCACGGCGTTGGCGATGTCCTCGGGCTCGCCCAGGCGCTTGACCGGCACGCCTTCGATGATCTTCTGCGTCTTGGGGCTGTCGGCCGGGTTCACTTCCTTGAACAGTTCGGTCGCGATGGGGCCGGGGGCCACCGTGTTCACGGTGATGCCGTGTTCCGCCAGCTCCAGGGCCCAGACCTTGGTCATGGCGGCGATGCCGCCCTTGGTCCCGGCATAGGCCGTGCGCAGTTCCTTGCCCAGGATGACGCGGCTGGAGATGTTGACGATGCGACCCCAGCCCGCGCGCTTCATGCTCTCGACCGCGAATTTGGCGCAGATCGCCGGCGCCACCAGGTTGAGGGGAACGACCTTGGCGAAATCTTCCGGCTCCGTCTCGCTCAGGGATTTGGAAAGCGACATGCCGGCGTTGTTGACCAGGCCGACGATCTCGAACGCCGCGGCGATGTTGGCGAACACGCCCTGGATACTGCCGTGATCGCAGAGGTCGATCTCATGGAACGTGACGCCCGGCAGATCGGCGAGCGGCTTGCGGTCCAGGCTGACGACCTTGACGCCGGATGCGGCGACGGCTTCGACGCAGGCGCGGCCGATGCCGCTGCTGCCGCCGGTGACGACAACGCATTGTTCCCCCATGGGCTGGGCCTCCTTATTGGGTTTCGATCAGGGACCGATTCCGTTTAGCGGATTTACGGCCCGGTGAACAGGCGCGCTCCGGAATCGCCGGCGCTGTTCGGAGGGTCCGGGATTTGCAGCGATTTTGTTCTGTTTTTCGGAATATACGTTCTATATAACAGAACAACTGAAAAACTCCGAGGACACCAGGAATGACGTCGATCAAGGCGGACCGCGACCTGGGCTTCGCGCCCGAACTGGACCAGCCTGTCCCCTACATGCAACGCACGCGCGACTGGTACCTCGCCCTGGGTTACGGCAATCCCTACGTCTGGGCGCACTACGTCGACGTGCCCTTCACGCCGCTGACCAGGCCGCTTGCCGAAACGCGGCTCACATTCATCACCACGGCGGCCCCCTACCAGCCCGACAAGGGGCCGCAAGGCCCGGGCGCGCCCTACAACTCGGCCGCCAAATTCTACACGGTCTATTCCGGCGCCACCGACCGGGACCACGACCTCCGTATCGCCCATGTCGGCATCGACCGCATCCACACCAGCATGGAGGACGCGCGCTGCTGGTTCCCGCTGGAGAGCTTACGCGCCGCCGTGGCGGCCGGACGCATCGGCGGCCTGACCCGGCGCTTTCACGGCGCCCCCACCAACCGCAGCCAGCAGCATACGCTGGACGTCGACTGCCCGGAAATCCTCGCCCGCTGCCGCGAGGACGGGGCCGAGGCGGCAGTCCTGGTGCCCAACTGCCCTGTCTGCCACCAGACCCTCTGCCTCGTCGCCCGTCACCTGGAAGCGAACGGCATTCCCACCGTAGTCCTGGGCTGCGCCAAGGACATTGTCGAATACTGCGGCGTGCCGCGCTTCCTGTTCAGCGACTTCCCCCTGGGCAATGCCTGCGGCCGGCCGCACGATCCCACGTCCCAGGCGGAGACGCTGGAACGGGGGCTGGGCGTCCTGGAATCGGCGATTGGGCCGCGCACCACTGTGCAGTCACCGCTGCGCTGGTCCGACGACCCGGACTGGAAGGGCGACTATTGCAACATCGAACGCCGCTCGCCTGAGGAGGTGGCGGCGCTGCGCGCCGAGGCGGAACAGGCCCGCATCGTCGCCAGGGAACTGCGGGCAAAGGAACTGAAGGCCGGAGGGACGGCATGACCCGGCCCGAGATACGTCCCTTTGACGGCATTCGCATCCTCGACTTCACGCGCTTCTTTGCCGGACCTTTCGGGACCTATCAGTTCGCGCTGCAGGGGGCCGACGTCGTCAAGATCGAACCCCTGGAGGGCGAGGACAACCGCCGCGCCCAGTTGAGCGAAGAGTGGGTCGAGCGCAACATGGCGCCTGCCTTCATGTCGATCAACGCCAACAAGCGCAGCCTGACCCTCGACCTGAAGAAGCCGCAGGCGCAGGAGATCGTGAAGCGACTGGCCAGGGACGCCGACGTGGTGTGGGAGAACTTTCGCCCCGGCGTCATGGACCGCTTCGGCCTCGGCTACGACGCGCTCACGGAGATCAACCCGCGCCTGATCTACTGCGCCGTTTCGGGTTTCGGTCACACGGGGCCGGAGCGCGCCAAAGCCGCCTTCGACGGCAAGATTCAGGCCATGTCCGGCATCATGTCCATCACCGGCGAGCCCGAGGGCGGGCCCATGCGCGCGGGTTTCGCCGCCTGCGACATGATCGGCGGCATGATGGGAGCCTTCGCGGTCTCGGCCGCCCTGCACCAGCGTGCGCGGACGGGCAAGGGCCAATTCGTCGACGTCGCCATGCTGGATTCGACCCTCAACTTCCTGGCCCAGCACGTGACCGAATACACGGTCGCCGGCTTCGTGCAGCGCCAGTACGGCAACCTGTCCGTCACCCGCAAGGTGACTGCCGACCGCTTCCGCTGCGGCGACGGCTACATCGTCCTGGCGATCCTGCTGGAAAAGCAGTTCGTCAACCTGATGAAGTCCCTGGGGCGCGAGGACACCCTTTCCGACCCGCGCTTCAAGGACTGGCCCGCGCGCACCGAGAACGCGGGTGCCCTGAGGGACGTCATCGAAGGGGCCATGCGGGACGGCGATCCGGAAACCTGGGAGACGCGTCTGACCGAGGCCGACGTGCCCTGTGCCACGGTCAAGTCCATCGACGAGATCGTCGCCCATCCCCAGGTGGCCGAACGCGGCCTGCTGCAGGAAGTGGACTCACCGTTCGGTCCCCTGCGTCTGGTCGGACCGGGGTTCCGGCTGACCCACGGATCGGGCGGCATCGACACGCCGCCGCCGCTGGTCGGCGAGCATACCGAGGCGATCCTTGCCGAGGCCGGCTACGGATCGGACGATATCTCCCGATGGCGGGCCGAGGGCGTGATCTCGTGAACAACACGCTGGTCAACGGCATGGCACTTCTCGAGGTCCTGGCCCGCAGCGACCGGGCTTTGGGTGTGTCGGAACTGGCGGCGCGCGTGAACCTGGGCAAGAGCAACGCCCACCGCCTGCTGCAGACCCTGACGGAACTGGGCTACGTGCACCGCGACGCGGCCACGGGCACCTACCGTGCCGCCATCCGCCTGTGGGAACTGGGTACGGCCATGCTGGCCCACATCGACCTGCGGCCGCTGGCCCTGCCGGCCATGGAGATGCTGCTCGCCCGTACGCGCGAAAGCGTGCACCTGTCGATGCTGGACGGCGACGAGGTCGTCTACCTGCACAAACTGGAAAGCCCCGAGCCGGTGCGCGCCTATTCCGCCATCGGCGGCCGCGCGCCGGCCTGCTGCGTCGCCACGGGCAAGGCCATGGTGGCGGCGCTGGACCCGGCGGCGCAGCGCACCCTGGCGGCAGGCCTGCGGGCCTTCACCCCGAAAAGCATCGTCGACGCCGGCGCTTTCCTCCGCGAGATGGCGGACATCCGCGCCCGCGGCTATGCCGTCAACGCCGGCGAATGGCAGGACACCGTGTGCGGTGTCGCCGCCCCCATTCATGATCCGGCGGGCGGCGTGATCGCCGCCATCGGCGTGTCGGGTCCGGCCGAACGCCTGCGCCCGGCGCGCTTCAAGGACCTGGGCGCCGACGTGACCGCCGCCGCCGCCGCCGTGGAGCGCGCCCTTGCCGGCGGCGTCCCGCCGCAGATTCCCGCCGATCCCTGCGCCATCGGCGCGTCGCCGCCGAGGCAGCGCCCGGCCCCGATCTCTCCCTCCCCGCGACTTCAAGACAGACCGAGGACTTCCGAATGACCGCTCCCGCCGACACCATCGCCCCGCTGCGCGACTTCGTCGTCGCCATGACCCATCTGGTTTCGCGCACCGACGACGAGGACACGCTGATCGCCGAGGGACGCAAGCTCCTGGAAATCCTCGTCTCGCGCGACGACTGGCTGCCCGAGGCCTATACCAGGCCGCATCCCGAGTACTATCAGCAGTACCTGCTGCATGCGGATCCGCTGGAACGCTTCTCGGTCGTCAGCTTCGTCTGGGGCCCGGGCCAGAAGACGCCCGTCCACGACCACACGGTCTGGGGCTTGATCGGCATGCTGCGGGGGGCGGAGAAGGAAGTCCGTTTCGAACGCGACGCCGGCGGAAAGCTGGTCCAGGCCGGGGCCGAGGCGGAACTGCGGCCCGGCCAGGTCGAGGCCGTGTCGCCCACCATCGGCGATATCCACGTGGTCGCCAATTCCTTCGCCGACAAGCCGTCGATCAGCATCCACGTCTACGGCGCCAACATCGGCGCCGTCGCCCGCCACGTATTCAAGCCGGACACGGGCGAAGTGAAGCCTTTCGTCTCCGGCTATTCGTCGACCGCCGTGCCCAACCTGTGGGACCGCTCGGCGGCCGTGCGGGCGACGCTGTAAAGCCCTCGCCTCAGCCGCTGTTCCTGAGACCGGCCGAGATGCCGTTGATGGTCAGCAGCAGGCCGCGCAGTACCTTGGGGTCTTCGGACTTGCCCTGCCGGTGGGCGCGCAACAGGTCGACCTGCAGGTGGTTGAGGGGATCGATATAGGGAAAGCGGTTCTCGATGGATCGCGCAAGCAGCGGGTTGCCCGCCAGCAGGCGATCGCTGCCGGTGATCTCGAACAGCGCCTCGATGGCGGCGATGCGCTCCTGGCGGATGCGGTGGAAGATGTTCTCGCGCAGGTCCCTGTCGGCGACCAGGTCGGCGTAGCGCGAGGCGATGGCCATGCTGGACTTGGCCAGCACCATGTCCATGTTGGACAGCAGCGTGGTGAAGAAGGGCCAGTCCCGGTACATTCGGCCGAGCAGCGCCATGCCGTCGTTCCCGGCCTCGTCCCGCCAGGCCGCGACCGCCGCCCCGAAACCGTACCACCCCGGCAGCATCACGCGGCATTGCGACCAGCTGAACACCCAGGGAATGGCGCGCAGGTCCGCGATCCTGCCCGAGGCCTTGCGCGACGCCGGGCGCGATCCGATGTTGAGGGTCGAGATCTCGTCGATCACGGTGGAGGCGCGGAAGTATTCCTCGAACCGGGGCGTTTCGAACACCAGGTCGCGGTAGGCGCGGAACGCCAACTCCGACAGGCGGTCCATGGCGCGGATGAAGTCGTCCGGTACCGCGTCCTCGTGCGGGTGGAGGAGCGAGGCCTCGAGCGTCGCCGCCGTGTGGATCTCCAGGTTGCGGCGGCCGACCTCGGGATTGGTGTACTTGGACGAGATGATCTCTCCCTGTTCGGTCAGGCGGATCTGCCCGTCGACCGCGCCCGCCGGCTGGGCCAGGATGGCGTCGAAGCTGGGCCCGCCGCCGCGCCCGACGGAGCCGCCCCGGCCGTGGAACAGGCGCAGCCGGACGCCGTGGCGGCGGCACAGGGCGACCAGACCGACCTCGGCCTTGTACAGCTCCCACCCCGAGGTCACGTAGCCGCCGTCCTTGTTGCTGTCCGAATATCCCAGCATGACCTCCTGCAGACCGCCCCGGCTGTCGACCAGGCGGCGGTACTCCGACGTCGACAGCAGCGCGTCCATGATGGCGACGGCGCGGCGCAGGTCGTCGATGGTCTCGAACAGGGGCACCAGGTTGACGGCGCTGCGGGCGTTCTCGTCGATCAGGCCCGTCTCCTTCAGCAGCACCGCCAGGCCCAGGATGTCCGAGGCATCCCGGGTATTGGACACGATGGCCGTGCGGATGGCGTCGGGGCCGTAGGTGTCCAGGCCGTCCCGCGCGGTGCGCAGGATGTCGAGCTCCTTCGCCGTCCGCTCGGAATAGGCATGGCGCGGCAGGGTCAAGGGGCGCCGGGCGCCGAGTTCGGCGCGGAGACGCTCCCGCCGCGCCGCTTCGTCCAGGCCGTCGTAGCCGGTGCCCGGCTCGGCGACCTCCAGCAGTTCGCCCAGGGTCGCCGCGTGGACGTCCGATCCCTGGCGCAGGTCGAGGCGCGCCAGGTGAAAGCCGAAGCAGTCGACGGCCCGGCGCAGGTGGCGCAGGCGCCCCCGGGTCACAGCGCGCGAGCCGTTCTCCGCCAGGGAGTCGTGGATGATGCGAAGGTCCGCCTGCAGGTCGCCGGCCGTCGCGTAAGGCTCGGCCGTGCCCAGCGGCGCCAGCGGCGCGGGCGTGCCGTTCAGGCGCTCCTGCGTGACGGCGAGCCGTGCATAGATCCAGGCGAGGGCCCTCCGGTAGGGCTCGGCCTTGCGGTGGGGCGAGGTGTCGGGGGAATTGGCGGCGAAGTCGGCCAGCGCCGGCGAGACGGGCACGATCAGCGACGACAGGGGCAGTTCGTTGCCCAGCTTGTGGATTTCCTCCAGATAGAAGCCGAGGGCGCTCATGCTCTGCCGGCGCAGGGTCTCGCGCAGGACCCCGGCATCGACGAAGGGGTTGCCGTCGCGGTCGCCGCCGATCCAGCTTCCGATGGTCAGGAACGAGGCGAGGGGAGCGCTCTCCGTGTCGGCGCCGGCCGCGGCCAGCTGGTCCTCCAGCGCCGCGTAGAGGCGGGGCAATTCGCGGAAGAAGGTATGGTCGAAATAGCTGAGCCCGTTGGTCACCTCGTCCAGGACGTGGAGCCGCGTCTGGCGCAGCAGGTTGGTCTGCCACAGCACCAGCACGACGCGGGCCAACCGGTCCTCGACCTCCTGCCGCTCTTCCGGCGTCAGGTCCGTACGTTCGCGCCGCGCGATCAGGTCGGCGATGGCGATCTCCCGCCGCATCATGCTGCGCCGGCGGATTTCCGTGGGATGGGCCGTCAGCACCGGACTGATCTGTGCGCCGTCGAGGAAGGCCTTCACCTCGGCGGGCGAACGCCCGGCCGCGAAGGCGCGGGCCAGGGCGTCGGCCACCGTGCCGCGCCGGGGCGCGGAGCCGGCGATGGCATGATGGCGCGTGCGCCGGATGTGGTGATGGTCCTCGGCGATATTGGCAAGGTGGGAGAAATAACTGAAGGCGCGGATCACCTGCACCGCCTGGGCCGGATCCAGGGACTTGAGGATGTCTTCCAGCGCGTGCCTGGCCGTCAGGTCGTCCTCGCGGTGGAACTGGACCGAAGTGCGGCGGATCGTCTCGATCAGGTCGAACACGGCCTGGCCCTGCTGGGCCCGCACCGTGTCGCCGAGAAGGCGGCCGAGCCAGCGGATGTCCTCCTGCAGCGGCCGGTCCTTGTCCGGCGCCTGCTCGTCGTCCAGGGAGGCGGGGTTGTTTCCCGGCGTCATCTCGGCTCCTTTGCCTGGCGGCAGCGTCTCCAGTTTCCCGATCATCGCGCGGGGGCGGGGCCATTGGCCAGGGGAACCTGTCCGTGAACTTGGTGTCGCCCGCCCCGCGCAATGTCTGCTATCAGCCACTCTCCGGTTTGGCAAACCCTGATCGGGGGCGTCTGTTTTTGCAGGTATCGCGCCGTAGGCGACCAGAAACGAATAGGATCACGACATGACCGACCACCTGATCATCACCACGACCGCCGGCGCCACCGAGATCACCCTGAACCGGGCCGATCGGGCCAACGCCCTCGGCCCGGGACTGGTCGAGGGTCTGCTGGGCGCCGTCGACGCGGCAACGTGGGACGGCACGCGGCTCCTGGTTCTCAGGGGCGAGGGCAAGAGCTTCTGTTCCGGCTTCGACCTTTCGGACCTGGAGGACGTTTCCGACGGCGATCTGGTGCACCGCCTGATCCGTATCGAGACCCTGTTGCAGGCCGTCTACCATGCGCCGTTCCCGACCCTGGCGCTCGCCCACGGGCGGGTGTTCGGCGCCGGCGCCGACCTGTTCTGCGCCTGCAGCCGCCGCATCGCCGCTCCCGGGACGGCGTTCCGCATGCCGGGCCTGGGTTTCGGGATCGTGCTCGGCACCCGGCGGCTCCAGGTCCGTGTCGGCGAGGACCAGGCGCGGCGCATCCAGAACTCGGGCCTGACCTTCGGCGCGGCGGAGGCGCTCGACCTGGGCTTCGCGACGGAGATCGCGGAACCCGCCGCCTGGCCCGCCTTGATCGACGCGGAACGGGCGGCCGCCCACACCCTGACACCCCAGGCCACGGCGGACCTGTTCCGCGTGACCGCGACGGACACCCGCGACGCCGACATGGCCGACATCGCCCGTACGGCTTCGGTTCCCGGGCTCAGGGCGCGGATCGCGGCCTACCGGGAACAGGCCCTGAAGGCGGCCGGGAAGAAATAAACCGGGCCGTGCGGCCGGCCAGGTGATCTGGATCAATGTCGGGACCGTTGTCGGTGGTAAAAATGATGCCGATAGACACTGACGGAGTATCGTTATGTATCAGATGTTCCCGTCCGGTGAGGCTCCGCAGTCGCCCCTGATGCGTGAGGCCATGAAGGTGCATGGTGTCGACGGTGCCGACGTGCCGGATGGGCTTTTGCGCCTTGCCAATGCGCGCTGCCTCAAGTGCCAGGACGCCGATGCCTGCTTCGCCTGGCTCACCGGCAAGAGCGACGCCGGCGCCTACCGCTGGTTCTGCCCCAACGCCAAGCTGTTCGACGGTCTGCCGAAGACGCAGAAGCACTGACGGCGGCGGCAGGAGATCCGGTCGGACGCGACGAACTCGTGGAACGGGCTCGACAAGTCGATTAATTTGTGGCCTTGAGTGAGCCATCGACGGCCTTCGGTTGCCGAAGGTGAAGCGGGCTCGGATTCGGATGGTCGCAAAGGCGCAACGCAATTCCACAAGCCGGCAGCCCGTACTCCCCCGGGGAGGCGGGCCCGGGGACCGTCCGGGGGCGGGCGCGGTGATTCGTGCCGCCACCCTGGAGGACGTCCCCGCTCTTGCCGACCTGGAACAGGAATGCTTCGAGACCGACCGGCTGTCGCTGCGCAGCTTTCGCCACCTCCTGACCCGGGGGAACGCGTCCCTCATCGTGGACGAGGCGGAAAAGGGCGCGATCGCCGGCTACAGCCTGGTCCTGTTCCACCGCAATACCTCCATGGCGCGGCTCTATTCCCTTGCCGTGTTGCCGCGCTGGCGCAAGGGCGGCATCGCGCGCGCGCTGTTGGAGGCGTCGGAAAAGATCGCCCTCGAAGCCGGCACGGTGACGATGCGGCTTGAGGTGCGCCGCGACAACGCGCGGGCCATCGCGTTCTACGAGCGGGCCGGCTACCGGCAGTTTTCGACCTATCCCGACTACTACGAGGATCATGTCGACGCGGTTCGCATGGAAAAGGCGCTCGCGCCCCATCTTTCCGCCGAGGACACCCCCGTTCCCTATTACGCCCAGACGCTGGAGTTCACCTGCGGCCCGGCCTGCCTGATGATGGCGATGAAGGCGCAGGAGCCCGGCCTCGTCCTCGACCGGGCGTTCGAATTGCGGCTGTGGCGGGAATCGACCACCATCTACATGACTTCCGGCCATGGCGGATGCGGCCCGTTCGGCCTGGCGTTGTCCGCCTGGAAGCGGGGCTTCGCAGTCGACCTGTTCGTCAGCGAGGACGAGGCCCTGTTCGTCGACAGCGTGCGCAGCGAGGAGAAGAAGGAGGTGATTCGCCTGGTTCAGGCCGATTTCCTGGCGGAGATCGCGAAAACCGGCATTCGCGTCCGCCACGCGCCGCCGACCCTGGCCCAACTGCGCCGGCGCTTCGAGAAGGGCTGGATTCCCGTCGTCCTGGTCAGCGCGTACCGGCTGACAGGCTACAAGGCGCCGCACTGGATGGCGATCACCGGGTTCGACGACCGCTTCGTCTATGTCCACGAGCCCTATGTCGACGTGGAGGAGGGGGAAACCGAAACCGTGTGCTTCGGGATTCCCATCCGCCTTGGGGAATTCGACCGCATGATGCGTTACGGCGGGTCCAAGCAGTTTGCGGTGGTCGTCGTGGGACCGAAAAGAGAGAACGCCTGATGGCCCGCAGCGTCATCGTCGTCGACCGGTTGTCGGACTGGCAGTGGAGCCAGGAAGGCCTGACCATCCAGACGGTCGACGCCTTCATCGCCGAAAAGCGCGCCCGCAACAAGCGACCGCTCCGCGTCATCAACCTGTGCCGGCGCTACGGTTACCTGACCGCCGGGTACTATTGCTCGCTGTTGTCCGAATCCCGCGGCGACCTGCCCATGCCCACGGTGGTCGACATCATCGACCTGGCAAAGCAAGGCTCCTACGCCTATGCGGTGCCTGACCTGGAACGCATCCTGCAAAGCACCATGAAGCGGCTGGCCAGTCCGCCCACGGCGGATTTCGTCCTGCACGTGTTCTTCGGGCGCCCGGACGACGTGCGGTTCCGGCGTCTCGCCGCGGAGGTGTTCGACGCCTTCCGCTATCCCGTCCTGGAAATCCACATCCGCCGCGAAAAGAGGTGGCGGATCCGCGCGATCCGCCCATCCGGCATCAACAAGGTAAAGGAGACCCTGGCGCCCGTGTTCGAGGCGGCGCTCCGCGCCTACGTCCGCGTGCCCCGATCGGCGCGCAAGACCCGTCCCTCGGCGCTTTACGAACTGGCGGTACTGGTCGACCCCAACGAGAAGCTGCCGCCGTCGGACGAGTCGGCCTTGCGGCGCCTGGTCAGGGCAGGAGCCGAGCGGCGGGTCGAGGTCGAGATCGTCACCGCCAAGGACCTGCAACGCATTCCCGAGTTCGATGCGCTGTTCATCCGCGAGACGACGGCCCTCGATCACCATACCTTCCGCTTCTCCCGCAAGGCGGAGGTCGAGGGCATTCCCGTCATCGATGATCCACGCTCCATCATGCGCTGTACCAACAAGGTCTACCTGGCGGAGGCGCTGAAGGCGGCCAACGTCCCGACCCCCGCGACCGAGCTTCTCAACCGCGCCACCTTCGACGACGAGCGGCTGGCCGAGGTCGAGGCCGCGCTGGGCTATCCGGTGGTCCTGAAGATCCCCGACGGCTCGTTCTCCCGCGGGGTGGAGAAGGCGGAGAACCGCAAGCAGTTCCTTGGATTCGCGGACAGGTTGTTCGAACGATCGCGCGTCATCCTGGCCCAGGAATACATGTACACGCCGTTCGACTGGCGCATCGGGCTGATCGGCGGCGAGCCGCTGTTCGCCTGTCAGTATTTCATGTCGCGCGCCCATTGGCAGATCTACCGCCACGCCGACAGCGGCAAGACCGTCGGCGGCGCCTGGGAGACCCTGCCCGTCGACGCGGCCCCGCCGGCGGTGGTGGAGACCGCGCGTCGCGCCGCGGGCCTGATCGGCGACGGGCTCTACGGCGTGGACCTGAAGGAGACGGAGAACGGCGTGTTCGTCATCGAAGTCAACGACAACCCCAACATCGACGCCGGGGTCGAGGACAAGGTGCTGAAGGGCGCCCTCTATGGTCGCGTGATCGACGAATTCATCCGCCGCATCGACAAGGCGCGGAGCGGGTGAACCCGCGGCCGAGCTTTCCGGTGCACGACCGGCCGCGCAAGTTCTGCATTCGGGTCCGGTCAAGGGAAGGAAACCGTCAGGGCGGGGACAGGCCGTTGCCGATCGGCGATTCGCGAGCCGTGATCAAATTTCGAAGAGTCGTCGCCGGAACTTGACCCAGGTCAAGGAAGCGGAAGACGGGAACGCGCTTTTCTGACGGATATTCGAAATCGGCATTGCCGGTCTGTCGGCGAGGAACGATCAAGAAGCTTCGCCAAGTATGCCGCGGCATCGGTGCCGCCATATTCGGTCGATCCGCCGGGCCCGGCCCGGCACCGTGCGGTCGGCACAGCAAGATGCATTGGAGTGCAGATATGGATCCATCCATTAAAGCGGGAACGGTCGGGTTCCTCCTGGCGATCTCCGTCGCGGCATCCGCCGCCCGGGCGGCGGATGTCGATTTGGGCAGATATTCCGATTTCACGCCCTATCAGGAACGCTGGCTGAAGGAGGAACCCGCGCAGGCGTCGCCGGATTGGCTGATTTCCTACGGCGGGCGCCTGTACGACAAATGGTTTGCTCTCCTGGGCCAATGGGTGCCGAAATCGACCCACCCGTCCTACCCCGAAACCGGCAAGCAAAAGGGGCCGGACACCTGGCGCTGCAAGGAGTGCCACGGCTGGGATTACCTGGGGAAGGACGGTGTTTACGGGAAACCGGGGGCGAGCCATTTCACGGGCATCAAGGGGATTCAGGGATACCGCGGCAAGGATCCCAGGGCGGTCGTGAAAATCCTGAGGGACGCGACGCATCAATACGATCAGCGGATCATACCGAAATTCGCCGCCGAACGTCTGGCCCTGTTCGTGACCCAGGGTCAGTTCGACGTCACCCGCTTCATCAATGGCAAGAAAGTGAAGGGTGATCCTGCGAAAGGCATCAACGCGTTCCAGAACCAATGCGCGGTCTGTCACGGCTATGATGGGAAATCCATCAACTTCGGCAGCCCGACAAAACCGCAATTCCTCGGAGCGGTGGCGGTGAACAATCCCTGGGAAGCCTTTCACAAGGCGCGGAACGGCCATCCCGGAGCGATCATGCCTTCCTTGCGATGGGCGCCGCTCGAGTCGATCGCCGATATTCTTTCCTATGCCCAGACCCTGCCGGTCGAATGACCCCGGCCACGTGCCGTGCGCGGTTGGGCACGATGCGGAAAAAGCACCTTGGGCCTTGACCTACATCAAGGTGGGGGAAGGTGCGGCCATTATATTTTCCGACCAAATCCGGGCGGGCGGCCGCGGCGTGTCGGTTGTGGCGGGGCAACGGGTGGAACAGCTTCGATCGTGATCGGGGGCGAAAATGAACTACGAAGCGTTCTTCAGGAAATCCGTGGGCCGAATCAAGGGTGAAGGCCGCTACCGGGTGTTCGCCGACCTTCAACGTCATGCCGGAAACTATCCCCATGCGACGAACCGGCGCGGGGGAACGGCCGAGGAGGTCGTGGTCTGGTGCTCCAACGACTATCTGGGCATGAGCCAGAGCCCCGTTGTGCTGGATGCCTTGACCGAGGCCGCGAAAACCTTCGGGTGTGGCTCCGGGGGCACGCGGAACATCGCGGGGACGACGCATCTGCACGTGGTGCTGGAACGGGAATTGGCGGCGTTGCACGGCAAGGAAGCGGCGCTTTTATTCACATCCGGCTATGTTTCCAACGACGCAGGCATATCGACCATCGCCAATCTTCTGCCCGATTGCGTCATCTTTTCGGATGCCTGGAATCATGCCTCGATGATCGCGGGGATCCGGAACAGCCGGTGCGAAAAGCGGATCTACGACCATTGCGACCTCGGGCACCTGGAACGCCTGCTGAAGGCCACCCCCGCCGACCGGCCGAAATTGATCGTCTTCGAGTCCGTATATTCCATGGACGGAGACGTCTCGCCGATCGCGGGCATCTGCGACCTGGCCGACAAATACAATGCCATGACCTATATCGACGAAGTGCATGCAGTGGGATTGTATGGCCGGAACGGCGGTGGGATATCCGAGCGCGAAGGCATCGCGCACCGCCTTACGGTGATCGAGGGAACCCTTGCCAAGGGGTTCGGTCTCAGCGGCGGATATATCGCCGGCTCCGCGGCGCTGATCGATGCCGTGCGGTCCAACGCGCCCGGTTTCATCTTTACGACCACCCTGCCGCCGCCGATCGTCGGCGCCGCCATTGCTTCCGTTCGCCATGTCCGCGAACACAACGACCTGCGGGTCAGGCATCAGGAACGCGCCAATAAGCTCAAACAGATGCTGAGGGATGCCGGGCTCCCGCTTATGGAGGACTCCGTGACCCATGTCGTCCCGGTCCTGGTCGGGGATCCGGTGCTGTGCAAAAGGGCGACGGACATGTTGCTCGCGGACTTCAATATCTATATCCAGCCGATCAACTATCCGACGGTTCCGAAAGGGACGGAAAGGCTGCGGATCACGCCCACGCCGTTGCATGCGGACCCGTTGATGAACGATCTGGTTGACGCCCTGTGCCAGGTGTGGGGGACACTCAGATTGCGCAACGCGGCCTAGTAATCACGTAATCATGGCGGTGTTCAGGAACTCCATGCGACGGTAAAACTCACCGGGAATCCGGGCGGGAATAGTCCGGGAGGACGTTCGCTCATCGGAATGCCGACCATGAAGGGGGATATGGGATCCGATAAATAACGGTAACATAAACAAAGAGGTCCGTGCGAATGTCACGTTCGGGCGGAACGGCCAGGAGTAACATTCGAGAGTGTCAATTGGCGAAGAATGTCCGGAACGTACCGGCATAGAGAAACGGAGTGAATTTCATGAATAGACTTCTCTGCAACCTTCTCGCAGGCGTTTTCATCGTCGCCGTATCCACGGCGGCTGCGCAAGCCGGCGACGCCGCCAAGGGCGAAAAAGTGTTCAACAAGTGCAAAGCATGCCACACCGCCGAAAAGGGCGGCAAAAACAAGGTGGGCCCGAACCTGCACGGCGTTGTCGGCCGCAAGGCGGGCGGCGTTGACGGGTTCAAGTATTCCAGCGCCATGACGGCGTCCGGCCTGACCTGGGATGAAGCGACGCTGGACAAATACCTGGAGAAGCCGAAGGACGTGGTGCCGAAGACCAAGATGTCCTTCCCCGGCTTGAAAAAGGCCGACGAACGCGCGGATGTCATCGCCTTTCTGAAGCAGAGCGGCAAGTAGCCTTCCCCACTCTTGCAAACGGGAAAGCCTGGCCCCTTCGGGGCCAGGCTTTTTTGTATGGATCGCCGCTGGGAAAATCCGTGCCCGGAAGATAATGTGTAGCCAATTACCCGGCAGGGAATTCGGAGCATGCCGTGATGTTCCGTATCTTGGTGAGCGCGGTCCGATATGGCCTTCAATCTTCTACGATATTTTTCCCTGGCCAGCGCCGTGGTGGTGATTTTGTCGTGTATCGCCCTTGGCTTCATATACCGAAGTTTTGCCGTCGCCGAATCGATCCGGGTGAGCGAGCGGCATAATGTCGAACTGGCACGCAGTTTCGCCAATGCGCTGTGGCCTCGCTATTCCGCTTTCCTGACCGCGTCGCGCCATGGGCCCGCCGAGGAACTCAGGCGCCCCCCTGAAATAGGGGAGATCGGCGAATTCCTGAAATCGATCACGACGGGCCTGTCGATCCTGAAGGTGAAGATCTACAACGCGCACGGATTGACGGTTTACTCGTCGGAGGCGGCCCAGATCGGCGAAAGCAAAGCCAAGGACGACGGATTCATGACCGTCATCCGGGAGGGCGTGATCCGCACAAGTGCCTCGCGCCGAGACAAGTTTTCAGCGTTTTCCGGCGAGGCACTGAACCGCGACGTGGTCGAAACGTATATTCCGATTCACGGCGAGGACGGCAAGGTCCAGGGCGTCTTTGAAATCTATTCCGATGTCACCGACGAGATGGAAAGAGTGGACAGGAACACGCGCCGTGTCCTGACCGGTTATCTGCTGGCCGCGGTCGTTCTCTATCTCGCGCTATGGTTCATCGTCCGCAGAGCCGACCGCGTCATTCGCCGACAGTCCGAGGAAATCCACGAAAGCGCATCGGAATTGGCGCGCCAGTTGCGCAACCAGTTGGTGACCGAACAAACGCGGATGAAGGACGTACTGAACCTCGCCGGCGGCATTGCCCATGAGATTTCCAATCCCTTCACCTCCCTGACGGCCGAACTGGACGTCATCGAACGACGCTGCCGCGAGGACGAAGCCGTCTCGAACCGGTGGCTGACGGAGCGTCTTGGCCGTCTGCAGGCGGCGATAGGCCGCATATCCTCGGTTCTCAACCGGCTGTCGGCCTTTCCCGATGCCGACGAAGGGGACGGCAAGACGCGGGCCTTTGACATCAATCAGCTAGTCGGGTCTGTCCTGGACATCATCCGGATCAGTGACCGTTCCCGTCAGATCGAGTTCCGCACAAGCCTATCGCCCGACGTGCCGCCCGTCCAAGGCACTCGATCCCAGGTCATGCTGTCCCTGTTCGTCGTCATGACGGCGCTCGTCGATTCCGCTGAGGGGCGACCACATGATCTCGAGATCGCCACCGGTGCCGGCGACGACGGAGTCGACCTGACCCTTGATCTGAATGGCAGGAATCTCGGGTCCGCGCCGCTGCGGGCGGTCGAGCGATCCGACGTCAAATTTGAATTCGGACGCGGGCTGCTGCAATCCTCGGGAAGCGAACTCACCGTCGAGCGAAAGGCGGACGGCTTTCGCGTCGGGGTCCGATTGCCGGCTTTCTCCCGCGACGCCGCATAAAACGGGACCCCGGAATCCGTGATGAACGCACGCGGCGCGGCGTTACCAGCGCCCGGGGCCGCCGGTTTGCGCGCCGCCTTTTATCCCGGTTTTCAATCCGGGTAATCCGGAGTGGCAGAGATCGCAGTTTTCGACGCCCCAGGCGACGTCGTTGTTATGGCATATTCCGCAATACTTGCCGTCGATGATGGCGCTCATGGAGATATCGTTCGCTCCGGCCCGCATCTTGAACCCCAATTCGTGGTGACAGACCTTGCAGCGGAACCTGATCCGGTGGAACCAGTGCGGATAGATCACCGGCCGCATGCCCTGTTTTTCGGCGCGCTTGTTCAGGACCACGTCGGCGTATTCGGCATTGCCGGAGCCGGTGTGGAATATTCCTGCGATCAGGACGATGACTGCGGCATAGATTATCGAAGGCTTCATGGTCATTCCTATTTCGGCCTTACCACGACCTTGTTCTTCGATTCGGCGAGGGCTTTCTTGAAATCCCGGTGAAGGACGCTGTGGCATCGATTGCATTCGGTCAGCGGGAAGGCCACCGCGCCGTGGCATTGGCCGCAATACTTCCCTTCGAGAATGTCCGTCATCGTGATGGGCGTCGCGCCCGCCTTCTTCTTGAAAATCTGCTCGTGGCAGTTCTCACAATCGAGCCACATCGTATGTTGGCGGTGCGGGAATTTCACGATTGGCAGCGCGCCGTTCAGGCTCAGGAATATGTCCAGGTCGAGGACGTTTATGTGCGTGTCCGGGCGAATGTTGGTGCGCGGATTGATCAGTCCCTGATCGAGCGCGGCGATCCAATCCACCTTGTTGCCGGCCTCGTCCGAGGGTAGCGGAGCCAATGCCTCGGCGGGCTGTTGTAGAAGTTTTATCGCGGGACTTCTCGGATCATGCAGGCCGTCCGCCGTCAGCGATTTCCATTTCTCGCTCCTGGATGCGGCCGGAGAGGACGGTGCCGCGACCGCGGCATTCTCCGTCGGCGCCGAAGCAGACGGCGGCGATGGGGTCGAGATCGATTTGAGCGTTTCCGTGTTGCAGGCCACAAGCAGGGCGAACAGCGTGGAGAGCGCGCAAACCACCGGCCAACTCCGGGCGACGGTCCAGGTATCCGATGAGAACGAGGCGGCCGTGCGCCGGCGTCTGAACCGTGTCATCTTGCCGGCCTCTCTCTGGCGGGAATCCATGAGTAGGCCCTCCGTTCCGCCTCTACGACGTCATTTCTGGACATGCGTGGGAGGAGGCTGCGCCTGTCAATCAGCACGGTTGCTTTCTGGTCGCTGGCCACTTGTCGGCTGGCAATCGTGTACCAACTATAGGCCTCGATCCGCTGCTCCTTGGTGGCTCCGTCCGCGCTCAGAAGCTCGGCCAGCGCCAATTGCGCCTCGGTCGATCCCTGGTTCGCCGCCCGTCTGAACCAATATGCGCTTTCGACCGGGTCCCGGGTCACGCCGATGCCCCAGGCGTACAAACTGGCCAGGTCCCTTTGAGCTTCCATCAATCCGCCTTCGGCCGCTTTGAAATACCACTTTGCGGCCTGGTTGTAGTCAATGTCGAACCCTTCGCCGTTGGCATACATTCGCGCGAGATAGAGCTGGCTCTTCGGGTCGCCCTTTTCCGCGAGTTTAAGGAAATCCTTGGCCGCCTGCATGTAACGGCTCTTATGATAGGCTTCAAGCCCGCGTTCAAAGTAGGCTTGGGGCCCCGGGTCCGGCGCGCACGCCGTGAGCAGGCAGACAAGGGCTGACACGCTTCGCCATAATCGCATCGGCGGCACTTCCGGGTTTTCTCGTTGTGTATCAGAAGGCTGTACGACCATAACGCGGATTACCTCTGCACGCCGCCGGGTTGTTGCGGCACGCGGTCGAAAAAGGCCTTTTCAACGTAGGCGGCGACCGCGGCGATCTGATCTTCGGTCATCACTCTTTTCCATGCCGACATGGAGGTGCCCGACAATCCATCGCGGATGACCCTGATCACGGACCCGTGGTCGAGCCGGGCGCGCAGTTCGGGGTCGTTCAGGTTTCTCGCGGGTGGATCCAGGAACGCGCCGATCCAATTGCCGCCCGAGCCGTCCATCGCATGACAGAAGGCGCAGTTCGCCTGATAAAGCTCTTCTCCACGCCTCTCCTGTGCGGACAGTCCGGTGATGACGGGGGCCCGGTTGTGGACGTCATACGGGGTGGCAGGGGCGCCGCCGGCCGAATCCCGGGCGCCGTCCTTGCGCCAGGGGAAGTCGATACGGCCGTCACGATGGCACACCACGCCGCAGCCCTGGTCCGAAAGGGGGTACTTGCTCCACGCTTCTCCGGAGGCCTTCGATTCCCGTCCCGCATGACAGGTGATGCAGGTTTTTTTGAACAGCGCCAGACCATGCCGCTGTTCAGGCGTCATCGTCGTGGGGGCTTTGTCTATTGCGATTTCCCGTTTCACGAAAGGGTAGGCGGCCGCATACCGCTCGCGGTGACGGGGCCATCCATTCTCCTTCGTGTGGTAGAAGGTATTGACCGCCGCCTTGGTGACGAATTCGGATTCGATGAAACGCGCGACGTCCTCGATTTCCTCCGGCGACAGGGTCTTGGCGAAGCTTTTCATGGCGGTGCCTTTCACGCCGTGCCGGAGCACTTGCATGATCTTCGGTGCCGTCAGGTGCTTCGCCGTCGTGAAGTCGGCCGGTTTCGGCGACAGGTATTCGGCCGCTTCGGTCGCGGCGTCGCCATTGTATCCGTGGCAGAAATAGCACCGGAAATTATATACCTTCCGCCCGCGTTCGACCGGCGTCGCGGGGTCGTCCTGCGCCATCAGTTTTTTTTTGAGGGAGGCTCGGCGCGATCCTCCGCCGGTGCGCCGCCGCCTTCTCCGTTCTCTTTGAAGAGTTTGGACGGCGACTGCCTGGCGTCGGCCATGATGAAGCGGCTGAAGATGAATTCGGCCACATCGGCGATCTGCTGGTCCGTCAGAACGGTCGCCCAGGCCGGCATTACCGTTCCCGTGATTCCCTTGGCAATGCTTTGGAACAGATGCGGGCGGTTGAGTTCGGCCCTTGCGCGTTTTCCCGTGAAATTTTCCGGCCGGGGAAAGATGAAATAGGCGCGGGGGCCGTCACCGTTGCCTTGTACGCCGTGACATGCCGAACAATTGCTCTGATAGAGTTTCTTTCCTCGGGTCACATCGCCCGAAAGTCCGCCCGCAAACGCCCGCGCCATTTCGTGCGAGCCGCCTTCGTGGTTGTGTCCATGTCCGCCGGGCGGAGAGCCGGCGGGAGGCGTCTTGCCTTCGTCGGCCAGCTTTTCCGGGAAGATGAAAGCCTGACGAATGTAATCGACGACGGCGGCGATTTCATTTTGCGACAGCTGCGTCGCAAAGCCCACCATGGCGCTCTTTTCCGATCCATAGGTCACGGTGTTGATCATGTGCCGCCGGGAAAGTTTTTTCGCCTTGTACGAGGTGAAGTCGAAAGGCGGCGGGTCCAGGCTGTTCTTCGCCCAGGACGCCGCGTTTCCGCGGTCACCGTGACACACGCTGCAGGTGCGGGCGAAAATCTTTCGGCCGACACTGGCATCGGCGGTTCCGCTCGGCAGCATGAACGCGTCCCCGATGAAATCGACGACGTCCTTTGCGTCCTGTTCGGACAGCGGGGATTTGCCGTCTTTTCCGGCCGCCGTCCCGTGCCCCTGGCGCAGCGCCGTCAACATGCGTGCCGCGGTATAGGTGACGAGCGCTTGCGGTGCCGTGAAGTCCGGCACGGGTTTGTCGAGGCCTGCCGCGGCGGGGCCCTGACCGTCGCCCTGCCTGCCGTGGCAGGAAACGCAGCGGTCGCGATAGACCTGCGACCCGCGGACCGCCCGAATGCCCTCCTTCAGGGGCTTGAATGGAGTTGCCGCCGGGGCGGTCTCGCCCGCGTGGCCGGGCGCGTGCCGATGCCCTTCGTCGGCACGGAGCCCGGGCGCGCCCGCAACCGAAGCGGCGAGAATCCCCAATACCAGAAGGATGCGCACGACGCGTGAGTTTGTCGGTTGCGGGCGGATATTCGAATTCCGGCAAACGGCGCGTTTCAATGATACCTCGGAATGACTGCGGTTGGTTTCATACTGGGAGTGACTCGCCTATCCGGAAAATCGATGCGTCTCAGCTGGACAGTTTCGGTTTGCCGAGGCTGGCGGGGCGGTACACCTCGAGTTTCGAAAAAAACTGGTCGACTACGTAAATCCGCCCGTCGGTCCGGTCGACGGTCAACCCCGAGGGAAGCATGAACTTGCCCGGGCCGTTGATGGTCGAACGCTCGCCGATCCACATCAGAAGTTCGCCCTTCGGGTTGAATATCTGAATGTTCCCGAACGCGGCATCGGTCACATAGATGTTGTTCTGCGCATCGACGGCGACGCTTTTCGGGCGGGCGAACTGACCCGAGCGGGTGCCGACGGTGCCGATCGAGAACTTGTACTTACCTGACTGGTCAAACGCCTGGACGCGGAAGTTGCCGCCATCGACGACGTACAAGGTGCCGTCGGGCCCGATGGTCGCCGTGAGCGGAAGGTTGAATTCCCCTGCCTTGTCGCCGCGCTTGCCGATGTCATAGAGATGCTTGCCCGAGGGGGCCATGACGATCACCCGATGCTTGTTCGAGGTCACGCCGCCCGTGTCGACGATGAAAACCTTGCTGCCGTCACCGCTGACCGCAATTCCGGTCGGGCGTTCGAAGATTTCGCGTCCGTCGATCGAGTTGATGTAATTGCCGTCGAAATCGTAGATGACCACGCGCTTTGCCGTCGCGTCCACGACGTAAAGCTGGCCCTTGTCGTCCAACGCGATGCCCAGCGGCTTGGCCAGGGAACCGACGCCTTCAGTGCCGATTTCAAAATGCCTTTTTGCTTTGGTGTCGAAGGCGTGAACCAAGCGGGAGACGCTGTCGCCGACGAAGATGCGGCCGTTCCTGATCTCGACGCCGAACGGCTTCGACAGTGAGTCCGAGGCACCGCTGGCTCCGGTGGCCATTGCCCGGAGCTTTTGCGCCGTCGTCAGTTCGACGACGTCCCTGCTGCTGTGTATTACCTTCTCGAAGTAGAACCGGGGATCGGCTGGTTTCGCCGGCCACGTCGTCTGGACGGCGGCAGTGTTGGCCGGGCCTGTCGTCTGACATGCGGCGATGGAAAGGGCGAGCACGGGAACCATCGCAAGATTCTTCGCCCATTTGTGAAACGTCGTATCGGTCATGTTCATCTACCCCTTCAATCGTTTCTGGTCGTCGCCCGCTTGACACGCGACCCCGGCAAGTTGGCTGGCTGCCCTGATCAGGAATCCGATCAGGACTGGGGGACCAGGTTCATTTTGCGGCCTCGTTGCACCTGAATTTCCCAAGCACCTTTTTTTCCGGTCCGCTGGCGGACGAATCCCGGATGATCACTTCGGATACGTCGGATATTTTGTGCTTCGCGAGCAGACGACAGGAAACCTGGGACATGAAATTGTAGTCGGCGCCGACATTGATGACCTCGATATCGAGCCTGCCGGATTTCACCTCCGTCTTGGTGACCCCGTGAACGGTGGCGTTGATTTCCTCCAGCGCGGCCTTCTCATCCGCGACCGTCGGCGCGGAAAAAAAAGCGACCGCAAGAAAAACTGGCAATACCTTCATAACTCGCATCATTCGTCCTCCGATGCATGAACCCGGCCCGGGGAAAGGATTCCGGACCTGTCGAATCCCCACTTCATCGCACTTGCCGATCGGCGACTCATTTCTTCGCCTGGGATTGCAGGTAACCGATGATCTTTTCCTTTTGATCGTTGCTCGCGACGATCCGCCCCATGGATTTCATGTGACCCACCATCCGGTACACCGTGTTCCGCCAGGCTTCGCCCTTGTGAAGTTTCGGGTCGGGAAGCTGATGGCACTGGTTGCAGATCTGCGTGTATTCCTTGGCGCCTTCTTCCTTCAGCGGGACGTCGTTGAAGTTGACGCCGTGCATGGCGTACCGCGCCATGTATTTCTCGATGACGTGGCCTTCCTCGTAGGTCGGCCCTTCGTACTCCTTGAATTGAGCGGCGACCACTTGCAGGCGCCAGTACATGCGCCACACAACCTGCTTCCACTCGGCCGCGGTATGCATGCCGGGGCCTGGGGCGTTATGACACTGGACGCAGTATTTGAAGACCAGCTTCGCCCCATGAGAATCCGGCGCAGGCAGGTCGGATCGTTCCAGCGTAGGGAGAAGGCCGCCCATGTTTCCGAAGTGAACCAGATGGGGAAGTTTCTGCTGGTCCGGTCTTGGATCCGCCGCGCGGACGTCCTGGGAGACCGCCACGCAACCAAACGCAAGCGCCACGAATAGACCTAAAATCTTATGCATCGGATGCTCCCTCTCCATCGTCTCAAGGTGGCGATTGTATCGCCATGTAAGGCCCAGTATCAACGGCAGTCCGAAAAATAGCAATAAGAACAACGCATTATGTCGAATTTCGTCCGGCGGCGCGCCGACCTCCAAAGGCCCGCGACGGTCTCCTGCAAGACCGGTCGCAGGGCTCGTCCTCACTCCTGGAACCGATATGCCAAAGGCCCCTCCGTGACTTGCCAAACGCCCTTTTCGATAACCTTATGCCCTTCAAAGACAAGGAAGCTCTGATGCCGGTAATGCGGCAGGAGCCGCGCCAGGCTGGCCAGGTCCGCTGCCGAATTCGCGGTAATGATCAGCATCCCGGGATGGTTCGGGGCCGGCTGTGTCCAGGCCCGGCCGGTGCCCCTGGCCAGGATGTCCGGCGCGTCGCCCGGACCCTCAAGCTTCCTCCAGGCGTCGTATTCCGACGTGGTGCCGATGAACAGCAGCGGGCGGTCCTTCGCCCGCTGACCGGGTTCGGAAATGACCGTCATGTCGCGTTCCAACAGGGCGTGTCCTATCGCCGCCGCCGTCGTCGCGACCCGCTTGTCCTTCGAGGGAACGGCGACGACCGTTGCCGACGACAGGGTAATGTCGCGGAAGACCGTCGGCGCTTCGCCTGAAAGAAGCAATCGGAAGATGTTGAAATCCGGATCGACGCGTAGCGACACCGCGCCACTCGGGACCGGGATCCGGAACGCCTGCCGTCGCGCCGTCATCGTCACGCTCTTTCTGACCTCGCCGGAGGCGGTTTCGATCACGATGGGGACGTGGGCGCGGAAGACACGGCCCCCCTGATCAAGTTCGAAGGCAATCAGATGCTGACCGTTCTCCGTGGTGCGGGCCGCACTTTCCAAGGAGACCTTCGGCGCGCCACGTTCGTTGATCCATTGCTCGAAGAACCACCGAAGATCGGAACCGGCGCTTTTTTCAAACGCCGCTCTCAGGTCCCGCCAGCCGGCGATGCGGAATTTGTTGGCGCGCCAGAATTCCCGCAGGCCCGAATCAAATGCCGCATCGCCGATTTCCCGGCGCAGCATGTGAAAGATGAAGGCGACCTTCGAATACCCGATCGCTTGCGCGCGATCATGGGTTTTCGACACGAATCGGAGGACGGGAACATCGAGTTCCGGCGGTACGGCCGCGAACGACTGAAGCCATCTAAGGCGCATTTCGCGCGCGGCGTCGGGTCCCTGGGTCTCGGCCAGCGCGTAATCCGCCAGATAGGTGGTCAGGCCTTCGGCCCAATTGCCGTTCATGAAATCGATGCCGACGGCATTCCCCCACCAGTTGTGCATGATCTCATGGGCGAGGGACCGGCCGCGCATGAACGGCAGATGCAATATCCGCGCGCTGACGTAGGTTGCGCCGGGAAATCCGAGGCCCACCGGAATGGGAGCCGCGATGACATGGAATTCCGTATAGGGATAGGCGCCGATACGACGGGAATATTGGGCAATGTATGCGGCTGCCTGGCGCAGGTATTCCTCCGCCAGCGAGACCGATCGTTCGGGAAAATAGGTCCGCAGCCGCACGCCGTCCGACATCAGTTCGTTCACCACGTACTCGCCCGCGAACACGGTCGGATACTCGGTCGGATAATCGGCCTCGAAGGTTGCCGTGTAGCGGCCGTCCCGGGTTTCCTCGGAAATCAGCCGGCCCGTGGCCACGGCTCGATAGGCCGCGGGCACCGAGACCTGCAGACGAAATCGAATCCACGGCACGTCGACGTAGGCGATCCAAGGTTCCGCCATGGGGAGATAACTGCCCGCTCGACCGGAGAAACCGGCATTGCCCGCACGTGCGCCTGGCTGGTCGTTCAGTGGCGGCAGTCCGCCGCTGATCGTCAACGTGACTTCCCGACCCGGCGGACCGTTGCCCGGTACATACCAATAACCGTCCTGCTGGCGGATTTCGCGGTTCTGGCCGTCGATGCTGGCGCGGGTTACCTTCAGCCATCCGGCGAGCCTGAACTTGATCGGGCCCCGGCCGGCCCACTGGAACGTGTCACGGACCTTCATATTGCCGGTCGCGGGATCCAGCGACAGGTCGATGCCATGGTGGATTTCCGGGGGCAGCGCGGCGAGCGCGCCGTGGCTGGATATCCATGCAAGGAGAACTGCAAGCAGCAATACCGGTCGGGTCGACATCACCATGTCACTCGCCCTCCGGTGGGAATTTTGCCACCAAATCAAAGGTTTCGTCGCCGCGCTTGACGGTCAACGGAAGCCATGTCCCAGGCGCCTGGCGTTTCACGATCCTGATCAGGTCGGCGTTCGTGACGATCGGGGTGGCGGCTGCGGACACCAGGATGTCCCCCTCCCGCAGGCCGGTCTGAAACGCCACGCTGTCGTTCATGACCTTCGTGACGACGACGATTCCGGGATCCTGACGAAGCATGACCCCCAGCCTGGGCTTCGCGGGCGTGGCGATTTCATCGGGTTCGGCGGGCGTGACGAATACCGCGTCGGCCAGGGTTTTCTCCATGGCCTTGCAGGTCTCGTTCTCAGGCAGCGGCAGGACGACCGAGACGTCTTCCACGCCCAATGCGGCAAGTTGATGCGGCACGCCGTATCGGTGTTCAAGGTGTCCCCTGCCTATCACCGCGATGACCAGGGCATCCGGATGCGTGGCGCGCGCATCTCGGATCGCTTCCGCCATGGCGCGGTCCCAAAACGACTGTGCCTCGACGAACCGCCGGAAATCGGCATCGTCCGATACGTCCGGGCTTGAACCGGAAACGACGGCATTCTCCGCTTCCGGATCGACCTCAGCGGCGCGCCGTTTCGCCTTTTCCAGAAACACCGTCGCCAGATACTCCCGGTAACCGGCCGATACGGGAGCCGGCGTGCCGACCCCCATGCGGTCTTCGGCCGGCACGCCGTCGAATCCCTCGCGCGCGATCCGGGCGACGATGTCTCGTCTGACATTGAGCGCCACCATGGGCAACCTGTTCATGCGGGCAAAATGGAACAAGGGCAGATAGTCCGCCTCCCTGTAGCCCCAGACCTCGTTCCAATGGGATGCTTCCAAAAACGCCCGTTCCGTCAGGCGGCCGTCACGCCAGGCATCGAGGGCATCCTGCACGTGGCGGGGAAACATTTCGAAACCGAGAACGACCTGCGCCCGGTGCGCATACAGTCCGGCCATCACCTGCAACTGCCAGCGATGATCGTCGGATGAAGAATGGATCTCGCCCAACAGGACCACATTCTTGCGCGCCAACGCCTCCATCACCGTTCCACGCACGAGCACACGTCCGTCGGACGGCGTGATCCATTCGCCCTGCCGGGGGCAGGCAGGCGAGGCGTCCGCCCGGGCGGGCGACGCCGGCCAAACCGAACAAAGAGACGCTTGCACCAGGGTCGTCAAGACCAGGGCCGAGAACGGTCTCCGGCGGTCGGGAAATTCCCGAACCGCGCGGTGCCCCGTATCGGGGAGGGGGCTGCGCATCGATTGGGGCGAGGGTATCGGCATCGGCTAGAACGCATACTTTGGGCTGATGGCGCGCAGCGCCTGCGTGAGAAGACGGTTGGCGTTTTCCATCACGCCGATCGCGGGTTCGATCCTGTTCTCTCCGACCATCTTCTGCGCCTCGACGAAATACTTCCGACTTTCCTGCTGATAAGCGCGGACGAGTTTGCGGACGGAAGGCGGCGGGTTATGCTCGAGCAACAGGGTGTCGATAAGAACGATGAAGCTGTTGTTGCGTTCCTTTTCGTATTCGTATTCGTCCCAGGGCACGTCGAACTTCAATTCATAGACGATCGTCTCTTTGTCCCTCAGGGCGGTAACGAGCTGCACCGCAAGTTTGTAGGCCTTCGTCAAATGCTCGTTGGCCTGGCCGAACGCCCCCTGTCGTGCCGCGGTTTCCGCGAGTTCGGAATGGCGCAGGATTTCATTCTGCGTGGTCGAGCTGAATTCGGATCTGCCCTTAGCCGCTTCTGCATCGCGGACCGCGTTCAGGTATCCGTTGATTCCGGCCAGAAGCTCGCGGTACCGCCGCCTTTCCCGGCCGGTATCGGCCTGGGACCTGGCGCGGCTGCCGATGGCCGCCAACGAGGCAACTTTCTTCATGGCGGCATTGAAACTGGTCTCGCTTTCGGCGAGCGCGCCTTTTTCCGCATGCATGCAGCCCGTGTTCATGAGATCTTCGATCTCATCGCGCAGTTCCCGGGCGGCGGATCCGCCCAGGCTGAGGGCCGATTTCACGGTTTCCGAGGACAAGACCGTCAGGATGAGCCTTTTCTTCTGCAGGACCAGGCGGTTGGCGTCGTCTTGCGGCGCACCGGTTCCGGCTTCCGATGCGGCAAAGGCCGGCACGAGTGACGCCAGCGCCAAAAGCCCGAACAAGGCGACGGTGAAGGTTCTGGAGACGTGCCGGGACCGGTTGGATTTCAATGCCGGGACCTCCATGCGCCCAATTGAAATTCGGCGTCGACGATCTGCTTTCGGGTCAGCCGGGCCGCCACCTCGGCCCGTTTCGCCAGGGCTTCGCGATGAACGACCTTGTCGTCCGTTTCGCCGGCGACGACGGACAGCCAGAAATAGGCTTCCGCGTCGTCTCCGACCCCGCTTCCGCCGTCGGCCAGCAACAGGCCGAGACGGTATTGGGCGAGAACGTCCCCTTGGATTGCCGCGAGTTGGTACCAGACGGCCGCGGCGGCCGGGTCCCGGTCGACCCCCAGGCCTTCCTCGTGCAACACCCCGAGATTGTATTGGGCGATCGAGAGACCCTGTTCGGCGGCGGCGGTGTACCATCTCGCCGCCGTTTTCATATCCCGCTTCACGACCTCGCCGTTCGCATACATCACGGCGAGGTTGTTCTGCGCGGAGGCATCCCCCATCAACGCCCGTTCCGTGAATTTCTTGAGCGCGAGCGCGAGTTCCCCGCGTTCGTAGGCGTGAATGCCGTTATCCGCGCGGACGGAAGGAGAGAAAGCCAAGCACCAGAAGGCAAGACCGGCCAAAAATATCCACCTCATGAAACTGGCGTCCCCTTTCGGTGCGGTTTCTTAATCGGCATCGGTTCGGACATCGGCCCCGATCCTGATTGTCCAGGCAATCGACGTGCCAACTGCGCGGCAAACCGGTGTTGGAAAAATAATGATATATGCCAACTTGTTACGACCTTTCCACCATCCGATCCGCGCGTTCGACGAGGGCGAATTCCCACTATTGCGAAAGCTTCTTCACGGAACGTTCGATTCGTTCTTTCAGTTCGTCTTCGTCGTCATGACCCATCTTCGGCGTAAACCAGACAAAATCGAACGGCAGCGTCGACGCGGCCGGAAAACCTTCGACATATTCGTCCGCGCGGTGAAGTTCTTCTTTGACTTCCATCAAGCCGATGGAAATTACGTTCGTCGAAGCTCCGGACCGTCGCAGGTGTTTCGGAACCCCCACGTCTGATCGGACATGTCCGGTGCCGGCGATCAGAACGGCGCTATCGGTCTGGGTCAGCCGTCTGGCGTTGACTGTCGCGCGCGCCATCTTTGCGTCCTTGGCGATCTGCATGTCGACGATCTTCCCGATGACGTTCGCCGGCATGACTCCGAGGTGGCCGACCGCAATCGCCTGCTGGATGGTCGCCCGGGACGCGGCGTCGACCGGGACGTCCAGCCCGAGCGCCCTGATTTCGCTTTCGCCGATCACGGATCTTCCCATGCGGACCATGCGGGATATCGTGGAACGCGGAAATCCGCCCGGCAGGATCGGCATCCCGTACATCAGCGCGGCGTCGGCGATCGGCTGGTAGATGGCCCAATTGGGCCACGCCGTTTGCGACCAACCGACGGCGATTCCCAGCCCCGCCGCGGATCGAGGGTTTCCGTTAAGAAACCGCGAAAGCGCGACCTGCTGATCGTCGGACAGCATTTCGAACACGACCGCCGGCCTTTTGCCCCGCTCCATCAGAGATTTCAGTACCCAGCTTTGGATGCGGTGGTGATCGACGTTGTCGTGCTGCTCGCCCAGGAGCACGAAATCGGCCGCGACCGCGGCGTCAATCAGCCGCGCCGGTGCGACGAAACGGTTTTGTGACGGCGCCCACACCCGTCCGACGAGCGGATGATCTTTCAAAATCTTGGCATGCCATCCGCTTCCCGATTGGCCCGGAACTGCGGCGGGTATCCGGGGAACGTAGGTCACGCAGCCGGTCAGGGCGGAGATGACAAGGATGGCGAAAGCGAGAAGCAATGCGGAACCGCGGCCATGCCGGGGTCGATCGCGTCGGACGGCAGTCGTCATCGTTCAGGGCGCCGCTTCATCGGCGGACGGCAGGTTACCTGGAATCTGCCTGCGGAGCCGGCCGATCGTATGCAGGATATTCTTGGGGGTCGGCCCGTCCTGCTCGAACGCCTTGGATAACGCCTCCATCTCGTCCCGGAGCAGCTTGTGACGCTCGTTTTCCGTGATGGTCCATTCGAGAACGGAATCCAAGATCCGGTGACGCCCTTCGCTGTTCTGTCGGATTCTGAAATCCAGCCTGGACATCCGTTGCAGCTGTTCGCGGAAATCCTTCAGCACTCGGCGTACGAAAAAGACCCAGATCCGGTCGGCCACCACCAGGGCCGCGATGTTGACGACAAGGATGACCAGCAACACCTCGCCCAGCGACGTCAGCATCAGCTCCAATAACGTCGGCCCGTTCGTATCGGCGTGAATCCGGTAGAGGTTGGCGTCGATGATCGTCGTATACCGATTGTACAGGACGCCGATACCGCCAAGCGTAAGCGTGGCCTCCATGACCACCAGGGCGATCAGCATCACGCCTTGTATCCTGTTGTCCAGGTAGATCTCGTGGTGGTCGCCGGGTGAATTCATCATCCGAAACGTATCCTCATAGGTCGTGACATAGGGTGCTGCACATTCCGGGATAGGGGCGGACGAGTTTTCCGTGATCGTGGCTGTAACCCAGATGGCAGGATGTGCAGGACAACCGGCCTTCCGGCAGCAGGACCTGCTCCGGAAGGCTGTTGACGGGACGGTAACCGCCGAACGCAAAGGCGCGGCGATAGGAAACGCCCACCGGATGGTTGGACGATCCGCTGGCGTGCCGAACGACGCCCCGATTGTCGATGATGACATTGGGGGCCGTCAGCTCCTTGTTGTGGCATTCAATGCAAAGAAGCGTGTAGCCATCGATGTTCTGGACGGTCGCTGACGTATCCTGCAGGTGCCCGGCGTTCATCAGCGAGGCGCCGCCGTCGCGGATGCCCTTGAAAAAATTGGGCTCGTGGCACATCTGGCAGAATTCCCGGCCCTTTTTCGCGGTTCGCATCAACCCGGGCGCGGGGCTGTGTATGGTGTGACACGTGCTGCATGTCATGTCGCCTTTCCAGTCCAGCGGAAGTTCCGCAGGCGTTCCGCGTTTGACGGGGATTCCCGACGGATGGCTGGCCTTCATCGCTTCGGCGTGACAGCGGTTGCAGAGTTTCTCCTGCGAGGCGATCAATTTCCCGGCGTTCTGAGACGTCACGGGCCCGCCCCCCACGTGGCACCCCGCGCAGTCCTCGTTCAGCAGATGACCGTTGCCGCCGGCGGCCAGCCGCTCCGATTGCGCGGATGACCCGGACGGGTGCGTCGCGATCAGAAGCAGAACCGCGAAAAGTTTTCTAAAGTCGCGCAAGGTCAACGGCTTTCCTGAGGTCCTCAAACGCCTTTCGCGCCGGCGGTGCGGCGGCGCCGTGGTCTTCGACCGCCTGTTCAAGGCGTCCGCAGAGGCTGGCAATCTCGTCGTGATGAGCCGATATGACGTCGGCGGTCTTGTTCAGGAGTTCGGCCTCGTCCCGAAGGCGACCGTCCTCGCGCGAGGCCACGTACGGAACGCGCCCGTTCTGTCGCCCGGCGTCGATGTTACGCGAAAATCCGTAGATCGGGCCGGCGATCCGGAACGCGGAGTAGACCGCGACCAACCAAGTGCCGCCGGCCGTGATCCCGATCGTGATGAGGGCGGACAGCACGGTGACCGGCAGCAGGTTTTCGTGGGCGAATCCCGTCGCCGTGATGATTTCGAGGTAATTCGTTTCCGGTTCGCTGGCGAGCATCATCACCAGTGCGACGAGCAATAACGCCGAAACCGCCTGGGCGATGAGGGCGATTTCGGCGATGAACTTGAGTTTGCCGAGGATATAGGGCGTGACATCCGCGCCGGAATTCTTGCGATCTTCGTTCATCGAATCCGATGGCCTGTCCGCCTCCGCCGAATGGACGGCAGTGGCATGTTTCGTGCGTTACCGAATCCCCATGCACAGAGGATGCCGTTCGTCACTTGCGGCAATCCGAAACCCGAAATTTGCGCGCGCCCCACGATGTCTTTTGCGAAGCACGAACACTCGAACCATAGGACCGACCGGCGGGCGGTCATTGATCGGTGTCAAGTTCTGGCCTTCTGCGCGCTTCTTGCCGGGTGTGACCTGGCCGCCAATGCGTTGGTCCAGTCGGCAGCGATGGGCAGCAAATATTTCAACGCCAGGGACAAGGCGAACCTGACGCTGGATGACGTGGTTCCGGAAAACACGATTGCCTACCCCAATGCGCTTTTCAACGGCGACGTGGTCTCCATCGCGTTCGTGTCCGAGCCGAACGGAGTGGAGGCAGTCGTCGTCGTGACCACGGTCGCGGGGCGAACGCCGGGCGGTGACGTTCTCATTTCCGGGCGACCGGGATCTCCCGTCAGGCTGACGTTCGACGACGTCTCGCGCCGTTATCGCGTCGATGGCGGGAACAGGGACGCGGCCGACAAACGCCCTTCCAGGGAGGGGGATTATGTGGAATTGCGAGGTGCGCTTCGTGTTCGGAAATTCTGACACCGGCGGCGCTTGTCGGGCGTGAATCGCGTGTTGCCCGCACGCACCCTGATACAGGCGTTCGTCCTGCTGTCCGTCCCGCTTATGGCGCCGGGTTGCTCCGCGATTCCGGCGACGGGGGATTCCGGATTCACCCCCTTCATGAGTCCGGAAGAGGAGAGCCGGATCGGCGAGGCCGAGCACAAACGGATCGTTGCCGAACACAATGGGATTTACCGAGATCCGCAATTACAGGCCTATGTGGACGCGGTCGGCCGGCGGATTGCCGAGGTTACCGAGACCCCGGACGCGGCTTTCAGGTTCACGATTCTGGATACGATCGCCGCAAATGCCTATGCCCTGCCGGGGGGATACATCTACGTCACCCGCGGGTTGCTGGCGTTGCTGGAAGACGAGGCGGAACTGGCGGGCATCCTGGCGCACGAGATCGCCCATGTGACGTCGCGGCATGCGGCGCAGGCGTACAGCAGCAAGACCGCAAGCTCCGTCTCTTTCATGATCCTTTCCGTGCTCACCGCGGGCTTGAGCGAAATCGTCGAGCGGGGAGCGAAATACTATTTCCGATCCTACGGCCGCGACCAGGAACGCGAGGCGGACGCCATCGGTCTTACCTACCTGCAACGCGGGAAATATGATCCACGAGGCCTGCAGCGCGCCCTGTCGCGGATGCGCGAATATGACGCCTTGACCATCGAATCGATTCACCGCGAAAGGGCCGGGGAAGGCAGCGGGTTGTCTACACATCCCGCCGTCGAGGAACGGGCCGCCACCCTGGAATCGACGATTGCGGAATCGCGCGAGATCGGACCGTGGAGACGGGGCCGCGACGATTACCTCGCGCGCATCGACGGTCTCCCGCTTTTTTTCCACGCCCTCAAGGGCATCGCACGGATCCGGCTTGTCGAAGCGGGGAACGCGACGTCGGTCGACATTATCGCCGGCGACCCTTCCGCCGCCGTCGATGAAAGCTGGATCAATGTCCTGAACGGGCTTGCCCCGGGGCAGCGCGTTCGCCGAGGCGAGCGGATAAAAACCGTCGTCTTCGAAAGCAAAGACCGCTGAAGGCGGTGACGATATTCACCGCAACGGCGATCCATTCCTGGTTCCGGGAATCTTGGCGCGGTCAATTCCCGAATTTGGCAACGAATTGGAAAGTGAGGATAGTGTCGATCGCGATCGGCCGGGGACCGCGAATCGGTTCCGCGCGCGGACGTGGGGAAAGGATGGCCCCTTGTCTGACGCGGGCGGTCGCCATGCTATTTGCAGCTGAGGTGCGAATAGTATTCGGCGAGTTCTGGAATATCCGTTCCCTGCAATTTCATTGCCTGCGGCGTCATGACCGGATGGAAGCGGCCGGAATCTTCGTTCTTGCCGAAGCCCCGTTCGCCCTCGCGGCGGAACGCACGCAACTGGATTTCGATGTATTCGCGTCGTTGTCCGGCAAGGTTCGGAATCTCCGAATCGGCGCTGATGCCGTCGGTTCCATGGCATGGAACGCAGGTGCCCGCAGCCTTGGGGGCGACCGGTTCCTTGGCCCTCTGGGTAAGGGAACACGATTGCGAAGAGTAGTATGTCGTCAAAACGTCGATCGTTTCATCGCTCAGGTTCTTAGCCTTGGCATTCATCATGCCGAAATAGCGGCGGGCCATCTCCGCAAATTTCGGATCTCCCGAATCCGCTTGCCGAAAGCTGCGTAACTGATTGACGAGGTAGTCTTTTTTCTGGCCCGCCAGATTGGGATATCGGGGATTGATGCTGATGCCGAACGTACCGTGGCATTCCGCGCAGCCATGGGTTTCCACGACCGCCTTGCCGGGAGGAGGTTCGCTCGCCGAATCGGTGCATGCGACCAGGGTCGCGGCAAGGACCGCGCCGCAGGCGGCGAACAAAATTAAGCGAATGGATGCCTGACCGCGCGTGTTCATGTTATGCAATCCATTAGTCGGGGGATGCCGAAACGACACCTGATTTTACCTAGATCAATTTTGCGGCCGACGGTCCGCATTAGGATTTGTGGGGGGATTCCTTTTTTCTCTACCAGGAAAATTCTGGGTCACGGTCATTATTAATGCGCAGCATCGGCCTGCCAACGAGGAAAGCAACCGGAAAGAGTCTCCTTGTTTGGGGACGAAGCCTTCTTGTCGCCGTGTGCGTTTCGGTGACCATGGTGGCGGGCACGGCCCGGGGACAGGACAAGTCCGGATGGTCATTTCCGGATTTTTCCCTGCCCGACCTTTCCCTGCCCGATTGGGTGCCGCCCGTTCAGACCTTCGGCAACGTCGGATATACCTTCCAGACCGGCAAGAGCGGAGACGACACCCGAACCTTCCGAAATCTCGTGAACGCCACCGTCGTCGGCAACAGCTACATCTATCAGCCATGGCTGGCCGCGGTTTCCGGCTCGATGACGGTCTCCGAGACGTTCCAGTCGAGCGGTGAGCAAAGCACCTCGAACGGGATCGTCACGGGAAATCTGGGGGTTAATCTGCTTCCGATCAGTGACTTCCCGACGACGATAAATTACTCCCGCACCGACACCTCCGTCACCGCGGAAGATTTCGAGTCGTCGACCGTCACGGATGCGTTCCAGCTCGCGTCGCGGGTCAAATGGGACCAGACGCTGACCGTGCTGACCAATCTCGATTATTCCGACGAAAAGCAGACCGATGCGGCGGATCAGACATTCGTCGGCGCGACGCTGAACGTGACCAAAAACTTCGACGAGCAACACCTGAACGTCATTTTCGACGTGTCCAACCGGGCGAAATCGCGTTCGCTCACGGATGGCGCTACGGACCAGGCCACGTACCGTGCCTCACTGCGCCACCGGTTCTCGCCGTGGGACAACGTCAACTATGACAGCACGTCGAGCATTCTGCTCAATACCGACTCCTCAACCACTCGGGAGACCGAGCAGCTGACAAGCCAGGCATCTTCCACCTTGCGTTGGACGCCAAAGGATTCACCGCTTTCAGCCGCCGCGGTTTGGACCGTGTTGTCGGACGATGAGACGACGAATTTCGTCAACGCGGCGACAACGTCCGGCGAGACCCGGAAAAAACGCAAAAGCTTCGACGGGCGGATCGGCGCATTTTATGACATATCGGACACCCTGAAGCTCGACGCCTCCCTCGACGGGGCATTGCGGACCCAGAGCACCGAATCGACGATCGCCACGGATTCGTCCTCGAACAGCGACAGGAACCCGCCGACATTGGTCACCGCCGGGGGATCGGCGGGACTGACCTATCTCCAGGACCCGATTCCGGTACAGGGGTTCAACTGGACCCTGAACGCCAGCGCCCGCAGCAATGTTTCAGGAGGTACCGGCAGTTCGGCAGAACGAACGGTCGAAGGCGTGGTCGGTCATGCATTCTATAGAACCTTTGCGACGCCCATCGTCGGTTCCGTCGACTTCAATTTGAGTGAGAGCCTGGATCTGACGCATACGAACGTCGACGAAACCGTGCCGGTCGTTCCGGCGGTGAGCCATAGCCTGACGCTCGGCCATCAGGAGCAGGAGGGAAACCAGTATACCATTGTCAACCTGACGCTTTCCGACAGCCGGACGTTTCTGGGCACCGACCGCAGCGACAGCCAGCTGGCGAACCTCCAAATCAGTAAGGGCCTGGCGACCAGCGAAAAGAGTTCCTGGACGACCAACCTGTCCGTCCAGGCGACACGCCAGGGGGGCGAAGATTCCTCAAGCGACGGCATCACGACCAGTTCGCAGGGAAGCGTCGTCTATCAATTGCGTGACATGTTCGGAGTCAGAAACCTGAATTTTGAATCACGGGTAAATCTGACGTCCAACCAACTGGTGCCCGTTGCCCTGAGCACGGTCTCTCCTCAAGAAGAGGATGCCCTCAGTTGGAACCGGGAATGGATAACAAGCGTCATTTACCGGATCGGTCAATTGACCATCGAGGGCAAATTTCGATTGGATCAAGACCAGTCGAGGGAGGTTACGGACTTCTTCGAACTGCGCATGTTCCGGAATTTTTGAACGGCCAATCCGGCATTCGGTTTCCCGGAACTGGGAAGGATGGCCCGTCTGTACGGGCACAGACCGCCGATTTCCGCAGTTTCATTCCCGCTTGATTTTGGTCCCGATGTTGCATTCACCGGTGCAAGGGGCCTTGACGCCTTGTCCTGGCGTGGATGCTGTGCGCCTGGACGAACGCCTGGAAAAAAAATCAGAGAAAATTGATCCATGTAAATTTTCTCCGGTGACGATCGGTCCATAAGTGGGGCGAGCCAGGCAGACAAAAAACAACGAGGTAGTTGTCGGTGGTCAAAATCTTGAAACGCATCCTGCTCGGCGTGGCAGTAGTCGCCGTCGGCCTTTTCCCCGCGTGGGTACGAAACGCCGCGAACGCGGAATATGGCGACGTTGTCATCAACAATTATTCGGACGGGGCGCAGATGGCACCGGCGGTATTTCCGCATTGGTTCCACCGCATCAGGTTTCGCTGCAAGGTCTGCCACGCCGACCTGGGCTTCGAGTTCAAGGCGGGCGGCAACGACATCACGATGTTGAAAATCTTCGACGGGGAATTCTGTGGTGCCTGCCATAACGGTCAGATCGCGTGGTCCGTCGAGAACTGCCCGCTTTGTCACACGGGTAAGCCTGGGACGAAAACCAAGGTTCACACCAATACCCTTCTGTTGGTCGCGCCGGCGGCGAAGGCGGCGGGCAAATGACCGTATTCAGTTTGATCAACCGGTCGTCGGGTTTTGTTCTGATCGCCGGTGTTTTCCTGGTTTCCCTGTCGTGCGGCCCGGAGGCCGCCCACGCCGAAACGGCGAAAGTCGGCGCCCCTTCGTCCAAGAAGGCAACGACCAAGGAAGGGAAGGCGGCTCCCAGCCAGGCCAACCGGTTCAACAGGCTGTTCAAGGGGGCGGCTGGGTTCAACCTGCCGCCGACGGAAGACGGAATCCACGATCCCGACTCCGTCGGAACCCAGGCCCTTCAGCCGCCGAAGCAAGCCTTCGAGGATCTTCCGAAAGGGAAGGCGGGAAACCGCGTTGACTGGGTCCAGGCACTGGACATCGGGGTCATCCAGCCGCGCACCGACAAAGCGGGCACGGGCAAGGCGATGACGGTCCTCGACCTCAACATCGTGCGCGAGGTCAAGGGCAGCATGCCGGACGTGGTCTACCCCCACAAGCCGCACACCAAGTGGCTGCAGTGCAGCAACTGCCATCCGAAAATCTTCATTCCCAAGAAGGGCGCCAACAAGATCAGCATGGCGGCGATCCTCGCCGGTCAGTATTGCGGCGTCTGCCATGGCAAGGTCGCGTTTCCGATCTCCGAATGCCGGTTGTGCCACTCGAAGAACAAGACCAAAGAGCAGATCGCGGCGCAATCGACAAAGCACGTCTCCGCGCGGACGCAAGCCGCCCGCACGGAAGCAAAGGGGACGACAGCGCCCGCGGCGGCGGCCAAGCCGGATTCCGTTCTTGACGACATGAGCGTGACGAACCTGATGAAGCTGGGGCAGACGATTTATACGGACATCTGTTCCGGGTGCCACGGCGACAAGGGACAGGGCGTGCCAGGGACCTTTCCGGCGCTCAAGGGAAGCAAGATCGCGAGCGGTGATCCGGCGAAGCATATAGATGTCGTTGTCAACGGCCGGCCCGAAACGGCGATGCAGCCCTGGAAAGAAGATCTGAACGCGCAGGAGATCGCGGCTGTCATTACGTTCGAACGCGCGTCATGGGGCAACGCCGGAGGGCCGGTCCAGCCCAGGCAGGTCCATGCGGCGATCTCGGGCGGAAAGGCGGCCGAACCGCCGGCACCGAAGTCCGCGCCCGTCAAGGCGGTTGAAAAGGAAGCCTCCGCCAAGGCGAAGACCGCCACCCTGTCGAAGGAGCAGCTGATGTCGCAAGGCGCGGCGGTCTATGCGGAAAATTGCAGCGCCTGTCACGGCGAGAAGGGTGAAGGCGTTCCCGATGTGGCGCCGCCTTTGAAGGGCAGCAAGATCGTCTCCGGCCCTATCGACAAGCACATCGAAATCGTACTCAACGGACGTCCCGAGACGGCCATGCAGGCCTGGAACGAAATCCTGAGCCCCGAGGCCACGGCCGCGGTGATTACGTTCGAACGGAATTCCTGGGGGAACGCCGCGGGCGACACGGTCCAACCGTCGGAGATTGCGAAAGGTCGGTGAAGTGGGTGATCCGCCCCTGGGAAACGGCGATGCCAATCAAGCCTCAGCCAGCGAGAATGTCATGAGATCATTTCTGTTGTTCAGTGCGTTGTTGTTATTCGCCGTCGCCGGGGGACCAGCCGGTGCCGACGCTGCGGAAAAACGCTTGCCCGTCAATACGGACACCGTGATGCAGAAGTTGGCCTATTCGAAAAATCTCCTGGAAAACGGCGCGATCGCCAAGGCAATCGTGCAAAGCAATGATCCTGCGGCGTTGGAGAGGCTCCAAAAATCGAAGGCGATTTTGAAGGCGGCCGAAGAAGACGCCCGCGCCGGCAGGTTGGTCGAGGCGGACGACAAGATCGGCCAGGCGTTGGCCATGGTCCGCTCTGCAATGCCCAATATTCAAACGGAAGACGCGAAACATCTGCGACAACTGAAATCCTATAACTCACGTCGCGACTCGGTGCTCGCCTTCCTGACCACCTACGACCGGGTGGCCAAAGAAAAATCGCTGGGCGCACACGCGACGGCGATAAGCCGTGAAGTCAAGGCGCGCCTTGCCAAGGCGGACGGACTGGTGACGTCGGGCGATGTCGAACAGGGCGCACGGGAACTCGAGAAGGCCTACGCCGTGGTCACGTCGGCGACCGCGCAGCTCCGACAGGGCGACACCCTGGTGCGGGAACTCAAGTTCGAGACCCCCAAGGACGAATACCTTTACGAGATCGATCGCAACGACAGTTTGGCGTCCGTCTTGAAGATGACGATTGCCGAGAAGAAGCCAGATCCCCGGTTTCTTGCCCAGATCGAAAAACTCAAGGCAGACGCCGACAAGGTCCGGGCCGAGGCGGAAGATCAGGCGAACGCCGGACGGTTCGATCAGGCGATCGAAACGTTGGGCAGGGCGGCGAAGTTATTGATCACGGCGATCCGCATGAGCGGCCTTTTCATCCCCGGATAGGCGGCCAGTCGCGTCGCCGCGGATTGCCGAGATGTCTAAATATGCTAGGATTCAGCAGCTTCAAGAGGATCGATTGCCTTAAACAGGTGCGGTGAATCGGCTTCAAATCCGGGAAGCGACACGGCGAAGCGGAGTGCGAACAAATCCGTATGAAGTTCATACACCTCCTTTTCGTTACGGTGCTCCTGACGGCCTGCTCCATCGGGCCAGAGACAGTCGTCCCAAAATTCGAACCCCAAGCCTCCGGCCCGGTCTGGCCGCTTCCGCCGGATGCGCCCCGCTACGCCTATGCGGGAACGCTGATAGGCGAGCGCAATTTTCTGAAACAGGAAGACAAGGTCAAACAAAAGACGAAATCGTTTTTCGCCTTCGTCGTGGGGCTTGTCTTCGGTGAGCCCGACTATGTCGAATTGCGCCGCCCCGTCAGCGGTCTCGTGGACAAGCAGGGTCGCATTCTCGTCGTCGACGCCAGCCACAAGGCGGTCATGGTGTTCGATTTGAAGGCCAAGCGGTTATTGAAGTGGGAGCGGACCAGCGAATACGCGCGTTTCATCAGTCCCGTCGCGATCGCGGATGACGGCAAAGGCGGGGTTTGGGTGACCGATTCGGAAATGGGCGAAGCCATTCGGCTGGACCCGGCGGGGGCGCCCATCGCGCGATTGGGAAAGGGAGTTCTGGACCGCCCGACGGGGATTGCCCGAAATCCGGACGACGGTCGGATTTACATATCGGATACCGCGGCGAACAACATCAAGGTATTTGACCCGTCGGGCAGGCTGATCGACACCATCGGCGGCCCAGGCGTGCAGGCCGGGGAATTCAACACGCCCACGCACCTCTATTACAGGTCCGGCCGGCTTTACGTCGCGGACACCCTGAACTTTCGCATTCAGGTTCTTGACGCCCAAAACGACCCGAAGGTCGCATTCGGCCGGGTCGGCATCAAGGTCGGCAACATGACCCGGCCGAAGGGCGTCTCCGTCGGCGGGGACGGACGTATATACGTCGTCGAATCCTATTTTGACCATCTCCTGGTCTTTACGCCGTCCGGGCAACTCTTGTTGCCCATCGGAGGTACCGGGCGGGGCGCGGGTCAATTCTACCTGCCGGGCGGGGTCTGGACCGACAACCAGAATCGCGTCTATGTCGCCGACATGTTCAATGGGCGGGTTTCCATCTTCAAGGAATTGACCGCAATGGAGGAACACAAATGACGTTCCTGCGGAACGCGCACGCGGTCTGGCTCCCGGCCTTTCTGGCCGTCTGTCTTTCGTTTGCCGTGACGACGGGCCCGGCGCGCGGCGAACGGATTTCCGACATCGCCAATACCAAGCATAATTTTTCCGTGACCAGCGGAAATGCGGTGCGGGCAACGGACACCACGGAAATCTGCGTGTTCTGCCACACGCCCCACGGCGCCACGACCAGCGTTCCGGCGCCGCTCTGGAACCGTTCGCTCAGTCAGGCGAATTACACGCCCTATTCATCGGCCTCGATCGATGCGCTTGGATTGGACCAGCCGGGCGGAAGTTCCAAGATCTGCCTCTCCTGTCATGACGGAACGATCGCCATCGGTAACGTCAACGTCCTTGGCGGGAACAAGACGGATGGCAATCCCGGGACAGCGGACATCAACATGACAGGTACGGGCGCGGGGGGGACCATGCCGCAGGGGTCGGGTGCGCAGACCGGCTTCACCCGCATCCTGGGAACCAATCTGACGAACGACCATCCGATTTCGTTTGCATATGATGACGCCTTGGCGTTGCGCGATGGAGAATTGCGCTCACCTTCCGCGACCGCCCACATCGGCAACCGGGTTCCGGGCATAAAGCCCGACGTGCCGCTGGAAAACGGTCAGCTCCAGTGCACCTCGTGCCACGATCCGCATATTCGCGATACGACCGAGGCCAACATCAAGTTCCTTCGCCTGAACAGGCTGCAGAAGAACCCCCCCGCGGGCGGGACCTTCGACAAGGTGAACGATATCGTGTGTCTGGCCTGTCACGATAAGGAGGGATACGTCAATTCGAGCCACGCCGACGCAGTCGTCGCCGATGAGACCTATACATCGACGGCGGCGGTCCTGCGGGAATTCCCCGCCAATACCAAGGTCTGGCAGGCGTCCTGCCTCAACTGCCATGACCCCCATACGGTCGAGGGCTCGCGCCGGCTTCTCCGGGAAGGAACCGACAGCCCTCTGTCTCCCAAGTCCGGAGGCAGCTCGGCCATGGAGGAAACCTGTTATCAATGCCATTCGTCGACGGGGGGCGTCCTGGTCAATCAGGGGACGACCGGTTTCCAGGTCCCGAACATAAAGACCGATTTCCAGTCCCTGCGCCATATGCCGATCGCCGATCAGCCCGAGGCCCACGACATCGGCACCGCCGCGGTGTCCCAGGCGGGCAAGGATTTCCTCGAATCCCGCCAGAAACTGGGGCTCGGCGCGCCGACGGACCGCCATGCCGAATGTACCGACTGCCACAATCCGCATCGCGTGACCAAGAACCGGCGGTTCAATGACAATCCCGGGGTTCCCGATTCCGCCGGAACCCACGAACATAGCAGCGGCCATACCAATATCGCTTCCGGCGCGCTTCGCGGCACCTGGGGGGTCGAGCCCGTCTACGGGTCGTCGACGTTTCTTTCGACCCCGATATCGTTCAATCTGAAACGCGGCTATCCGCCGCCGGGGGCGACCACCGACGTGACGAATACATTCGTGACACGGGAATACCAGGTCTGCCTGAAGTGCCATTCCACGTATGCCTATGCATCGCCACCCACGTTGGGGTGCTGCACGCCGTCCGGCACCAACGGCCTGACCCAGTACACGGATCAGGCGATGGAGTTCCAGGCGCCTGATTCCGATAAAGGCGAAGGCGGCGGCAACCACCGTTCATGGCATCCCGTGATAGAGGAAACGGGGCGCGATCTGAGCGTCCGCGGCGGCATGGCCGCATCGTTGTTCCTGTCTCCGTGGAACGGGACGGCCGATGTCGGATCGCAGACCATGTATTGCTCGGATTGCCACGGCTCGGCGACGGCGAACGGGACGGTGGTTCCGATCGGGAACTCGGGGACCGAGAACGGCGCGCCCTGGGGGCCGCATGGCTCGTCCAAGGACTTCATTCTGAAGGGCGACTGGACTCAGTCGACGGGCACGGGACAGCAGGACGACCTGTGTTTCAAGTGTCACAACTACACCAACTACGCGACGCGAAATTCGACACGAAGCGGCTGGTGCTGTGAAAAAGACAACAACCTGCACGGGTTCCATGCCGACAAGATCGGCCGGATGCGGTGCACCTGGTGCCACGTCGCCGTGCCCCACGGCTGGAAGAACAAGGCGTTCCTGGTCAACCTGAACGATGTCGGGCCCGAGGTCGGCCTGCCCTCCGGGACCCAGGTGCGAAACAACACCACCGCCGGCTACACCAACCCGCCTTACTACCTGAACGCCATGCTCAAGGTGCGTACCTTCCGCGCCAGCGGGAACTGGCAGGCAAGCGACTGCGGGTCGTCGGGATCGCCCGGCAACGGCCAGTCGGGCCGCGACTGGATGCGCGACAGCAGTGAAAACTGCGAAAATCCGCCGTGATGGCCGGTGCGTCTGCACGGATGCTGAAGATACTCTCCTCGCTGTGGTTGACGATCGGATTGCTGGTTTCCGTCGCGGTTCTGCTGTCCCTGACACGATTCCTTGAGTTCCGGATCGGCTATGCCCTGGCGATTCCTTTCGCCGCTTTGTTCATAAATCTCCTTGCGGCTGTCGCGGTCAACGCACGCATCCAGAAAAACATCGGCCTGCTGGTGTTCCACCTGTCGCTTGCGGCGATCGCGTTGCTCGCCAGTCTGGGGCACCTTATGTCGCTCAAGGGCCACGTCGAGATAACCGAAGGCGCGGCCTTCGAGCCGGCGGATGTCGTCGCCGAAGCCGGCCCGCTGCACCCGTGGCGTCTGGACGAGGTGAAATTCATCCAGGGCGGGTACGAGATCAAATACCTGCCGGGCATGCGGCGCCGGGACACCCAAAGCCACGTCATGGTCCCGCAACAGGGCAGATGGCGTTCGGTCGTGGTCGGCGACGATGTCCCGCTCGTCCAGGGGGGGTATCGCTTCTATACCTCGTTCAACAAGGGCTTTGCGCCGGTATTGACGTTCACCGGCGCGGACGGAGAAAGCCGAACAGGGTCCATTCATATGCCGTCCTATCCCTTGAATTTCGACAATCAAGGGAACGAATGGCACCCGCCCAACAGTTCGGCGCCGGTTGTGTTCTGGCTCAAAATCGACAAGCCGGTCCATCGGGAAACCAGCGCCTGGTCCTTCGCGAAACCGGAAAACCCGCGTCTGGTCGTCAACGACGGGAAGGTGCGTCATGAACTTGCGGTTGGCGATCAGGTTTCCCTTGCCGGGGGCGTTTTAAAGTTCACCGATCTCAGGACGTGGATGGGATACACGATCTTCTACGATCCCTCGGTGTTCTGGATGCTTGCCGCCGTCGTCGTCGGCGTGTCGGGGCTTGCCTGGCATATCTTCAATACGCTCAGAAAGACCGCCTGGGACCGTGGTACGCAGGTAAAGGCAGAGGGTCATGCTGACTGAGCGTATCTGGTTCGTTGTCTCGTCCGGCCTGTATTCGGCTGCCGCGGTATGGGCCGTGGCCGCGGCTGCATCGGCGCGGACCCGATATTCGGGCCCCATGGTCCTGCTCGGGGCGGCCATTGCCGCGAATTCCGTTTCGATTGTTCTCAGATGGCTGCGCCTGGGTCACGGCCCATATGTCGACCTCTATGAAACACTGACCAGCGGTGTCTGGGGATATCATCTGGCGGTCTTTCTCGCCTGTCTGTTCATTCCCCGCGTGCGGCCCATGCTGGCGATCGTGCTCGTCCTGTTTCAGGTTATGGTGGTTTGGGCGTTGTCCGTACCGACGCCGGACAGCCCGCTGCCCGTGACCTATGACACGATCTGGCTGCCGGTCCATCTCGTGCTCGGCAAGGCGTTCATCGGCTGCGTGGTCGTCGCCCTGGCATTGGCCTCGGTCGTCCTGGTGCGCTGGGGCGCCGATGTCGGGGGCGTTCCGGCCGCGGCCCGGATAAGGTTTCCGGCAATGCCGGCCGACGCGTCCCTGGACGAATTGGCGTTCCGTTTCATGTTGGTCGCGCTGGTCTTCGAAACACTGATGCTGGTCGCCGGCGCCATCTGGGCCCAGAATGCCTGGGGCCGGTACTGGGATTGGGATCCGCTTGAGACCTGGGCGTTCCTGACCTGGACGGCGATGGCGATTTTCCTCCATTTCCGGGTCACCAAACACCCCCCGGCCCCGGTCAGCGCGATCCTCATCGTGGTGGTGTTTGCGCTCGGGTTTTACACATTTTTCGGGCTGCCGTTCATTTCCGTTTCGGCGCATAAGGGGGCGGTCTGATGGCACGCCGCCGGAACCGGATCGGGCTTGCCCTGGGCGTCGTCCTCGCCGGCACCCTCGGCGGCGGGCTCGCCCTGCAGTACATGGCCGTCCCCCGGCCGCAATCCCTCGGTCCGCGGCAGGCGGACGCAACACCTTCCGCGCCCGCCGAGCCGACGGCGGCGAACACTTCCGGCGCCGCTGGCGCGGGCGGCGAGACATCCGGCATGTCGGCCGCGAGCGCGTTTGATCGGCATTTCCAGGCGGCTGTGAAGCTGCTTCGATCCGGGCGCGCCGCCGAGGCGCTTGAGATGCTGAATCTGGCTCGGCGTTATCGGCCCCATATGCCTGAGATATATGTCAATTCCGGGTTCGCGCTGCTGCGGCTGGGCCGCCCCGGGGACGCCCGCCTGGCGTTTGAGAAGGCCGTTGAAATTCGCCCCGGACAGGTGAATGCATATTATGGCCTGGCCGAGAGCCTGGAACGGCTGGGCGACCTGCGCGGCGCGCTGGGCGCGATGCGAACTTACATTCACCTTGTCGACAAGGACGACCCCTTCCGCACAAAGGCCATGGCGGCGACCTGGGAATGGGAAGCGGCCTTGGCCAAGGAACAGGCGGCGGCCGAACGGCCAAGGAACGAACCGCCCGCCGCGATGTCGGGCCCCGGTGCGCCATCGGGTGCCGAGGGTTCCGACAAATGAAACGGGCATGGATCGCCGCGGTCGCGGCCCTGGCCACGGCATCGGCGGCCGTCTTGTGGTGGGTCACGACGGGCAACGAGCCCCGGAAGGCCCTGCCGGACATCGAACTGAGGCGCCTGGAGGGCGGATCCGACCGATTGTCCGAATGGCGCGGCAAGACGGTGATCCTGAACGTCTGGGCAACCTGGTGCCCGCCGTGCCGTGTGGAAATGCAGGCCCTCGAAAAGCTCAGTTTTGACCTTGATCAAGGGCGCTACGCGGTGATTGGTGTATCCGTCGACGACAATCCGGTTTTGGTGCGGGAGTTCTTGCGTGAGAACGTGATTTCGTTCGCGAAGCACATCGATCCGAAGCGGGAATTGACGCGCGGGATACTGGATGTACACAGTTTGCCGCAGACGTTGATCATCGACGGCGACGGACGGCTTCGACAACGAGTCGTCGGCGCGAGAGACTGGCATGAAGGGATGCTTCCTTCCGTGGGCGTGGAATGACCGGTGGGATGGGGAAATTGGCGGGCAAATGGGTTGGATCAAAGATGCCGACGGCAGACCTGAAAACCTGATGGGCGGAGGGGGGTGGAAATTGCGTTTTCCGCGAGGACTCTACGCCAAGGCCGGACTGCTGTTCGTGTTCATGCTGTCGATCGCTTCAGTCGAAATCGCGCTGGCCTTGTATTTCAAGAAAGAGCTGAAGGAGGATTTCCTCGCGGTTGCGGAATTCGACGATCGCGAACGGATATTGCTGAAGGGCATGGCGGCGAGTTCGGAAATCCTCAATGAATTTTCCGTGCCACCGGGGGCCATGGTCTTTTTCCGCGTCAGCCTTTGGGAAAAGAGGCTTCGCGAGCTCGCTGATCTGGAGCGGGAAATCGCCCGAGATCCCGCTTTCGATCTGGAAAACCCGACGCGGTGCGCCGACGCGGCCAAGGGCCTGACCCATTTGCTGACATCGGATCCCGACAATGTCGAGCTGCGGGAGTTTTCGGTCCGTGCCAAAAGGTTGATCGGAGCCTTCAATCTCGATCTTCAGAACGCCTTGACGCGCGTTCGGGAGAACCGCGCGAATCTGGTTTCCCGCTACGGCGTGAAAAGCGATTTTTACGGCTGGATGCTGCTTGTCATCGGCTTGAACGGCCTTCTCATTGGGTTCATCGTCGGCGGCCTTTTCATGGCCAGGATGCTTGCGTCGTTGAAGAAACTGCAGGAACGCACGGAAAAAATTTCCGGCGGTGACTACGGCGTCCCCCTGAAGATCGATCGCGACGACGAAATCGGTCTTCTGGTCGGCTCGATCAACAAGATGGCATCATCCCTGGCGGCACGTGAACAGGAACTGGAAGGCTTCCATCTACGTATGTACCAGCAGGAAAAGATGTTCACGGTCGGCTCCTTCGCGGCGGGAATGGCCCATGAAATCGGCAACCCGTTGCAGGCCCTGACGGCGTTGAATTCGAAAGTCATGGACAACTTGGCCCAACTCCCCGGAACGGATGTGCTCGACAAGGCGATAAGCGACTTGGCTTTGATGGCCGAGCAGATCGAACGCCTGGGCACGGTAATCAGGGAAGTTCGCGGTTTCGCTTATACGGGCCCGACGGAACCGGAACTGACCGACGTCAATGCGGCTGCGACGACGGCGACCCGTCTGATCCGCTTCGACAAGCGGTTCGCGAACGTCGACGTCGTTGAGGATCTGTCATCCCAGGTCCCGGCGATCATCGCGGTGTCGGATCACCTCGTGCAGGTCCTGATCAATCTACTGATCAATTCCGGCGACGCGATGGAGGATCGCCCCGGCGAGGTTGTCGTATCGACCAGGTTCGAAGACGACCGCGTCGTGATCAGGGTTTCCGATGACGGGAGGGGAATGGACGACGAGGCCCTGGGCAGGGCTTTTGAGCCGTTCTTCACGACAAAGGGAAAGCACAACGGCACGGGACTGGGGCTTGCCGTCTGCAAACAAATCATCGAGGACCACAACGGCGATATCGCAATCAGCAGCCGAGATGGCGGAGGTACCACGGTGAGAGTTTCCCTGCCGGTCGGGGACGTGAGGGGAGAACGGGAGGCTGCGGAATGAAAGTCCTGATCATCGAGGACGAAACGGCGTTCCGCCAGGTTCTCGAAGAAGAATTCCGCGGCGAGGGCGGCGACGTGACCGGCGTCGGAACCGGCAAGGAGGCCCTTCAGGCATTCGAGGACCGCGAATTCGACATCGTGATCACCGACCTGCGCTTGCCCGACACGGACGGGATCGAAGTGATGAAGGCCGTCCGTGAAGCCGGGATCGAAGTGCCGTTTCTGTTGATGACCGCTTTCGCGTCCGTACGAACCGCGGTTTCCGCGTTGCAGATGGGCGCCGCCGACTATCTGATCAAGCCGGTACGCGTTGCCGACGTCGTTAGGCGGGTCAAGCAGATCCACGAGTTGGATCGGTTGCAGCGTGAAAACACGTTGCTGAAGCGGATGGTCCGCCAGGACTACAGTCACTACTGGTATCCGGACACGCCCGTCAGCCAGCAGGTCCAGCAGTTGATTTCAAAAGTCTGCGACACCGACCTCACGATATTGATCGTCGGCGAAACCGGAACCGGAAAGGGAATGACGGCGCGGCTCCTTCATTCCGTCGGCCCACGCTCGGACCGCCCCTTCGTATCGGTCAATTGCGGCGCGATCCCCGAAAACCTCGTCGAAAGCGAATTGTTCGGTCACGCGAAAGGTGCGTTCACAAGCGCGGACAAGGCGACCGATGGTCTGATCAAGGCGGCCCACGGCGGAACTTTGTTCCTCGACGAAATCGGTGAATTGCCGCTTCCGGTCCAGGTCAAGTTCCTGACGTTCCTAGAGGAGAAAATCGTCCGGCCGGTCGGGTCGGTGAAGGATATCAAGGTCGATTGCCGGATCATCGCGGCGACGAACCGGAACCTCGAGGATCTGGTCGCGGAGGGTAAATTCCGCCGCGATCTTTATTTCCGCCTGAACGTTTTCCAGATTTCCCTCCCGCCGCTGCGGGAACAGAAGGAAGCGCTTCCGTCCCTGATGAATTTCACGATCGAGAAGTACAAGCAGAGTTTCGACATCGGCGAAGTCGTCGTTCCCGACGAGGTCCGGGACCTCCTTTACTCCTATTCGTGGCCGGGCAACATTCGCGAATTCGACAACGCCATGGAGCGGGCGTTATTGTTGCGCGAGAACAAGGAAATCACGGTCAATGATCTGCCGCCGGCGATTGCCTCCGCCGCGGTCGGGACGAGCGGGATGCTCTCGCCGGACAGCGTGTCGGGAAGCTTCAAATCCCGCGTCGAGACATTCGAACGCCATGTCATCGCCGAGGCGATCAAGGCCGCGGGCGGCGATCGCCGGGCGGCGGCGCAATCCCTGGGTATTGGGCTTTCGACCCTCTACAGAAAACTGGAGTCGTGACATGCGCCGATGGTGCTTTGGTTTGTTGGTCGCTACCGTCGTGAGCGGGGTCGGTCCCGCCGTCGCCGGTGATCCCATCGCCGGGAAAAGGGTCTGGGAGACGAATTCCTGTCCCAGCTGCCACGGCGTCGACGGGCGTCCGGTCGTGCCGGGCGTGCCGGATTTTTCCAAGGGTGATTCGATGATCAAACCCGATTCGAGGCTGATCGAGAGCATCGCGAAGGGAGGCCGGATCATGCCGGCCTTTCGCGGATTGCTCAAACCTCAGCAGATGATCGATGTCGTCGTCTATATCCGCACCTTAAGACGCAGATGAGAGAAATAAATTGAAACCCTCCCTATCGTTCCCCGCGCGGGGATTTCCCTGCCTGCTTCTCAGCCTTTTGGTGTCCTTTGCGCCGGTCCTCCTCCATGCGGCGGACAGGCCCAAGCCGCGTCTGACCGAAGTCTATCGTATCGGCAGCAATGCCTATGTACGGGCCCTTGCCGTCGACGAATCGCGTGACAGCCTGTGGGTGGGAACCTCCGTCGGTGCGATGGAGGTCGACCTTAAAACGAAAAACCTGAAAAGCGTCTACACGCGGAACGAGGGGCTGGCGAACGAATATGTCTTCGCCATCGGCATTGATCCGAAAAACCGCGTGTGGTTGGGAACCAACGCTGGCGGAGTCAGCCGGTCGAAACAGGACGGCGGCTGGAAGACCTATTTCCCCATGCACGGCCTTGCCGACTATTGGGTCTATTCGATCATCTTCGACAAGGCGGGAAACGCCTGGTTCGGCACCTGGGACGGCGCGAGCTACCTGCCGGCCGGCAGCGAGACGTTTACGAACTTCCGGGAACAACTGATCAACATCTGGGTTTACGGGATCGATATCGATTCCAGGGGACGGGTATGGATGGGGACCGAGGGCGGGGTTTCCATGTTCGACCAGGGGAAGTGGTCGTCCTGGACCCACGAGGACGGACTGGGCGCGGCCAACGTGGACGATCTGCCGAAAAGCGCCAATACGGGTCTTGGCACGCGGACTCGGCACGACCTGTCCGTTGTCAGCGGCACCGGGCAGGAAACCTATAACCCGAATTACGTTTTCGCCGCCAAGGTCGACCAAAGGGACGGGAACATCTGGTTCGGCACCTGGGGCGGCGGCGCCAGCCGATTTGACGGCAAGGGGAACTGGCGGAACCTGACTACGAAGGACGGCTTGGCGGGGAACATCGTCTATTCCATCGCCCAGGAAAAGGACGGCACGTTGTGGTTCGGAACCAACAAGGGTGCCAGCCGCTTCGACGGTAAGACCTGGCAGAATTTCGACCGCGGCACCGGACTGCTCGGCGACAATGTCTTCGCGATCGCCATCGATCCCAATGACGAGGTTTGGCTTGGCACGAAGGGCGGTGTCAGCCGAATCTCCTATTCGCCAAAATCTGAAGGGGCCAAGTGAACAAATGAACAAATATGCGATCTTTGGCGCCGCGGTTGCGGTGACGGTCGGCGCGGCGCTCGCCATCTCCTCCTGGCGGTACGGCGGCGAAACCGTGACGGCGCCTGCGACTGCTGACAAGGCTGCGCCCTCGGGCGCCCAGCCGCTGGGCTCGCGAAAGCCCGAAGCGCCGTCGGTCGCCGTGCAGGAGGCCACGGCACCGGAGGTGTCCGCACCCTTCAAGTACGATCATTTCCGCGTCGGCAAGCGCAACATCAAGGCGATGTTGGCGGACGGCCCGATCATGTGGGTCGGGACTTCCGGCGGGGTCATCAGGTACAACATCGCCAACGACGACTACAAACTCTACAACAATAAGAACGGCCTGTTGTCGAACGGGGTGTTTCATCTCGGCAAGGTGGACGGCGAGCTTTGGGTCGGGACCTATGGGGGCGGCTTGTCGATCCTGTCCCCGGATACCGGCAAGTGGCGAAACTACAACATTCCCAGCGGCATGGGAGACGCGTTCGTCTACGACGCACTGAAGGCGTCCAACGGCGACGTCTGGATCGCCACGTGGTCCGGCGCCAACAGGATTCCGCAAGGGCGCATGGATCACCTGGAAAACTGGGAACTCTATACCGTCGAGAACACGAAAGGCGGTCTCGCCAACGATTGGGTCTACGGCCTAGCGGAAGGCCGGAACGGTGACATCTGGCTGGCGACCGAGGGCGGCGTATCGCTATACAGGAACGGCGTCTGGCGGACCTGGAACCATAAGGACGGACTTGGCGCGGATATTGAAACAGTGCGGGCGGACATTCCGTTCCGAAACGACCCGGGGACCCAGTCGAGCCACCACGCCACTCAAAAACAGGAACAGGGCTTGGGCGACGTCGACATCGCCTATAACCCCAACTATGTGATCTCGCTTGTCTATGACAAGAAGGGCCGCGTCTGGGCCGGGACCTGGGGTGCCGGGTTGTCGATGTTCGACGGCGAGACCTGGAAAACCTATACGAAGAAGGATGGCCTGCCCGCCAACCACGTGTTCATGCTCTACGAAGACGAAGACGGGATGTTATGGATCGGGACGAACGATGGGTTGGCCAGGTTCGACGGAACGAAATTCGAAAAATTCACCACCCGCGACGGCCTGTTTTCGAACACCGTGTTTTCCATGGATACTGCCCGGGACGGGACCATGTGGGTCGGCAGTTACGGCGGGGTGGCGCGCTTCTATCAGGGGCTGAAGCCGCAGGCCTCAAAATAAGCGCCGCGACCATACCCGACAGGCCGGAGGACATATGGCTGCAAGCGAGCCGGTCCATCACATCTAGTTCCCGGCAAGGATCGGATTGACGGTGACCGAGGCGCTTTCCCGCAGGTGTTTCTGAAGCGCGAGCCACTGCTTGTCCGCGGTGATGCGGACATAAAGCGGGTTCACGCGGTCGGCGGCTTCTTCAAAGGTGAGTTCCCTTGGATTCGAGCGCTCGAACAGCTTGAAGATCGCATATCCCTGAAGAATGCGCACCGGCTCGGAGACCTCGCCCGGCTTCAGGTTATCGACCACTTTCTGAGCCTCGCCCGAAAGCATTCCCCGGTGCACGTAGCCCAAATCGCCGCCCTGTTCGGCGCTTGTATCGGTCGAGCGGAGATTGGCAATCTCCGCGAAATCGGTGCCGGCCTTGATCTTTGCAAGGATGCGCCCCGCTTCTTCCCGGGCTTTTTCCCAGACGCTGTGGTGCGAGGACGGATCGACACCCAACAGGATCACCGAAATCTTCTCCTTGGCGGGTTCCGTGAACAGGGTCGGGTTCTCCTCGAAGAACGCCCTCAGCTGCGCTTGGGTCGGATGTTCGACCACGCGCGCTTGATGTTCCAGGCGTTTCAGAAGCGATTGCTTCTCAAGTTCTTTCCTAATCTTCGGGATGGCGGTCGCACGCTGGTTTTGCCACATCGCGCTGCCTTTATAGCGAAGCTCAAGTTTGTCGATCTCCCCTTTGACCCATTCCTGGTCCGATGTCAGGCCACGCTTCTTCGCCTCCGCCGTCAGCAGACGTTCCATGATCAGCGCTTCGATGGTTTCCGTGCGCAGGGCCTCCTCGCCGCCTTCCGGCGCTTTGCCGTGATAGAATTTCGTCTGGGCGGCGCGGCCGAGAACGGCATTGTAGGCGTCCCAGGTGATTTCCTGCCCGTTGACCTTGGCCGGGGGAGAGCCGTCGGTGGAAACGATAAACAGGGTACGCCCGGGAACCAGGGGGCGCGACCCCGGTTTTTCGGTCGCGGCGGGTCCGGCCTTCGCTTTTTCCGACGCCGCTTCCGCGTCAACATAGGGAACCGCGGATGCAATGGCGGCGATGCCTGCGAGGCAAATGAGGTTCGCGACTGGAAATCGAAAATTCACGATTCTGCTCCTTCAATCTTGACGAGGACGCATGGAACGCTTCCGGGACCTGCTGGGATCCTCCACCGGCCCAAGCCCATCGTCTCTTGCCGTCATTCTGTTGGAGGTCAAGGGGGGCCGCCTTGATCTAAGGCAAGAATCGGGAAGGAGAACAAGAAAGAAGGTGCCCGGTTAGGGGCACCTTCTCCAGACTGCTGACAAACCCCGTCGATTTTCGGCGGGGTTTTTCTTTGGTTGTTCGGAATGGTTGGTTTTGACGAGCGCGCGACGGCG
>PFFW01000072.1:0-337 GCA_002781745.1 Rhodospirillales bacterium CG15_BIG_FIL_POST_REV_8_21_14_020_66_15
AATACCGGGACGCTGATCAGTACCGCCCAGCAGTTGGCGGTCAACACGGCCGGCGGCCTGCAGTCCGGCGTCGACTTCATCGCCGAAGGACAGAGCGATGACGCCGACACCGTCATCGCCGGTCTCGATACCGCGTTGACGACCCTGCGGTCCAACTCGCAGAAGCTGGGTTCCAACGTGGCCTTGCTGCAGACGCGTCTGGACTTCACGGAAAACTACGTGAACACCCTGGAGGAAGGGTCCGGCAAGCTGACGCTGGCCGACCTCAACCAGGAAGGCGCCAACCTGCTGGCCCTGCAGACCCGGCAGCAGCTGGGTATTTCGGCCCTGGCCTTCG
>PFFW01000072.1:454-4735 GCA_002781745.1 Rhodospirillales bacterium CG15_BIG_FIL_POST_REV_8_21_14_020_66_15
TGGCCCGGCGGTGGCGATCATGGGATAAATCGGATCAAGGATGCGATGGCGGTTCCATGACACGCAGGCTGACGGAAGCGGAGGTAGCGGCGGCGCTTGACCGGGTGGAAACCTGCCTGGCAGAAGAACGCCCACGCGACGCTGTCGCCGACCTGAACGCGGTATTGGCCGCGGTTCCCGGCCATCCTGGGGCGCTTTGCGGCGTTGGTCGGGTGACCATCCAACTGGGCGACAACAAGACGGCATTGCAGGTCCTCGACATGGCGCTCGGGGCGGCACCGGACATGCTCGAGGCCCAGAACGCGCGAGGCGTGGCCCTGCAGAACCTTGGCCGCCTGGCCGAGGCCGAGGATGTCTTCAGAGCCATCGTCGATCGGGTTCCGGACAATCCCGGCGCGGTGCTGAACCTTGCCAGCGTGTTGGCTTCGACAGGCGAATTCGATCGCGCCGAGGCCCTGTTTTCCAGGGTGCTCGAATGGCGTCCTTCGGATCCCACCGCAGGCTACAACCTTGGCCTATTGCATCTGGTTCGGGGAGAATTTGCCGCCGGTTGGATGGGTTTCGAACTGCGTTCGAGCGCCAGCAATATCGGCCTCGCGCAGGTCAGGTCGACGCAGCCGCGATGGTGTGGCGAGGAAATGCCGGGCGGCACCCTGCTGGTCCATGCCGAGCAGGGTTTGGGGGACAATATTCAGTTCGTGCGTTACGCCACGCAGGCGGGCGATCGCGTGGGAAATCTGATTTTGGAGGTGCCCGCCGCGCTTGAGGTGTTGCTTGCCGGCTTCCCGGGGGCGACCAGAGTCATCGGCCGCGACGCGGCCCTGCCGGACCACGATTTCCACATCCCCGTCATGAGCCTGCCCGCAGTTTTCCACACGGACGCCAATTCGATTCCGTGGCCGGGACCCTATCTGAAGGCCGACGAGCGCCTCATCGGCCGTTGGCGTGAAAGATTGGAACGCTTTGGAGACGGCCTTCATGTCGGGCTGGTCTGGGCGGGGAACCCCGATCATCGTCGTGACAGCGAGCGGTCCATCCCCCTGGCGACGCTGCTGCCGCTTCTCGAGGTTCCCGGCGTCAAGTTCCATGCATTGCAGATCGGACCCGCAGCCACCCAGCTTTCCGAGATCGGTTCCGCGGGCCGCATTCACCACCTGTTTCAGAGGGAACGTCCGTTGTCCGATGTTGCCGCGGTGATCAGCGCCATGGATCTGGTAATCGGGGTGGATACGTCTCTTGTCCATCTTGCCGGAGCCTTGGGCAGACCCGTGTGGACCATGATTACGAAGGTTCCCGACTGGCGTTGGATGTTGGACCGGGAAGACACGCCATGGTATCCGACGATGCGGTTATTCCGTCAGACGCAGTCGGGAGATTGGCAGCGGGTCGTGGCGGAGGTCGCAAAGGCGTTACGCGAACGCGTGACGTCCGGGCCTTAGGTCGTGAACTCATGGATGGCGTTAGCCGTCATAGTCCGTCGTCAATTATGAGGCCTCGACCTAAATCAAATGACGCTCCGTAGCTTCGATCGCTCTTCGTCCGTCAAGCCGTCATCGTCGGTGGCTCCGCGGAGATAGTCGTCGGAAAGCTCCAGCCCCCTGTCGATCGCCCAGATATTTTTGGTTCCCGCCTCGCGCATGGCCTCCAGGAATTTCACGACCTCTTCCCGGGTAATGCGGACGGCATCGTCGTACACGTTTTCATCCGTAATACGGCCAAGATAATAATCGATCGCGATGAAGACCTGATTCACCGAGCCGCGGAGAACCAGTCTGGCGTAATCTCTGTGGACGTCATGCGTGTCTTGATAAAATATCCTCGCCAGTTCAATCAACTGGTCCGTTTCTTCGGCCAGATCATGCGTCTCGACGATGTCGACCAACTCGTCGATCATGTCATTCATCGCGCCGACGAGCTTCTCGGGTTGCCAACGGTCGGCGAATTCCTCCGGCGTCATCGCCGGGAAGTCTTCCATGATTGCGCGGACGGTGTCTGCCCTGGATATTTTAGGCGAGGGGAGTTCCAGGGTACGCGACAGCTTCGGTTTCGCCCCCTCGATCTGCGCGCCATTGCTGCAATTGAAATATTTCAGGTGACGGCCGGAATACAAAATCGCGCGTTGCAATGTATCCAGGGCCCAGAACAACCCCGAACTGGTAAGGGCCTTGCCGCCGAAATTCCCGGGGATTTCGACGTTGAACACCTGCAACTTCTCGTTCTTGGCTTTGTCGGAATAATGAAACGACGATTTGGCGTGATGCTGGTCGCTGTCTTTCTGGCCCATGTCTGTTCCAAAGAAGTAAAACTCCCGGAAGCCGACTTCCTGGGCAAAACTGAGACCGACGTTCACGACCGTCGGGTCTAGATGTTTGAGGCAACTCTCCGGTTCGTTGGAAAAGATCGGATAGGGCGAAAGAGCCGGTCGGAAGTAGTAGACGACGTCATCGAAAAAATCTTTGATTTTTCTTTCGACCGTCGAGCTTGCGACGAGGCAGATGCCCGAAAGGTCGTGCTTTTCGGCTGCATATTCCATCACCCGCATGACGGCGATGTTTTCCAATTCAAGCTGAAAGTCGGGCCTGATGCCGGCATCCATGAGCGGCCCGAGCGCGGAGCCGCAAGACATGATGACCGCATTGTCCGCGTTTCGCTTGATGTCCTCGATGTTGTGGTCGAGCGAGGGGCCGCATCCGACGATGATCACCGGTATTTCGTGGACGACGCCGGAATCAGGCCGCTTGTAGATGCGCGAATTCCGGCCGGACATGTTGGCGTACGTGTTCCGCAACATGATCTGCTCGTCGTAGAAGAAACCGAGCCCCGTCAGCAGGAATTGGGACTCTTTGTTAAATTTCTTCGAGAATTCCGCGAAAATAGAGTTGTTGTAATGCGAATAGACGTATGTGCCGTCGATGGAGGTGACATTGGTCCCGCGCGTTTGCAGGCGCAGGCCGTCCATCCAGTTCTGAGTCGAGCCCCCGACATAAAAGAATACGTCGCCGTTGCGCTTCTGGAATTCTTCGAGAATGGCTGCCCAATCCAGCAATTCGAGAGAGTGGTAGAAGCCTTCGAGATTGGGTTCCAGGATAAACAGATTTCGGCATTTGGTCTTTTGGATGAATTCGGGAAGGTGACGCCCCAGCCCAATGCCCATCACGAATGCGTAAAAGCTCTGCCCACTTGAACGTCCGACGGAAAATTGAACTTCTGCCTCTTCCTGCAGGCGCGTCAGGCACGAATACAGGAACTTGCCCGCCCGGTTGTCCAATGTCTGGGGCGTCGGCGCCCCCAAGTTCAGGCGGTTCGGGTTTTTCCAGTATTTGTCGAGTTGCTTGCGGGTAAACTTCTCGATTTCGCCGTCATAGAACAGGGTGCCGGCAAATTTCATGTCCGGTTGGCCGTCGGCCCCGAAGACCAATTCGGATTTCGGTTTAAATGCGACGAGGTCCGAATAGACGCGGTAGTACTTGTTCTTGAGCCAGTAGAGATTTCGCTCTTTAAGTTCCGCGCGCTGTTCTTCGGATTGGGAGGCTATCCACCAATTTTCACCAGAGGCCTCTGTCTCGCCGTCAATGTCCAAATTAATTACGGCATCACTGCTCATTGCAATCTGGTCCCGTCTGAACGTTTGCGCACCATCCCGGAGGGTCACGCTTAATCAACACGAACTGCATTAACATAGCGTAAATCCAGGTCCTTCGAGGCTTGCGGCCCGATAGCGAGGGAGCCGCGGAAAGGCCAGCGACGGGGATTAGGCGTATCCCAGTTCCGCCATCAATTGCACCATCAATTGAGGGGCATCGTCATGGCGAGAGCGTGGCCTCGTTCGTGCCAATTCTCTTCGACCTTGGCGTCATATTCAATCGTGCCTCCGACGATGTAGTCGTCGCGTGGGGGGAAGATTGGCTCGAACGAAGGGCTGATACAAAATGCCGGCCAATGGGACCATCTTCGATCTGAAACCATCTACGAGATTTCCGGATCGAATCAGAATGACGTTACTGTGCCGGCGGGACAAGCCGCACCCCTCCCTGAACGTGGCAGGCCATGCCCCAAGGCCATGTCCATACGATCTTACGGTATGAATTCAAAGTTTCCGCCGGGTGTCGGTGGATGTAAAGGAACATGCAGGTGTCGGGAAACCGGCGGATTGCCGTCATTTCTCGGTCCTTGGGGCGTCGCCGCCGTCGGAAAAATCAATGCTGATTTCCTTGCTTCCACCGCGTTCGCTTTCCAGCCGGACGTCGATGCGGTGATTTTCCGGGGCTGCGTTTCTGACGG
>PFFW01000090.1:0-317 GCA_002781745.1 Rhodospirillales bacterium CG15_BIG_FIL_POST_REV_8_21_14_020_66_15
GACTCCGGCCCTGGCCATGCTCCCCGAATACTGGGGACCTGGGAAAGTCTGATAATGACGAGAAAGCCTGCCACCGCGCGCCGCAAGGCGGCCGCCGCTGAACGTGAGTCCGCCGCCCTGGCTGCGGAAGCCTACGCCGACACCATCCACGTCGGCGACTGCGTCGAGTTGATGAACGCCATGCCGGAAGGCAGTGTCGACATGGTCTTCGCCGACCCGCCCTACAACCTGCAATTGGAAGGCGAACTGCACCGCCCCGACAATTCGCGGGTCGACGGCGTCGACGCCGACTGGGACCGCTTCTCCGGCTTCAAAAG
>PFFW01000090.1:427-20629 GCA_002781745.1 Rhodospirillales bacterium CG15_BIG_FIL_POST_REV_8_21_14_020_66_15
CGGCGCGATCCTGCAGGACCTGGGGTACTGGATCCTCAACGACATCGTGTGGCGCAAATCCAACCCCATGCCGAATTTCCGCGGCCGGCGTTTCACCAACGCGCACGAGACCCTGATCTGGGCGGCGCGCGACAAGGACGCCAAGTACCGCTTCAACTACGAGGCCATGAAGACCCTCAACGACGACCTGCAGATGCGCTCCGACTGGACCATCCCCCTGTGCACGGGGGCCGAGCGCCTGAAGAACGCCGAGGGCAAGAAGGCGCATCCGACGCAGAAGCCGGAAGCGCTGCTCTATCGCACCATCCTGTCGTCGACCGACGTGGGCGACGTGATCCTGGATCCTTTCTTGGGCACGGGCACCACGGGAGCCGTGGCGCGCATGCTGGACCGGCGCTATATCGGCCTGGAGCGGGACGAGGAATACGCGGCGCTCGCCCGCGAACGCCTGACCGGGATCGAGCCCCTGGCCGAGCCGTCGCTGCTGACCACGCCGGCCAAGCGCGAACAGCCGCGCATCCCCTTCGGCTGGGTCGTCGAGCGGGGATTGCTCAAGGCGGGTCAGACGCTGACCGACCAGCAGCGCCGCCATACCGCCCGGGTGCGCGCCGACGGCACGTTGAGCGCCGCCGATTTCCGCGGCTCCATCCATCAGGTGGGGGCGCATGTGCAGAAGGCCCCGGCCTGTAACGGCTGGCAGTTCTGGCATGTGGAGCTGGACGACAATCTGGTGCCCATCGACCTGTTCCGCCAGAAGCTACGGGCGGAACTCCACTAGGCCGCCGTCTTCCCTGGGAATGTCGTAGACCCGGCGCCGGTGCGCGCGGGTCACGCCCGCCGCGACTTGGCCGCGGCAGTGGGCGGCCAGGGCCTTGCGGCCGGCGAAGTCGCGGGCCTGCACGGGGGCGTGGAAGGTAACCTCGACCATGGCGCCCCTCAGGCCGAACACGGACACCAGATGCGGCAGCAGCGTCATGTCGCCGTACCAGGCGTAAAGGCCCCGCAGCCCGCGCTCGAGCGGCCGTCCGTCGGCATAGCGCGTATAGGCGATCGAGACCGGCTGCACGCGGGGCTGGTCGGCGCCCACGGCGGCATCGGCGACGGCGAACAGGGCACTCTTGAACGGCAGCACCCGGTTGCCGTCGCTGGAGGTTCCTTCGGGGAACAGCATCAGGCTGTCGCCGGCGGCCAGCCGTCGGGCCAGTTCCGTTCGCTGGCCCAGGGCCTCGCGGGCGTCGCGGCGGATGAACACGGTGCGGTACAGCTTGGCGCACAGCCCGAACAGCGGCCAGTCCTTGACGTCGTCCTTGGCCACGAAGGCGGCGTCCATGAGCAGCGCCAGGATCGGGACGTCCAGATAGGACACATGATTGCAGACGTAGAGCGTGCCCGTCTGACCCAGCGGCGCGCCGTTGACGGTGATGCGCAGGCTGGCGAGCCTGACGACGCCCCGGAACCAGATCAGGGCGACGCGCCGGACGGCGGACGCGCCCAGGGGATAGGCCGCCATGGCGACGGGCAACAGGGCCCCCGTCAGAAGGAGAAACATGGAAACGCGCCCGGCGGACCTAAGTCCCGAGGCGGCGACGGGACCGGCGTCGCCTAGCGCTTCCCACAAGGCCTGTAGTGGCGATGGTATTTCTCGGTGATGTGGTCCGTAGGTACGATCACGCATACGTCCGTCGTGTTGAACTGATGGTCGATGACGGCGCCGTCGCCGATGAAACCGCCGAGGCGCATGTATCCCTTGATAAGCGGCGGCAGCATGGCGCGCGCCGCCTTCTGGTCGAGCCGGGTCAGGGGCACCCGGTCGATTCTGACATAACGGTTTTCCAGGGCGCGCGGGCGCAGGTCGCTGGGCGCCAGGTGGAAATGGTGGAGATAGCTGAGCGTCGGAATCAGGGCGTCGACGTCCGTGCCGGGCAGTGAGCCGCAGCCGAACATGATCCGGATGTCATGGGCCGTGAGATACTCCGCGATGCCGCGCCATAGAAGCTGCATGACCGCCCCCGTGCGGTAGTCCTCGCGCACGCAGGAGCGGCCCAGTTCGACCGGTTCGCCCGGCTGCGCCAAAAGCGGACCGAGGTCGTACTCACGGGCCGAGTAGAAGCCGCCGTTCGCCTCGGCGACCGAGCGCCGCAGCAGGCGGTAGGTGCCGCAGACAAAGGGCCGGCCGGGCAGCGAGCGCTGCGTGTCGAGAACCAGCAGGTGGTCGCAAATTGCGTCGAAGGGGTCGGCGTCGCGCCCGGCGCGCGCCGCCTCCACGGTGGGGATGGCCCCCAGTTCGCGGTAGAATACATCGTAGCGCAGGCGCTGCGCCGCCTCGACCTCGTCGGGCGTTTCGGCCAGGCGGATCTCCAGGTTGCGCGCGCGCACGTCGACGGGGCGCCTGATTTCGGGCGCGGGCCCGGGCGTCGCGCGCCGGGGCAATGCGAACTTGGGCAGCGCCCTTATTGGAACGGCCAGCTTGGCAAGCATGTTCATGATGTCGCGGTCCCTATTGCCGGTACGGCACGTCTTGTTTGGTCAGGTACGCATTCATCGCCCAGGGACAATGTCACATCTGATGACAGACCCCTCCGCCGAACACAAAAGAAGCTTTGTTAACGGCGGCGTGACGGTTGCATGACATCGCCGGCCTGTCCCCATGGCGCGAACTTGGTCGGCGATTCGAAATATTACCCTTGTTTCACAATCGATTAGTTAGGTAGCTGCGGTGCCGCGTTCAAGCGCGGGCCCGCCTTCCGGCGTTCTCGCCAGACGAGACGCAGGCAGGGGGCCCGAAAGCTGGCGCAGGCTGACGGGCACCAGGCCGCCGTCGAACGCCTCGCCGGAGTCGCGGAATGCACGGGGCAGCCGCGTCCACGGCAGGGCCGGTCGGCGATGGTGGACGGCGTGGTAGTTGAAGTTGAGAACGAGGGCCGCGAGCGGGCGCGGCAGGCGCAGGTTGTAGGAATAGAGCACATCGTCGAGCGGCGTGCCGTAGTGATAGGCGTTGTCATGGAACGAGATCAGGAACGCCCGGCCGAGGAGCGCCAGGGCCAGCATCCACCACCAGGACCCGTAGAGCCAGAACGCCGCGGCGAACACGGCGATCACGGCAAGGCCGTCGGCGCGCAGTTCACGCAGGGCGCAGGGATCGAGAAGCTGGCGCTCGGCCGCCCTGCGCATGGTGCGACCGTCGTCCGCTTCCGCCCCGAACGCGAGCGCCACCGTGCCGGCGACCAGCGGGCGCGGGAAAACGGCGGCGATGCTTGCCGCGGCCTCGGCCAGATACAGCCCGCCCAGCAGGCGCCCAAAGTAGACGGCCCTGGCGCGCAGGCCCGTCGCATCGCGGTCGGCGAAGACTTCGGTGCGGTCCAGGTCCGTGCGGTTGAAGCGGTGATGCATGAGATGGCCCAGGCGCAGGACCCGGAACGGCGAGCCGAACAGGACGGCGAGCGCGCGTCCGACGGCATCGTTGGCCCGGCCGTTCGGGTGCAGGATGCCATGGACGGCCTCGTGCAACAGCGACCACAGCATGGGCGTGGTCAGCGCCACGGGCACCAGCAGCAGGCCCCAGCGCGCATCGAGCGGCAGCAGCCACAGCGGCAGGGCGGCGAACTGCACCACGTTCACGGCCGTCAAAAGGGCGGCGAGCGCGAGGTTCAGGCGCCAGGGCAGGGTCGCGGTGATGTCCGGCACGGGAAGTCCCCCTTCGGCGTTCCGTCGGCGAGCCTTTGTCGTGGCCCCTCGGTCCATGATATGGCAACCTTCGTCGCAACGGGAGACCTTAACGGGGTTGAAGGGGGATCGGCCGATGAGCGAGAAATGGGATATCCGCTTCCTGCGCCTGGCCAAGGAGGTGGCGACCTGGTCCAAGGACCGCTCGACCCAGGTCGGCGCGGTCATCGTCGGTGACGACAAGACGCCGGGCCCCTACGGCTTCAACGGTTTTCCCCGCACCATCGACGACGCGGTCGAAGACCGCCATTCCCGGCCGCTCAAATACAAATGGACCGAGCATGCGGAACGCAACGCCATCTACAACGCCGCGCGCATCGGCATGTCCTTGAAGGGCTGCACCATCTACGTCACCCATCTGCCCTGCGCCGACTGCACGCGGGCCATCGTCCAGGTCGGCATCAAGCGCGTCGTCGTCGACGCCGACAGCCTGACCGACGCCGGGTTCGCCCAGCGCTGGTCCGAGGATGAGAAAATCACCAAGGACATGCTGGACGAGGCCGGGGTCGAACTGGGCCTGGTTTCGGCCGGCCACCCCGCGCCCGGCGACGACTGAGGCCGGCCAGGAACGCTGCTCCATGACCACCGACGCCCAGGCCCTGCACCGCGACGCCATCGTCATCGACGGGGTCTGCCCGCTGCTGATGGACCCGGCCAACGTGTCCTACTACCTGGACGGCGGATTGACCGCCGCAATACCCACCATCGCGATCCGCGAAACGGCCGAGCAGGCGCTGCGCATCTTCGGCCGCTGGCACCGCTTCATCGCCGGCCACGACCGCCTGCGTCTGGCCCGCGCCGCCGCCGACATCGAGGCCGCCAAGCGGGACGGGGACATGGCCATCGTGTTCCATTTCCAGGGCACGGACGCGGTCGAGGACGACCTGGATATGCTGGACGCCTACAAGGCTCTCGGCCTCGGCATGGTGCAGCTCGCCTACAACGTGAAGTGCCGGGTCGGCGACGGGGCGCTGGAGCGCACGGATGCCGGGCTCAGCCTGTTCGGGGTCGACCTGGTGAAGCGCTGCAACGAACTGGGCATCGTCGTCGACGGCAGCCACACGGGATACCGGACGACCATGGACGCCATCGAGGCCTCGACCCAGCCCGTCGTGTTCTCTCACGCCAACGCCAGGGCCCTGCATCCCTCGCCGCGCAACATCACGGATGAGCAGATGAGGGCCTGCGCCGCTACCGGCGGGATCGTTGGCATCAACGGCTTTCCCAGCTTCCTGGGCGAAGATGTCCGGCCGACGCTGGACCGTTTCGTCGCATTCATCGACTATGCGGTCGACCTCATGGGCGTCGACCATGTGGGCCTGGGTATCGACTACTACATGGGCATGGATCCCATCATCCCCGCCGAGAAGGCGCGGGCGCGCTATGACGACGCCATCAGGACGGGGCGCTGGGATGCCGCCGTCTATCCGCCGCCGCCGCATTATTTTCCCGAAGGGATCGAAACGCCGGCGACGCTGCATAACCTGACGGCACGCCTGCTGGCGCGGGGCTACACGGCCGAGGACGTACGCAAGGTCATGGGCGGGAACTGGCTGCGCGTGTTCCGCCAGGTGTGGGGCGGCTGACCCGGGTCAGCGGGTCGGAACGGGCACTTCCGTGGAATAGTCGTAGAACCCGCGGCCGGTCTTGCGGCCGAGCCATCCGGCTTCGACATACTTCACCAGCAGCGGGCAGGGTCGGTACTTCGAATCGGACAGGCCGTCGTGCAGCACGTGCATGATCGACAGGCAGGTGTCCAGGCCGATGAAGTCGGCCAGTTCCAGCGGGCCCATGGGATGGCGCGTGCCCAACTTCATGGCGGTGTCGATGGCTTCCACGGAACCGACGCCTTCATAGAGGGTATAGATCGCCTCGTTGATCATCGGCAGCAGGATGCGGTTGACGATGAAGGCGGGGAAGTCCTCGGCGTTCACGGGCTTCTTGCCAAGCGCGGTGGTCAGTTCGCGGATTTTGGCGAAGGTTTCCTCGTTGGTGGCGATGCCGCGGATCAGTTCGACCAGATCCATGCGCGGCACCGGGTTCATGAAGTGCATGCCGACGAAGCGCTCGGGGCGGTCGGTCTGCGCCGCCAGGCGGGTGATGGAGATGGAGGACGTGTTGGTCGCGATGATCGCGTTGTCGCTCAGATGGTCGGCGAGCGAGCGCAGGATCGCCTTCTTGACCTCCTCGTCTTCCGTGGCGGCCTCGATGACCAGGTCGCAATCCTTCATTCCGGCGTAATCGGTGCCGGTCTTGATGCGCGACAGCGCGCCCTTCATATCCTCTGCGGAGATGATGTCGCGCTCGACCTGGCGGCTCATGCCGTGCTCGACGGAGTCCATGCCGCGCTTCAGCGCTTCGTCGCTGACGTCCAGCATGTAGACGGCGCGCCCGGACAGGGCGCAAACATGCGCGATGCCACTGCCCATCTGGCCGGCGCCGATGACGCCGATCTTCTTAATGTTATCCGACATTATTTTCTAATCTCCACACTCCGGTGCGCGCGGCCCGGGCCCGGTCTTTGCGCCGGAATTGGCCTCTTCGCACTCGCACAATAGGGCCAGCCCCAGGGACGGTCAAGGCCCGTTCGGCCCTTTGGTATACATCATTCCAAGATAATTCGGCCGGCCCGTTCACGGCTCTCCCGGCGGGCTCAGCGGGTCGCCCCGGGAACCCACAGAACGTCCGCACGGCCGCCGTCGTTCAGGCGCCGGGCGACGACGAACAGGTGGTCGCTGAGGCGGTTTATGTACTTCACCGCCTCCGCGTTGACGGGCTCGCCGGCCGCCAGTTCGGTGATCAGGCGCTCGGCCCGGCGCGCCACCGTGCGCGCGTGGTGAAGGTGCGCCGCCGCGGCGCGGCCGCCCGGCAGGATGAAGGATCTAAGCGGCTCCAGGTCCGCGTTCATGGCGTCGATCTCGGCCTCCAGCCGTGCCACCTGCGACGCCTGGATGCGCAACGCCCCGTCGGACCGCTTGCCGTCCTCGGGCGTGCACAGGTCGGCGCCCAGGTCGAACAGGTCGTTCTGGATGCGGCCCAGCATGGCGTCGGCCAGGGCGTCCGCGTCCGCCCCGTCGGGGCCGGTGTAAAGGCGCGCCAGGCCGATTACCGAATTGGTCTCGTCCACGGTGCCGTAGGCGGCGACGCGGATGTCGTGCTTCGGGCGCCGGTCGCCGGAGCCCAGCGAGGTTTCGCCCGCGTCTCCGCCCCGGGTATAGATCTTCGACAAGGTAACCAAGGAAAACGTCCTTTCGCCCAGCGCGGCCTATTTGCCGACCAGCAGCATGAGAACGGCGAACAGGATAATGGCGAGGCCCTGCATCAGCACGCGGGCGCGCATCAGTTTGTTGGAATACTTCTGATTGAACTTGCCGCCGGCGGCGAAGGCGCCGATGCCGACGAACAGCACCAGCAGGGTCAGCGCCATGGCGATGATCACGAGGATCGTGAAGAAACCTTCCATCCGAGAGATATAGTCCTTCCGCGGCCGGGCGTCACCGGTTTTCCCCGGTTTGGCGCGGTGGGCCGCCTAGTTGCGGCCCGACATCAGCCCGCGGGCGATGACCTGGGCCTGGATCTCGGCCGCGCCCTCGAAGATGTTGAGGATGCGGGCGTCGCACAGCACGCGCGAGATGGGGTACTCCATGGCGTAGCCGTTGCCGCCGTGGATCTGCAGGGCGTTGTCGGCGTTGGACCAGGCCGTGCGCGCGCCCAAAAGCTTGGCCATCCCCGCCTCGATGTCGCAGCGGCGGTCGGAATCCTTCTCGCGCGCGGCGAAATAGGTCAGCTGCCGCGCGATCATGGTTTCCACCGCCATCCACGCAAGCTTGCCGTGGACGCGCGGGAAGGCATGGATGGCGCGGCCGAACTGGTTGCGCTCCAGGGCGTACTTGAGGCCCAGTTCCATGGCGTTCTGGGCGACGCCGACGGCGCGCGCGGCGGTCTGGATGCGGGCACTCTCGAAGGTCGCCATGAGCTGCTTGAAGCCCTGGCCCTCGACCCCACCGAGGAGCTGGCCGGCCGGCACTTCGAAGCCGTCGAAGCCGAGCTCGTACTCCTTCATGCCGCGGTAGCCGAGCACCTCGATCTCGCCGCCGGTCATGCCCTTGGCGGGGAAGGGGTCGGCCTCCGTGCCGCGCGGCTTTTCCGCAAGCAGCATGGACAGCCCCTTGTAGCCGGGCTCGTCCGGATTGGTGCGGACCAGGAGCGTCATCAGGTCCGAGCGCGACGCATGGGTGATCCAGGTCTTGTTGCCGGTGACGCGGTAGACGTCGCCGTCCCTGACCGCGCGGGTCTTGAGGCTGGCCAGGTCCGATCCGGTGTTGGGCTCGGTGAACACCGCCGTGGGCAGGATCTCGCCCGAGGCGATCTTCGGCAGGTAATGGGCCTGCTGTTCCGGCGTACCGCCGAGGCGGATCAGTTCCGCCGCGATTTCCGACCGGGTGCCGAGCGAGCCGACGCCGATGTAGCCCCGCGACAGTTCCTCCGTCACCACGCACATGGCGATCTTGCCCATGCCGAGCCCGCCGCCCTCTTCCGGCACGGTCAGGCCGAACACGCCCAGCTCGGCCATCTGCTCGACGACCTCAAGGGGGATCAGCTCGTCGGCCAGGTGCCAGTCGTGGGCGTGGGGCATGACCTGGTCCTCGACGAACTTGCGGAACTGGTCGCGGACGAGTTCCAGCGTCTCGTCGCCGAACCCCAGGTTGCCGAAGTGCCCCTCGGCCATGATCTCGCCCATCCGGGCGCGGAGCGCCGGCGTGTTGCCACCCGCGATCAGCGTCCTGACCGCCTTGCCGTCGAGGGGCGCGAGGTCGTCACCGTCCAGGCCCAGGTCGGCCGGGCGGACGATCTCGACCTGGCTGAGCGCGATGCCGCCACGGATCTGGGCCAGGTACTCGCCGTAGGCGGCCTGGACCATCAGCTGTTCCATCTCGCCGAGATTGCCCTGGGCCTCCAGCCGCTCGGCCCAGCCGAGCATCTGGCGCAGGCCCTCGGCATAGGTCGCGAGCCAGGCGAGGCCATGGGCGGCAAGCTGATTGGCGTCGACAAGCGCCGACGACACCTTACCGTCCCGGGTGCACAGGTCCGTCACGCGGCGCCGGGCGGCGGCGAACACGTCGTCGGCGGCCCCCTGGGCCTCGCGGCAAAGGGACAGAAGGTCGGGCAGCAGGATGCCGCCGCTGGGTCCGCTGGCGTCCATGACGCGTCTCCTTAAATACTGTCGGCGACGGTTTTCCGTGGTCCGCCGCCGGCCGATCAAGCCGAAATGCAGTCCTCGATGGTGCGGAACCCGGGCCGCTTGGCCTGGACCAGCACCGCCATGTTGCCGGGCTTGTGCCGGTTGGCGCGCATCTTCATGTGGGCCGCGGGGATGTCGGCCCAGGGAAAGACCTCGGACATGCAGGGGTCGATGCGGCGCTCGATGACCAACTGGTTGGCCTGGCTGGCCTGCATCAGGTTGGCGAAGTGGCTGCCCTGGATGCGCTTCTGGCGCATCCATACGAAGCGCGCGTCCATGGTCAGGTTGTAGCCCGTGGTGCCGGCGCAGAACACGACCATGCCACCGCGCTTGACGATGAAGCAGGACACCGGGAAGGTCGCCTCGCCCGGGTGCTCGAACACGAAGTCGACGTCGTTGCCCTTGCCGGTGATGTCCCAGATCGCCTTGCCGAACTTGCGGCATTCCTTCATGTATTCGCCGTAGCCGCCCTGGTCGTTGACCTCGGGCAGGCGGCCCCAGCAGTCGAAGTCCTTGCGGTTGATGACGCCCTTGGCGCCCAGGCCCAGCACGAACTCGCGCTTGCTTTCGTCGGAGATCACGCCGATGGCGTTGGCCCCGGCCGTGGTGATGAGCTGGATCGCCATGGACCCCAGGCCGCCCGAAGCCCCCCACACCAGCACGTTGTGCCCCGGGCGCAGGATGTGCGGGCGGTGGCCGAACAGCATGCGGTAGGCGGTCGCCAGCGTCAGCGTGTAGCAGGCACTCTCTTCCCAGGTCAGATGCTTGGGCCGGGCCATGCACTGGCGGTCCTGAACGCGGCAGAACTGGGCGAACGAGCCGTCCGGCGTCTCGTAGCCCCAGATGCGCTGCGACGGCGAATTCATGGGGTCGCCGCCGTTGCATTCCTCGTCGTCGCCGTCGTCCTGATTGCAGTGGACCACGACTTCGTCGCCGACCTTGAAACGCTTGACCTTGGAGCCCACGGCCCACACGACGCCGGCGGCGTCGGATCCGGCGATGTGGTACTCGGCCTTGTGGTAGTCGAAGGGGGAGATGGGCGTGCCGAGCGCGGCCCATACGCCGTTGTAGTTGACGCCCGCGGCCATCACCATGACCAGCACGTCATGGCTGTCCAGTTCGGGCACGTCGACGACCTCTTCGAGCATGGCCGTATTGGGCTCGCCGTGGCGTTCCCGGCGGATCGCCCAGGCGTACATCTTCTTCGGCACATGGCCGAGCGGCGGAATCTCTCCGACCTCGTAAAGGTCCTTCTTGGGCTGTTTGGGGTTCAAGTGAACCACCTCGGCGGCATCCGACATTGTCGCCTCCTTTTCGCGTTGTTGCGACATCCCCAACGGAACCACGTTCCGCCGGGACGTTCCTCACCGGCGCGCGGCCTTTTTCGCTTTGTCCTCGGTCATATCCGTTTTACTGTTTCTTCGCAATGCACAAAATGCTATCTTTCGTCCGGCATCTGGAATACGAAAGATAATTATAGAAAATTAAATGAATTGGCGGAAATCCGCCAGTTCTGGGAGCGTGCCATGAGTGGCGATTTAGCAGACGCAAAAGACGTTTCCGCTGCGCCGCAGCAGACGGTGAGCCGGGACAAGCCCTGGCTGTTCCGCACCTATTCGGGTCATTCCTCGGCCCGGGAATCGAACGCCCTCTATCGGACCAACCTGGAGAAAGGGCAGACGGGCCTCTCCGTCGCCTTCGACCTGCCGACGCAGACCGGCTATGACGCCGACCATCCGCTCGCCAAGGGCGAGGTCGGCAAGGTCGGCGTGCCGGTCTCGCACCTCGGCGACATGGAGCAGCTGTTCGACGGCATCCCGCTCGCGCAGATGAACACCTCGATGACCATCAACGCGCCGGCCGCCTGGCTGCTCGCCCTCTACATCGCCGCCGCCGAACGCCAGGGGGCGCAGCGCGCGGACCTTGCGGGCACGACCCAGAACGACGTGCTCAAGGAATATCTCTCGCGCGGCACCTACATCTTCCCGCCCGCCCCCTCCCTGCGCCTGACCTCGGACACCATCGCCTTCACCTGCCGCGAGGTTCCCAAGTGGAACCCGGTCAACGTCTGCTCCTACCACCTGCAGGAGGCGGGGGCGACGCCGGTCCAGGAACTGGCCTATGCGCTCGCCAACGCGCAGGCGATCCTGGATACGGTCAAGGCCTCGGGCCAGGTGTCCGATGCCGATTTCCCGCGTCTGGTCGGGCGCATCAGCTTTTTCGTCAATGCCGGACTGCGCTTCATCACCGAGATGTGCAAGATGCGCGCGTTCACCGAATTGTGGGACGAGATCACGCGCAACCGGTACGGGGTCGAGGACGCGAAATACCGCCGCTTCCGCTACGGCGTGCAGGTCAACTCCCTGGGCCTGACCGAGCAGCAGCCGGAAAACAACGTCTACCGCATCCTGCTTGAGATGCTGGCCGTCACCCTGTCGAAGAACGCCCGCGCCCGCGCCGTGCAACTGCCGGCCTGGAACGAGGCCCTGGGTCTGCCGCGGCCCTGGGACCAGCAGTGGTCGTTGCGCCTGCAGCAGATCGTGGCCTACGAGACGGACCTGCTGGACTTCGGCGATATCTTCGACGGCTCCAAGGAGATCGAGACCAAGGTCGAGGAATTGAAGACCCAGGCTTTGGCGGAACTGGCGCGTATCGAAAAGATGGGCGGCGCAGTGCCGGCCATCGAAAGCGGCTACATGAAGCAGCGCCTGGTCGAGGCCGGCGCCAAGCGCCTCGCCGCCATCGAGGCGGGCGAGCAGGTCGTGGTCGGCGTTAATAAATACAAGGAAGCCGAGCCCTCGCCGCTGGTCGGCGAAAGCGGCGCCATCGTCACCGTCCCGCCCGAGGTCGAGGCGGCGCAGATCGCCTCGCTCAACGCCTGGCGCGAGGCGCGGGACGACGCCAAGGTTCAGGCCGCGCTCGCGGTCCTGGCCGAGGCGGCCAAGTCCGGCGCCAACATCATGGAACCCTCGATCCGCTGCGCCCATGCGGGCGCGACCACGGGCGAATGGGGCCAAACCCTCAGGGACGTCTTCGGCGAATACCGCGCCCCCACGGGCATCTCCGGCGCCGCCCTGAACGCGGCCGGCGACATCGCCGCCGTGCGCCGCAAGGTCGAGGACGTGTCGGCCGCGCTCGGCCGCCGCATCAAGATACTGGTCGGCAAGCCGGGGCTCGACGGCCATTCCAACGGGGCGGAGCAGATCGCCGTGCGTGCGCGCGACGCGGGCATGGAGGTGGTCTACGAAGGCATCCGCCTGACGCCCAGGCAGATCGTCCATGCGGCGCGCGACGAGGCGGTGCACGTGGTCGGCCTCTCGGTCCTCTCGGGCTCCCACGTGGCGCTGGTCACCGACGTGATGGACCTGATGCGGGCGGAAGGGCTCGACGACATCCCCGTGGTCGCCGGCGGCATCATCCCGCCGCAGGACGCGGAAACCCTGAAGGCCGCGGGCGTGGCCCGCGTCTACACGCCCAAGGACTACGACCTGACGGCGATCATGGACCAGATCGTCGACCTGGCGGCGGAAGGGTTGAAGTCGGCGGCGGAATAGGCTCTCAGCCCAACCCCAGGATACTCAAGAGCACGAGGAACGGCCCGGCCTTCAATCGACGGTGCTTGGTTTGCGCGCCCTGACAGATCCTTCGCCTGGACCTTGGGTCGTGCTGCTCACTGCGGTCGGCGTAACGTCAATCTGCGTGAAACCTGCATCTCGGAGCATTTTTTCGTACGGATTGAGGAACAGGATGTGCTGACTGTCTTCGGCGAGCTTGAATATGATGGGGTCGCTGTCGCTAATTTGGCCACCCATGTTGAGCAGGTAATCCCACATCAAGACTTGATCGCAAAACCTTGAAGCATGGGCCAGGGTTTTCGCCGCCGCATCCGGTGGAACCTGGCACAATACGCCGGAAGCCAGAAACAGATCGAAGGACTGCACGCCAAAATCTTCCGCAGACATTGCGAGAAACTCATCCACGCCGCCGGGTATTGCCCGTGCCTCTGGGTGGCGAACGAGAAGGTTGTCGACGAGGAAGTCGGTCAACTCAATTCCGAAAAATCGCACTTTGATTTCCGGGAAGAAGTTGCGCATGTGCCGAATGGTAGGGCCATTGGCGCACCCTAATTCGAGAATCGAAATTTCATCGATTCCTTTTGCTTTCGCTTCGGCGACACAATCACCGAGGTAGGATGCGAGAGACTCCTTCGTTCCTTGGGAATAGTCGATTTGCTGTTGCCGGAGGATTATGGCCCGCAATTGGGGGGATGCGTTGGTTCTGCTGCGTACATCGCGCCAGAAAGTAATCTGCAGGTCTTGGTATACGGCGCGGACGTCTTCGCTAAACGGAAGTGCGAGGAGCGGTCTCCCTGCAAAATCCCGGCCGGTGATATAGGCTCTGGCCTCGACTGACTCGGTGACGGCGAAGGTGAAAAGGTCGCGACCTGAATTCAATTGTCAATTCTCCAATTGAGTTAGGCTGACATCGACACACTCGATAGAAGATGGTGGCGAGAGGGAAGTGGCTCGATGCAAGGCCAACAATCGCATACTTTGGATGTGAGCCGAAAAACTATCTTAGGGGACATCGGGGCAGAGATTACCCATCCATGATCTTCAGGAAGGTGTCGAAGCAGGGCAGCAGCGCCTCCACCGGCGTGCCGCCGCGGTGCAGGGCCGCCATCCCCTGTTCCATGGCGAACAGCAGCATGGCGAGGTCGCGGGCGGCAATGTCGGTGCGGATGTCGCCCGCCTTCTGGCCGTTGGCGATGACGTCCTCCAGCATGGCCCGCAGGTTTTCCTGCAGCACCTTCAGGTGGGCCGCCATTTCCGGGTCGTGGGGCGCCAGTTCCGCCGCCGTGTTGCAGACCATGCAGCCCTTGCGCCCCTCGTCGGAGGTGACGACGCCGGTGATGTGGCGGAAGTAGGTCTCCAACTCGGCCCGCCCGGCGCCGGGACGGCGCAGATCCTTCTGCATCTCGTCCTTCATCAATTCGATGTAGCGCATGAGCGCCCGGCGGTAGATCTCGTCCTTGTTGCCGAAAGTGCCGTACAGGCCGTAGCGGCTGACGCCGGTGTGCCTGACCAGGTCCGCCATGGAGGTATGGGCGAAGCCGCGTTCCCAGAACAAATGCATGGCCTTGTCCAGGGCGGCGTCGGGATCGAATTCGCGGGTTCGCGTCATGTTTCCAGAATTTGCGTTCTGATTGGCCGCGTCAACGGATTTGTCGGGGTACGCGCGGAGCGGTCGGAAAATCAGGGGCCGGGATCAGGCCGGCTTGGCGCCCGGCAGCAGCACGGGGATGGCGTCGACGGCGGCGGTCGGGGCCAGCGGGTTCTCCACCTGCGGCTTGGCGACCTGGGTCAGGTAGCGCGCGGCGCCGGCCTGGAATTCCTTCCTGATGTAGCACCAGCTGACGAACAGGCCGCCGAACCGCTCGAAATACATGATGTCCTCGTTGTCCTTGCACCATTGCAGGTCGCGCGCCAGGTTGCGCGAGGTGCCGACGAAGACCCAGGCGGGCCGCACGCCGCCGTGCCAGATGATGAACACGCCGGATTGTCCTTCCAGGTTCTGCTCCTGCGGTTGCAGGTTGATGAACCGGAAGAACTTGCCCTTGTCGTTGCGCACCCAGTTGGGGTCGACCGGCTTGCCCAGCTGGCTCATCTTCTTTGCGGCGCTTTTGAAGAACATGATGTTTTCTTTCGTCTCCGGCCTTCCCTCTTGCCGCCGGAGGTGTTCCTAATATGGGCCGGTAATGTGACGGCGAAAAGGGATCCTGTCGATGGAATTTTTGGTCCTTTCCGCCGTCGTGGCGGCCATCGCCCTGATCCTGTACGGCACGGTCCGCACGGGCGTGCCGCCCATGCCCACGTCCCCGGCCGTGCGTGCCTGCATGTTCGACATGATCGACGGTCTGGCGCCCGCCGTGGTCTACGAGCTGGGGGCCGGATGGGGCGGCCTGGCGCTGGCGCTGGCGCGCCGCTTTCCCGGCGCCCGCGTCGTCGCCGTCGAGGCTTCGCCCCTGCCCTGGATGGTGTGCCGGCTGCGCGCGGCGCTGTCCGGGCCGGACAATCTGGAAGTCCGCCTGGGCGATGCCCTGAAGGCCGAGCTGGCGGACGCGGACCTCGCCGTCTGCTTCCTCTGCCCGCCGGCCATGGCGAAACTGGCTCCCCGATTGGACGAGGTGCTGAGGCCGGGCGCCCACGTGCTGTCCAACAGCTTCGCCCTGCCGGGCTGGACGCCCGCCCGCGAGGCGCGGGTCGACGACCTGCACCGCTCGGCGGTCTATCTGTACCGGAAATAGGCCGGGTTACGTGCCGAGAGGGGCGGTGGCGGCCTTCAGCCAGGCCCGCGTCGCCGTGTCGACCAGCGGCAACAGCGCCTTGCGCACCCGCGCGTGATAGGCGTCGAGCCAGGCCCGTTCGCCGGCGTCGAGAAGCGCCGTGTCGATCAGGGCGCGGTCGATGGGGGCCAGGGTCAGGGTTTCGAACTCCAGGAGGTCGCGTTCGGCCCCCCGGGGCGCCTCCGCCTCGCGGACCAGGACCAGGTTCTCGATGCGGATGCCGAAGGCCCCGGTCTTGTAATAGCCGGGCTCGTTGGAAATCACCATGCCCGGTTCCAGGGCCACCGTGCTGGGCATCTTGGAGATGCGCTGCGGCCCCTCGTGGACGCTGAGGTAGCTGCCGACGCCGTGGCCCGTGCCGTGGTCGAAGTCCAGGCCCGCGGCCCACAGGAACTGGCGCGCCAGCGGGTCGAGCTGCGAGCCCGTGGTGCCCCGGGGAAAGCGCGCGCGGGCCAGCGCGATATGCCCTTTCAGGACCCGCGTGAAGCGGTCCCGGGCTTCCTTCGATGGCCTGGCGACGGCGACGGTGCGCGTGATGTCCGTGGTGCCGTCCAGGTACTGGGCCCCGGAATCGATCAGGTACAGGTCGCCCTTGCGGATGCGCCTGTTGGACGCCGGCGTCGCCTTGTAGTGGACGATGGCGCCGTTGGGGCCGCTGCCGGAAATGGTGTCGAAGCTGAGGTCGCGGAGCAGGTCGTTCTCGCGGCGCAGGGCATAGAGCTTGTCCGACGCCTCGAGTTCGCTGATCCGTCCCTCGGGCGCCTCCGCATGAAACCAGGCGAGGAAGCGGGCCATGGCGGCCCCGTCGCGCAGGTGGGCCGCGCGCATGCCTTTGATCTCGGTCGCGTTCTTGCAGGCCTTGGGCAGCACGCAGAGGTCCTGCGCCCGATCCACCCGGGCGCCGCCGTCGGCCAGGCGCGCGGCGATCCACATGGGGTCGGCCATGGGGTCGATGCGCAGGCGGGCGCGCTTCCTGGCCAGCCGGTCGAGCAGTTCGCCCAGGGTGTCCGGCGCCCTGACGCGGACGTCCTTGCCCAGGTGGCGGGACAGCGTGTCGGGCACCTTGGCCGGATCGATGAACCAGTCGACGCCGGCGTCCTTGTGGATCACGGCGAAGCTGAGGACGACCGGCGTGCGTGGCACGTCCGACCCCCGGATGTTCAGAAGCCAGGCGATGGAATCGGGGGCCGACAGGATCTGGGCGTCCTGGCCCTCTGCCTTCAATTGGTCGGCCACGGCGCGCCGCTTGTCCGCCGATGCCAGGCCCGCGTACTTCAGGGGATGGGGGCGCACGGGAGCGGCGGGCGGCGGCGGCTGATCGGTCCACACGGCGTCGACGGGGTTGCCGTCGACGGGCACCAGGTCGCCGCCGGCGCGCTGGCAGGCCTCGCGGAAGCGCGGCACCTGGGCCGGGGTCAGCAGCCAGGGGTCGTAGCCCAGCCTGCCGCCCTTGGGCAGGGCGCCCTCGATCCAGTCCGTCGCCGGCTCCGACGTGATGTGCCTGAGGTCGTACAGGCCCGCATCGGCCTGGGCCGCCGCCTGCAGGGTATAACGGCCGTCGACGAACAGGGCCGCGCGGCGGGCCAGCACCACGGCCATGCCGGCCGAACCCGTGAAGCCCGTCAGCCAGGCCAGGCGTTCCGAGCGGGCGGCCACGTATTCGCCCTGATGTTCGTCGCCGCGCGGCACGATGAAGCCGTCCAGGCCGCGCTTCGCCAGTTCGGCGCGCAACGTCTTCAATCGGCCGGCGGCCGACTTGGGCCGTCCGGCGGCGGGCGATTTCGCATTCATGCGGTCAAGCTAGGAACCTCCCGCGCCGGAGGCAAGCGGAGACATGCGCCGTGCCGGTCCCGTGTGTGACTTTCGGCACGGAAAGCCATGCATAAAGCGCAATGCTGCAGTGCAGCAATCAGGGTTTTCGCATGGCGTGCACAGGCATAGGTTCCACTTAACGCAGTGCCGCCGACCGACGCCATTTCGGGGCCGGCCCACGATACGCTTTCAGGAGCATTTGAAATGACGACCGACACCAACCCCATCCAACAGGAATTGGACATCTTGCAGCGGGCTCGCCTGATGCAGAACGACGTGCTGTTTCTGCCGCTGGTCCGCGGCGTCCTGTCCCTCGCCGGCCGGCTGATCACCGGGCTGCGCCGCAGCGCCATGCGGCGCGAGCTTCTGGCCCTCGACGACCGCATGCTGCGCGACATCGGCCTGCGCCGCGACGACATCCCGTCCCTGGTGGCCGGCGCCTTTGCCGGCGAGGACCGGGTCCCGGGCACGGCCCGCACCGCGGCCGAGCTTTACTACCTCGTGCCGGCGTCGCCCAAGGGCGGCGGCCACGGCGGCGACCGCCTGGCGGCCTAAACCTCTGCAACGCGAATATGAAAACGGCGGCGCCCGCGGGTGCCGCCGTTTTCCTTTGTCCCGCCGGGGGCCTCTATCTGGGCTGCGGCACCATGCGCAGATAGGGCTTCACCGTCGTCCAGCCGCCGGGGAATTTCTCCTTGGCGGCCTCGTCGGAAACGGCCGGCACGATGATCACGTCCTCGCCGTTCTTCCAGTTCACGGGCGTCGCCACCTGGTGCTTGGCGGTCAGCTGCAGGGAATCGATGACGCGCAGGATCTCGTCGAAGTTGCGGCCCGTCGCCATGGGATAGGTCAGGCACAGCTTGATCTGCTTGTCCGGGCCGATGACGAAGACCGTGCGCACGGTCATGTTGGTCATGGCCGTGCGTTCCTTGGCCTGGCCGGAGGCGTCGGCCGGCAGCATGCCGTAGAGCTTCGCCACCTTGAGGTCGGGATCGCCGATCATCGGATAGTTGGGCGCGGCGCCCTGGGTTTCCTCGATGTCCTTGGACCATGCCGCGTGGTCGTCCACGGAATCGACGCTGAGCCCGATGATCTTCACGTTGCGCGCCGCGAATTCGGGCTGCAGCTTGGCCATGTAGCCCAGTTCCGTGGTGCAGACCGGCGTGAAGTCCTTGGGGTGCGAGAACAGGATGCACCAGCCGTCGCCGATCCAGTCGTGGAAGTTGATGGTGCCTTGCGTGGTTTCCGCCGTGAAGTCGGGGGCGGTGTCACCAATGGTCAAACCCATGTCGTTGTCCTCCTTCTGACTGCGTCTGCCTTTAGAAGGCGTTCGTCCGCTTCGGGCGCCGCTCGCGCCCGGACGTCGCAAACCTTTATATGGGGCGCTTTTCCGGCGATTGAATGCCCGGGTGCGGCAACCTAATCGAACAGCGGCCGGCTGGTCCGCCTGTAGCCGCGATCTTCCATGCAGCGGGCAAAGATGCGGTCGCTCTGCCGCGTCATGTCATAGCGCGCCATGGCGGCGTCGTATTCGCTGCCGATCAGGGGACCGCTCTCGGGCTGCGGTAGCGGCTGGCGCCGCAGGATGCGCTCGGTCTCCTTGTGCGCCATCGACCGGCATTCCTGACGGTCGAAGGCAAGCTGGTCCGCCGACCCGCCGGGCAGGGTCCATTCGGTGACGCTGCATGCCCCCAGGGCCGGGACAAGCGTCAGGACAAGAGCGCCGGCCCAAAGGCGCTGCGGAGTTTGGATTTTCATGGCCATTATCCTAACGCGTCCGTCGCCGCCGATAAACCGGCAGCCTTGGCGCGCGCTCAGCCGCTCCGCGCGGGGGCCAGGCATGCGCGGATGAAGTCGGCGACGGCGGGGGCGTCCCACTCGGCGATGCCCTCGACCCGGCCCTTCTCGCGCCCCTCGCCGTCGAACAGGATGGTCGTCGGCAGGCCGCGCGCCTTGTTGGCGCGGGCGAACGTCCCCTTGGGGTCCAGGTGGATTTCCAGGTTCTTATAGCCCTGCTTGGCGAAGAACGGCTTGACCGTCTCCAGGCCGCCGCGATCCTGGCTGACGGCGACGACGGCGATGCCGTCCGGGGCGAGGGCCGCCTTCAGGGCGTCCAGTTGCGGCATCTCCTTTATGCAGGGGGCGCACCAGGTGGCCCACAGGTTGACCACCGTCCCCCTGCCCTTGGCCAAGTCCGCCGCGGTGACCGCCGTGCCGCCCGCGTCCCGGAACGGCGCGCTCACGGGGGGACCCGCCGGCGAGGCCGGCCTGAACTTGGCGAGTTCCGGCGGCGGCGCCGCGCAGGCGGCCTCCGCCGCCCTTGCATTGCCGGCGGGAATGGTGAAAATCGCCCCACTCAACAGGACGGCGGCGGCCAATACCGGCAGGATTGCGGCGGGTTTCAGGGGGCTTCGCGGGGTCGAGGGCGCCATGCGGGTTCATTGTCCGTTTACGTTGATCGTCTAAGGATCGCCTGGGAATTGTTTTAAGGAGATAGCCATGGCGGACACATCGGGCAAGTCCGGATCGGGCGGCGAGGGCGTTTCCGGCGCTTCGACCATCTGGGGCGGCCGCTTCGCCGCCGGTCCCGACGCCATCATGGAGGAGATCAACGCCTCCATCGAGTTCGACAAGCGGCTGGCGAACGAGGACATTGCCGGGTCGACCGCCCATGTCCGCATGCTGGCCAAACAGGGTATCGTCTCCCGGGCCGACGCCGACGCCATCGCCGACGGGCTGCAGGCCGTGAAGGCCGAGATCGCGGCGGGCACGTTCGAGTTCAAGCGGGCCCTCGAGGACATCCACATGAACGTCGAAAGCCGCCTGGCCGAATTGATCGGCGAGCCGGCGGGCCGCCTGCACACGGCGCGTTCGCGCAACGACCAGGTGGCGACGGATTTCAAGCTGTGGGTGCGGGGCGCCGTCGACGCGCTGGACGCCGGAGTCAGGGACCTGCAGGCGGCGCTGATCGAGCGCGCCGAGGCAGAGGCCGCCACCGTCATGCCCGGCTTCACCCACCTTCAGGGCGCGCAGCCGGTGACCCTCGGCCATTACCTGCTGGCCTATGTGGAGATGCTGG
>PFFW01000042.1 GCA_002781745.1 Rhodospirillales bacterium CG15_BIG_FIL_POST_REV_8_21_14_020_66_15
TGATGGCCGCGTCCCACGAAAGCCGCTTCCACTTGCCGCCTTCGAGCTTCATCGGGTATTTCAGCCGGCGCTCGCCGTGGGCGTGTTCGCGAACCGACGCACCCTTGGCGCAGTGGGAGCCCAGGTTGAAGGGGCTGTCGAAGCCCGGCTCCTGCCCGACCCACACGCCCTTGTCGACTTCGGCGATGACCGTGCAGCCGACCGAACAGTGCGTACAAACGGATTTGACTTGCGTCATGCCTTTCGCCGCCGCGGTCGCCGCCTTGGCCTGTTTGGCCAAGCCCAGCGGAGCAGCGGACAGAAGCGCGGCGCCCCCGGCGGTAATCCCTGAACGCTTCAGGAACGTACGGCGGTCCATGGACCCGCCGACCACCCCGGCCAACGCCTGCTTCAAACGGGGGCCTATCGCCACCCCGTCGCTCTTTTTGGTGAGCATTGAGTTTTCTCCCAATGTTGGTGGGTTGAAACCTGACTACGGCCTAGAACCTCGCAAGGTCGTAGTACGTTTTGACATGTTCGGTTTCACGATAACCCGACGATTTCGGGCCATCGGAAACCACGGCCGCTTCCGCGGATCCCTGGGAAAGCGCGACCGCGGCAACACCCGCAGCGCCGCCGGTGACGGCTGCCTTCTTCAGGAATTCACGACGGCCGAGCTTTTGCTTTTGTTCGCTCATTGCGGTCTCCTCAAAGCTTGTGATCACAGTTACTTCCACTTCGCTTGGTACCAAACGCCCGTTCCGGGTCTTGTTTTTAACGGCGGGCCCGACGTGGCCGATGCCCGCAATTCCCATACTCTTCATCCGCCGCCCGGCCGTAGGCTCCCTATTGCCCGAAGCCGTAGGCGTCGCGTTCGATCTCCATGAACAGGCGACCGATGGTGCCGACGGGCATGTAGAGTGCCGCCGACCTGGCCTTTTCCATGTCGGCGAAGAAATGGCCGGCCCAGGGGGCGATATGTTTTTCGAAGAACGCCCGCTGCCGGTCGAGGCTGGCCGGTGCGCCAAAGGCGCCGGTGATCAGGCCATGCATGACCTCGCAGACGAAGGCGATATGGTCTTCCGGGTCCGCGACGCCCTCGGCGCGCGCGATCCCGAACTCTTCCAGATCCCGGCGCAGGTCGGCAAGCGGCTTTTCGTACACGAAACCGGTCAGATACTGGGACCCGAAGGGCGCCAGTTCGCCGCCCGCCCCGAACCCGTAGAACAGCACCGTGAATTCTTCCTCGGCGACGGCCTGCGTCGTCCGTTTGGCGAGCGCGGAGAGTGAATTGACGGCCTGGCCCAAGGCGCTCTCGTCGCCGCTCAGGCCGCGCACGAACTCGATCGTGTCGCTGTCCATGGGTTTCGCGAGCAGGCGCGACAACAGCGCATAGAAACCAGCCCGCAGCATGTCCTCTTCGGGCACGGCGGAATCAATGGTCCGGCTGTTGGTGTCGGAAAGCGGCCGATCTCCCTTCGGGTCGCTTCCCATAGTGGCGCTGGCCTCCACTTGGAAATTCCTCGTTTTCCTTCCGCCGGTTCCGTCTGTTAAGCCGACGGATTCCGATCCCTGACGAGTGGGTTTGTTATTGCGTATCGGGGCCTCTGGCCGACCCTCTACGGATACTCTTCCCCACTACCATGCAAGTGAACGCCTTTTCATCCGGCAAGTCAACGCCAAGCCCATTCCGCGATGCGGAAAAGCCGGCCTTAATCCCCAGTTTTTTCATGGATTTAGTCGATATCGGCGGGCCTTTCACGACACCTTGAGCGGCGACAAATCAGGCGAGATCGTCTTCGGCCTCGCCCAATCCGTCTCCGTCGGCGGCGGCCTCTTCACCGGACGCCTCGGAGCGGGACGGCCCGGGGCGCGCCGGGCCGGGAAGGCTTTCCGGGGCCGGATAGCGCCGTCCCGGCGCCTGATAATAGGGGTTGGGCGTATAGGTCGGCTGGGTGACGCTGGAGCCGCCCCGGTCCTGGACCCGGCGGGCCTTGTCGGCAACCGTTTCCTGCGCATCTCCCTCCGCTTCGGTTTTCGCGGCACCCGGCAAATCCGCGTCGCCCCGCCCGGCCGCCGGGTCCTCCGTTTCCGCCGCTTCCGCGTGTTCGGGTTTGGGCTTGTCGCGCCAGCCATAGCCGCCCTGGTCCGGACGGTAGGAGGTTGCCCCGGCGGCAAGCTGCGCCAGCATGGAATAATCCTCGCCGTATTCCTGCATGCCGTCGATGAAACCGAAGGCGGGGTCGCTCAGCCACAGCTTGCGCAGCGCCTGGCGGCGCAGGAATTCGGGCACCCGCTTATCCAGGAAGGCGGCGAAATCGCTGTCCGATGTCAGTTCCTCGACGGGCGGCAGTGTTTCCACATAGGCAGCCTCCTCTTCCGTCAGCGCGCGGGCCTCGGGATCGGTGTCGGCCGCGCCAACCGGGGGGGTGGCCGCCACGCTTTCCGGCGGCACGGCCCCGGCGCGGGCCGCCGGGGCGGCTGCCCCCCTGCCTGTGCGCGGCACCGGGCCATCGCTTTCCTCGACGGGCTCGCCGCGGGCACGCTTCTGCTTTAGACGCGACCAGCGGCCCAGGGGGTTCTCGTCACCGGTGCTCATGCGTTTTCTCTCATTCGTCCGTCTCCACCAGGGGCCGGGGGCGCAGGCCGCCCTTGCGCGGATCGTAGGCCTTCTTGTTCTTGCGTTTCTTGAAGGTTTCCTCGACGTGGTGGGTATCGACGAAGGCGCCGAGCCAGGCCGCCAGCTCGTCGGGCATGGGCACGCCCTCGACGATCATCTCGGAATCCTCCATGTAGCTCTCCGCCTCGTAGGGGCAGACGGTGACGAGCTTCGGCACAACCTCCTCGTCCTCGGCCTCCTCGCCGGGCGCCAGGACGACGTAGATATGGGGGTGGAAGCTGCCGAGGTTGGTCTTGTAGCCCTCCGTCTCGCCGGCAAACAGTTCCAATTCCAGGGTCGCGGCGTGGAAATGGGCCCATCCCTCGCCCTCGCGGATCAAACGCCAGCCGGCGTCCTCCTCCATGGACGGCATGCCCGGCACCACGGCAACCGGGCGGTAGGTATAGTCCTTCCACGGGTTGTCGATGGCGCGGCGCTCGACGATGACGCCGACGGTAACGGCCTGGTGGCGGGTCATCGCGCCACCTCCGCCATCAGGGTTTCGGCCTCGGCCAGGTTCTCCGGCTTGTTGATATTGAAGAAGGGATCGAAGGGCACGATCGGGAAGTCCACGTGGACGATGCGGTAACGCGCGGTCCAGGCGTCGATCTTGCGCATGTCCTCGCCGACCATGACCGCACGCAGGTCGTCCGCCAGCGCCACCGGCCACAACGCGAACACCGGATGCGTACGCCCGCCCGACATGGCGCAGGCCATGTCGGCGCCGTCGACTTTGAGCGCTGCATGCAGCCGGGCGACCAGCGTTTCCGGGAAGAACGGGGCGTCCGTGGCGAAGGAGGCGAGCCATCTTGCCCCGGGATGCTCCGCCCGCGCCCATTCCATCCCCGTCAGGACGCCCGCAAGGGGCCCGGCATGACCTTCGATCACGTCGCCCGCCGTGGGCAGGCCGTAGGCTTCGAATCGCGCCGGATCGCCGTTGATGTTGAGTAAAAGATCGGCAACCTGGGGCTGCGCACGGGCAATCACGTGGTCCAGGATCGGCCTGCCGCCCAGCACGCGCAGCGGTTTGTCGCCGCCGCCCATGCGTCGCGCCAGGCCTCCGGCCAGCAGCACGCCAACCGTATCGGCAGGCGCGCTCATCGGCTGCCCTTGCGCCGCAGTTCGATGGGCTCGTCTGCCGCTTCGTCATGGGCCGCATCGAATTCGATACGTTCCTGCCCGGCCAGCGCGATGAAGCGCTTGCCCCTGGCGCGGCCGATCAGGGTCAGGCCGACCTGCTTGGCAAGCTCCACCCCCCAAGCCGTGAAGCCCGAGCGCGAAACCAGGATGGGGATCTCCATCTGCACGGTCTTGATGACCATTTCCGAGGTCAGCCGCCCGGTGGTGTAGAAGATCTTGTCGTGCCCCTTCCAGCCGTGCAGGAACATGAAACCCGCGATCTTGTCGACGGCGTTGTGGCGGCCGACGTCCTCCATGTACAGAAGCGGGCGGTCGCCCTGGCACAGCACGCAGCCGTGGATGGCCCCCGCCTCCAGATACAGGGACGGCGCGGTGTTGATCTTCTTCATCAGCGTATAGAGCCAGGACGTCTTGATCATCGCGCCCCGGGCCAGCGTCACGCGCTCGAACTTCTCCATGACGTCGCCGAACACGGTGCCTTGGGCGCAGCCGGAGGTCAGGGTCTTCTTCTTCAGCTTTTCCTCGAAATCGGTCTCGCGTTCCGTGCGCACGACGACGACCTCCAGGTCCTCGTCGAATTCCACCGCCGTCACCACGTCGTCGGGGCGCAGCATGTTCTGGTTCACCAGGTAGCCGACGGCGAGATATTCCGGGAAGTCGCAGATCGTCATCATGGTGACGATCTCGCGGCCGTTGAGGAACAGGGTCAGAGGCCGCTCCACGGTGACCGAGGCGATCACGGGCGAGCCGTCCTGGTCGATGCCCGGCACCTTCTCGGTCAGGCGCGGATCATCGGGGTTGGGCTTGACGACAAGCTCGCCGACGCCGTCCGCGTAGGTAACGTCCAGCGGATTCGTTCCCGCCTTGAAGGTCTCTTTCTCGTTCTGGCTCACGCCCTGCTCTCCCAAACCACCCCGGGCCGGGCCGCGCCGCCGGTCTCAAACGCCGGGTTCGCGGAATGGCCGAAACATGGGGATCGGGAGTGTCGGCGGCAAGGGACAAGAAATCAAGGGGCCGTGCGGGACACGTGCGTGACCGCACTGTCTCTTCTCGGCAGCGGCGCGGTTTCCTGATATCAGGAATGCTTCCCGCCAACGACCACGATCACGCCGCCCATGCCTTTCCCCGACATTATCCTGATTCGCCACGGCCAGACCGAGTTCAACCGCGAGGGCCGCATCCAGGGCCAAGGAAATTCGGTGCTCACCGAACTGGGCAGGTCTCAGGCGGCGGCCTATGGCCGGCTGCTGGCCGAACGTTTCCAGCCCCTCGCCCCCTTCGCGCTTTACCGCAGCCCGGCCGGTCGCTGCGCCGAAACGACGGCGCTGGCCGCCGCCGCCGCGGGGCTTGACCCCGGGGCCTTCGTGGTCGACGAGCGGTTGAAGGAAAAGGGTTACGGCCGGTGGGAGGGCATGACCCGGCCCGAGATCGCCGGCGGCGGCGAGGAGCGCGAACTTGCCGCCATGGACGCCGATCCGTGGGGCCACCGCCCGCCCGGCGGCGGCGAGACCCTTGCGGAGGTCATGGAGCGGACGCGCCGCTGGCTGACCGGCCTGAACCCGGCGCAGCCCGTCGTGGCAGTGAGTCACGGCGGCACTGGGCGAACTCTGATCCGCAGCTACCTGGCCCTTGAGGCCGAAGAAGCCCTGGCGATCGCCATGCGCCAGGACGTCGTGTTCCACCTGTCGCGCCGCGGTCTCGACGTCATCGAGACCGGAGCCGACATGAGTTAACCATAATATAGTTAATATAAGAATTCAACCTACGCCGTCAACCAGCAGCAGCGTCCCCGTGGCCGAGGCCATGCGGATGGCGAGCGGCTTTTCGTATTCGGGCGAGGCGTGCCAGGCCCTGGCCGCCGCCATGTCGGGAAAACGCAGGACGACGGTGCGCGACGAGGGGGCTTCGCCCTCGAGAGCCACCTGCTCGCCGCCGCGCACCAGGTATTCGCCGCCGTGGGCGGCGATCGTCGCGGGCACCAGGGCCTGATATTCCTTGAAGGTTTCCGGGTCGGTGATGTCGATCTGCGCGATCACGTAGGCGGCCATCGGCGGCGTCCTCCCTCTCCGTTTCCTGGGACCGAGGCGGGAAGGCTACCCCAGATGCCCCTGCTTGACCCAGAGCAGACAGCCCTTTTCGGTGCTGGGCGAATGGAAGCTGCCCGCCGGCAGGCGGAACCAGGTGCCCTTGCCATGGAGGCCGTTCTCGTCCTCCATCGTGCCCTCGAGGACCAGGACCTCCTCGCCGCCCGGGTGGCCGTGGGGCCGGCCGGCGCAGCCCGGACCCATCTTGGTCAGCCACACGCGCTCGTTACCGAATTCGTGGAGCGGCATACGGAACAGCCCCGGGACGTCGCCCTCGACCCAGTTGCCGTTCCGGGTATCGATGGTCACCTGGGTCTGGTCGGCGGGGTCCATCTGGCGCAGCTTGACGAAGATGGTGCAGCCCTCCGCCGTCTTGGGCGCGTGGCTGGAGCCGACGGGGTTGCGCACGTAGGTCCCGGCCGGAAAGTCGCCGTGCTCGTCCGAGAACACGCCCTCCAGAACCATGAACTCCTCGCCGCCGCCATGACGGTGCGTGGGGAATTCGGATCCGGGAGCGTAGCGGACGATGGAGGTGGCGCGGGCGACCTCGTCGCCGTCGCGCTCCAGCATGCGGCGCTCGACACCCGGCGACGGCGAGGGAATCCAGGACAGCAAGGTGGAGTTGATTATCACCGGCTGCGAAAAATCGGCATGCAGTTTCATTTGCCCGGCTTCCTTGAACAGGCGGAACGGTTTCGATTGTCCGGAAAGATGGCCGCCCGCCGCGCGCCGGGCAAGCCGCCCCGCGGGACAAGCACTTTTTCCCCGTGGGCATTTGTCGCGCCGGTGCGGCCCGCTAGACGCCGCGCCCGGCCCGCGGCGCGAACCATCGTCCCGCCAGGGTGTCCGCGCGGTCCAGGTATCTGGCGAGATAGGTCCGGGTCTCGGCCTGACCGTCGCTGCCGTCGCTGCACCATTTCCTGAGCACCGCGAGGAACAGAAGCGTGAGGCCAACCTCCTCCGCCTGGCGCTGACGGCCGCCCGCCGTCATGCCCGCCGCGTCGCGCAGCCACTGGATCAGGCGCGACAGATCGAACGCCATGGGCACATAGTGATGGGGATGGAAGGGCCACAGCTTGGCCGCCAGCATCTGGGCCGTCACGGAGCGGTGCGGCGCCATGGCGTCGAACCAGCGGAGCAACAGGACATTGAGCCGGTCTTTCACGGGCCGCCGGTGGAACCCGCGCGGCGGCGACGCCAGCATGGCGTCCCGCGCACGGGCGAACCAGGCGTTTGCGATGGCGTCCTTGTCACGAAAAATTGACGCCAGTTCCGCGGGCGCCATGCCCAGGCCATCCGCCAGCGCGCCCAGGCGAAAATCGTCCCAGCCTTCGGCCTCGGCAAGGGCAAGCGCCCGGTCGACCACCGTATCCGCCGTGACGCGGGTTTCGGCGGCCTTGGCCTTGCCGGTTTTCCGTCGGGGTGCCGCCAACGGCGCCTCCCGTCGATGTCAGGTCAGTAGACGAGCTTGCGGATGTCGTCGGCGTTGGACGACCACCTGGACCACTCGCGGGCGCCCAGGCCCCAGTCGTTCACGGTGGCCTTGTCGATGCCCTGTTCGATCAGCCAATGGCAGGTCTTTGTCTGCCCCGCCGCCGCCGCGTACATCAGCGCCGAATTGCCGTGGGGGTCGATGGCGTCGATCTTCATGCCCGCCTTCAGCGCCTGTTCCAGGGTGTCGCGGTCGCCGCGCTGGGCGGCCAGCATGAAATCGTCGACGGAAAATCCGTTCTTGCCCGAGGCGTTTCGATCGGCCATGAGTCTTTCTTCCTTCGCCCCGGGGGTTTTACCGGCTCCGGGCAATCCCCACATAATCGGGGCCGTTCGGGGTATAGTTAGGGATTGGGGAGCTGAATGTAAACGGTCCTGAGCGGTACGGCGAAGCACGACGTTTTCATTCGCCGGCTCCGGTATCGCGATAGTAGCCTGCATAAAAGGCAGATTCCAACACACGAGCACCCCGAAGGGTGCCGCATAGGGAAGCATCGGTCTTATGAAACTCAATCGGAAGAATGTTCTCGTCTGTGACTGCGAAGGGACCATGACCATCGACGGCAGGGCCCTGGCAAAGGCCTGCGCCCAGGGGGGCGACGCCGACGGCGATCTCAGGGTCGCGACGCACCTGTGCCGCCGCCAGATCGAGGAGTTCCAGCGCGTCGCCGGCGCCGCCGGCCAGGCGGGGGAAACCCTGTTGGTCGCCTGCACCCAGGAGGCCCCCCTGTTCCTGGAAACCGGGAACGAGATGGACGCCCCGCCGGCGCTTGCCTTCACCAACATCCGCGAGAAGGCCGGCTGGTCCGCCGACGCGCCGGGAAAGAGCAAGGACAAGAAGGCGTCGACAAACCTCACGGCCAAGATGGCCGCCCTCCTGAACGAAGCGGCCATGGATTGGGCGGGGGCGCGGTCCGTCTCCATGAAGTCCGAAGGCGTCACCCTGGTCCTGGGCCGCGGCGAGGACGCCATCGAGGCGGCGAAGAAGCTGGCCGGGCGCCTGAACGTCACCCTGGTGCTGGAAGGGGCCCAGGACGTGCAGCCGCCCGCCGTCATGGAATTCCCCGTGTTCAAGGGCAAGGTCACGGGCGCCGGCGGACACCTGGGCGCCTTCAAGGTCGCCATCGCGGGCTTCATCGCCGCCAAGGCGTCCTCGCGCGGCGCGCTTGAGTGGGAGGGCGAGCCGCAGTCCGGCACCTCGGAATGCGACCTGATCCTCGACCTGCGCGGCGGACCGGCGCTGTTCCCGCACGCGGAAAAGCGCGACGGCTATTTCAACCCCGACCCCGGCAACCCGGCGCGTGTCGCCGACGCCATCTTCCAGATGGCGGATATGGTGGGCGAGTTCGAAAAGCCCCGCTACGTCGACTACGACGAGAAGATCTGCGCCCATGCGCGGTCCCGCATCACCGGCTGCACGCGCTGCATCGACAACTGCCCGGCCGGCGCCATCACGCCCGACAATGAACGGGTCAACATCGACCCCTACCTGTGCGGCGGCTGCGGCGTGTGCGCCTCGGTCTGCCCGACCGGGGCGGCGGGCTACGCCCTGCCCTTGGGCGACGAGTTGTTCAAGCGCGCGCGCGCGGTGCTGCGCACCTACCTGAAGGCGGGCGGCACGGATCCGGTCCTGCTGATCCACGACACGGACCAGGGCGAGGAAGCCATTGGCCTGATCGCGCGCATGGGCCGGGGTCTTCCGGCCAACGTCATCCCCTTCGCCGTCAACGAAGTGACACAGGTCGGCATCGACCTGTTCCTGTCCGCCGCCGCCTTCGGCGCCGTGCGTTGTCTGATCCTGCTGCCGCCCAGGAAGCGCGCCGAAGCCCAGGCCCAGGAGGGCGAGATCGCCATCGCCGAGGCGGTGCTGGACGGCCTCGGCTACGGCACGGGCCGGGTCGCGCACCTGCACCTGGACGATCCCTCGGCGGTCGAAGATACGCTGTGGTCCCTCGAAAAACTGCCGGCCATGCCGCAGGGCGATTTCCTGCCGCTCGGGCGCAAGCGGGCGGTCATGCGCCTGGCGCTCGATGCGCTGCACAAGGCGGCGCCCAACAAGGTCGACGAGATCGCCATGCCGGCGGGGGCGCCCTTCGGCACCGTGACCGTGGACACCGCCGGCTGCACGCTGTGCCTGTCCTGCGTCGGCGCCTGCCCGGCCCGGGCGCTGCGTGACAATCCGGACAAGCCGCAGCTGTCGTTCGTCGAGGACGCCTGCGTGCAGTGCGGGCTCTGCGTCAAGACCTGCCCGGAGAAGGTCATCACCCTGACGCCGCGCCTGTCGTTCAAGGACGAGGCCAAGTCGCCCCGCGTGCAGAAGGAGGAAGACCCCTTCCACTGCATCCGTTGCGGCAAGCCCTACGGCACGCGCGCCACCATCAACCAGATGACGGAAAAGCTGAAGGGCCACAGCATGTTCGCCGGCGACGCCATCAACCGCCTGAAAATGTGCGACGACTGCCGCATCATGGTGCAGTTCGACGTCGCCAATCCGCTGGCCGGCACGCCGCGACCCGCGACACGAACGACCGACGACTACCTGCGCGAACGGGAGCAGATGCGCAAGACGGCGGAGGCCGACATGAAGGCGAAAGGCCTGGCGCCGGAGGCGGACAACGACGGTTGACCGGACAACCGGCCGCCGGCCGCCTTTCCACTCTGCGGAATTCCCTTTAAAAATTGGGGGCGACAAAGGGCCCTGCCGTTACTATCTTTGTGGAAAGATGACCAAAGGGACAAAATGGCGCCGCGGGTGGCGATAGGCCCCGTCGGCATCCGCCTCTCCGGGCGGGCCAAGACCTTGAGGACGTGACTGGGCAGACTCCATGACCTCCATGATCGACCCCTTCGGACGGGCGGTAACCTATCTGCGCGTTTCCGTCACCGACCGCTGCGATTTCCGCTGCATCTACTGCATGGCGGAGGACATGACCTTCCTGCCCAAGGCGGAGGTCCTGTCGCTGGAGGAGCTTGATCGCCTGTGCTCGGCCTTCGTGCGCAGGGGAGTGCGGAAGCTGCGCCTGACCGGAGGCGAGCCGCTGGTCCGCCGTAACGTCATGTCGCTGATCCGCGGGCTTGGCCGGCACCTGAAGACCGGCGACCTGGAGGAACTGACCCTGACCTCCAACGGCTCGCAGCTTGCGCGCTTCGCGGACGAACTGGTCGACGCCGGCGTGCGGCGCATCAACGTCTCGCTCGACACCCTCGACCCGGACCGCTTCGAGGCGATCACCCGCTGGGGCAAGCTCGACAAGGTGATGGAGGGCATCGAGGCCGCCCGGCGGGCCGGCCTGCACGTGAAAATCAACACGGTGGCCCTCAAGAATTTCAACGAGGACGAACTGGACCGCATGATCGAGTTCTGCGGCGCCAACGGCTTCGACATGACCCTGATCGAGACCATGCCCTTGGGCGAGATCGACCAGGACCGCACGGACCAGTACCTGCCGCTGTCCCAGGTGCGCGAGCGCCTGGAGAGCACCTGGACCCTGACCGACATCCCCTACAAGACCGGCGGCCCGGCGCGCTATACCGAGATCGCGGAAACGGGCCGCAAGCTCGGATTCATCACGCCGCTGACCCATAACTTCTGCGAAGGCTGCAACCGCGTGCGCCTGACCTGCACGGGCACCCTCTACATGTGCCTGGGCCAGGACGACGCGGCGGACCTGCGCGCCCCGCTCCGCGCGTCCGAGGCCGACGAGCTTCTGGACGCCGCCATCGACGAGGCCATCGGCCGCAAGCCGAAGGGCCACGACTTCGTCATCGAGCGGCGCGGCGAGGGCCCCGCCGTGGGCCGCCACATGAGCGTCACCGGCGGCTGACGATTTATCACCACAGAAACGATGAGGCGGTGAGAAAGAAGGAAGAGGTATCGTCATGCCCGTGCTTGACACGGGCATCCACGCCTTCCCTCCCTCGGTTTCCGGCTTGACCGGGACGTGGATGGCCGGGTCGGGGGCCGGCCATGACTGGAAAAGAGGTTTCCCCTTCTCAGCGCCTCGTCGCCTCTGTGGTTTTCTTTACTTTCTTATCCGGACCCCGATAGAGTTTCCGCCATGTCCAGATGGCAGGAATACGACTGGGACCTGATGGTCCGGCGCCGTGCCCCGGTGCCGCTGGTCGCGGCGGCGCTGCTGCTTGCCTTGTGGCTGGCGACGGCGGAAAGCGGCTCCATCACCGCCGCGAAATGCCAGTCGGACCGGGACGACCTGATGGCCGCCATCGAGGCCGCCCGCCAGCAGACCATCGACGACATCAACGCCCAGCTTGCCGCCACGGACGACGCGTACCGCATCGAGTCCCTGACCGCCCTGCGCGAGCGGGCCTGGGACGACGAGGAATCCCAGCGCGGCCAGGCGCAGCAGATATTCGTCGACTGCATGACCGCCGCCCGGCGCCCAGGCTGAGCGGCGTCAGCCGGGGCCGGCGGTCAGGGCTTCCGCAATTTCGGCGGCGCAGGCCTCCAGGGGGGCGAGCATGGTCTTGACCGCCTCGTCCGCCGACAGCGCGTTTTTCAGGTAGAGCACGTTCATCGCGGCCATCGACACGCCGTCAACCAGGATCGGAACGCCGATCGTCGAGATGCGGCGGCCGTATTCCGTTCGCGAGTATTCGTCGTGCATGGTGGCGTAGCCCTGGGCGCGGATATCGGCAAGGTAGCGCTCCGCCTTCGCGCGGTCGCGGGCGATCTCGTTCCAAACCGCGGGCATGGCCGTGACGCGGTCGAGCACGTCGTCGCGTTCTTCCCCGGACGCGAAGGCAAGGTAGGCGAGCCCGAGGCTCGTCCCCAGCATCGGCGCGCGGTAGCCCGGCAGGCGGTTGACGACGATGGGGCCCGACTCGCGGGACGATTCGATCAGCACCATGGCATCGTGGTCGCAGATGGCGACGTCGGAGGGCCACCCGAAGCGGTTGCGGAACGACGCGATGATGGGGGCGACGACCCGCCCCACGGCGCGGTGACGGTCGTATCCCGCGCACAGCAGAAGGGTTTTCCCGGTTACCTCGTAGACCGTGCGGTCCGCGTCCCTGACGACGAGACCCGCATGCATCAGGGTTTCCAGCATGCGCACGATGGTGGCCTTGTCGAGGGCCGTCTCACGGTGCAGCTCGCCCACGGTGGCGCGGCCCTTCAGCTTGTTGACGGCGGTCAGGACCTCCAACCCCCGCATGACCGCGTTGACCGGCTTATACGACCCCATTGGCGCGACACCTTCCCGGTTTCGGGCGAGAGCGTCGGCGCTTTCGCACGCCGCCGGCCCTCAATATTTCATCTGTTGAAATGTGGTTTCATTTACAAATTATCAGGCCCCGGTCATTTTTCAAGCAACGAAAAACGCCGCCCCAAAGGGCAAGGAACCATCCAAGGACAGCAGCAACCATGACCATCCGGAAGAGACCTCTCGGTACCCTGGGCGTGGAGATCACCGGCATCGACGTCGGATCGGACCTCACGGGCAGCGCCGGCGACAACCTGTTCGGCGAACTTCGTCAGGCCTGGCAGGAGGCCGGGGGCCTGATGGTGATCCGTGACCAGTCGATTACCCAGGAACAGCATATCGAATTCTCGCGCCGCTTCGGCCCGCTGTTCCACGACGAAGGCCAACCGCCGCTGCAGGACACGGTGTCGCGCTATCTGCATCCCGTTCATCCACAGATCTACCGCGTGTCCAACAAGGTGGACGCCCAGGGCGAGTCCCAGGGCCGCGCCCGCGCCGGAACCTATTGGCATTCCGACGTCTCGTTCCGCGACCGCCCGGCTCAGGCTTCCGTCCTCTACGCCATCGAGATCCCGCCCTACGGCGGCGACACCATCTTCGCCGACATGGCGGCCGCCTACGACGCGCTGTCGGACGGCATGAAGGCGATGCTGTCCGGGCTCAAGGCCGTGCACGACTTCGCCGTCGCGGCGGCGACCCAGTACGCCAGGCCCATCGTCGTCGACAAGGATTTCAACGGCGCCAACCGCTGCGTCCACCCCGTGGTGCGCACCCATGCCGAGACGGGCAGGAAGTCCCTTTACGTCAACCCGGGCTTCACCTCGCACCTGGAGGGCTTCACGATGGAGGAAAGCAAGGCAATCCTCGACACCCTCTACCGGCACGCAACGCAGCCCGAATTCCTCTACCGTCATTCCTGGCAGCCGCACGACCTGCTGGTGTGGGACAACCGCCAGCTCATGCACTACGCGGTCTCGGACTATTCGGCGGACCGCTACATGGAGCGTACGACGGTGATCGGCGAACGGCCGGTTTAGAGCATGATGCTGAAAACGTTGAGCAGGCGATTGACCTCGTGCTTCGAGACGCTTCGCTCCTCAGCATGAGGGCAATCATTTCAATATCTTGCGTCACCCTGAGGAGGCGCGGAGCGCCGTCTCGAAGGGGGCCCGGGTTCATTCATCAACGAACCGGTATCGCATCTTTCCTCAATATCCTATCGCCGCGCCGTCGCTGCGCGGATCGGAGCCGCCCACGCGCAGGCCCGAGGCGGGGTCAATGACGATGCCATGGGCGTGGCCGGCCAGCTCGTTCCAATCGGCCCAGCGGTTGACGGGATGGCCGCGCCGTTCCAGTTCGTCCATGACGGCGGCGGCGAAGCGGCCCTCCATGTGCAACGTGTCCCGGGCCTCACCCAGGACGAACCGCCCCGACAGCCACCTCGGCGCCTCGATGGCTTCTTGAATATCCAGACCGTGGTCGATCATGGCGCCGTAGGCCTGCAACTGGATTTGCGGTTGGCCGTCCGCGCCCATGCAGCCGAGCACGCTCCAGAGTTTCTCGTCCCTGAACCCCAGCGACGCGATCAGGGTGTGGAGCGGCACCTTGCCCGGCTCCAGCCGGTTCGGGTGATCCGGGTCGAGCGAGAAATAGGCGCTGCGGTTCTGCAGCACGACGCCCGTCCGCCCCGCGACCACGGCCGAACCGAAGACCCAGTAGAGGCTCTGGATCAGCGACGCCGCATTGCCCTCGGCGTCGACGGCGGCGACGTAGACCGTGTCGCCCTTGAGGCTGCCGGCGGCGGGCACCTGGTCCCAGGGCAGGGCGCGGATGGGGTCCATGAGCCGGCGCCGTTCGTCGGCGTAGTCACGTGACAACAACCGCGTCGTCGGCACCTCTGCGAAGTCCGGATCGGCGAGCCAGCGGTCGCGGTCGCGGTAGGCAATCTGCTTGGCCTGGACCATGAGGTGCACGTAATCGGGCCCGAGGAACGGCTTTTCGTGCAGGGCCAGGGGCTCCAGCAGGTTCAGCATCTGCAACAGGCTGATCCCCTGGGTCGGCGGCGGCGTCTGGAAGATCGTCACGTCGCGGTAGCGGGTCGAGATCGCCTCGCCCCAGCGCGCCTCCTGGGCCTTGACGTCGTCGATGGTGAAAAACCCGCCCTTCTCCTTCGCGAAGCGGGCCATCTCCGTCGCCGTGTCGCCCTCGTAGAACCCGGCCCGGCCGCCTTCGGCGATGGCCGTCAGCGTGCGCGCCAGGTCCGGGTTGCGGAGCTTGCTCCCCGCACGCGGCGCTTCGCCGCCCGGAAGGAAGATCGCCGCCGCCTCCGGATGTTCGGTCAGGTCCGCCTGCGTCGCGGCGATCCACCCTGCCAGGCGGCCCGTGACGGGAAAGCCGTCGCCGGCATAGCCGATGGCGCTTTCCAGGTCGCGCCCCATGGGCAGGCGGCCATAGGCGGCGTGGGCCGCGCACCAGCTCGCCACCGCACCCGGAACGGTCAAGGTCGCCGGCACGACGCCGCGATAGGGAATTTCCTTGAGGCCCCGCTCGGCGAACCAATCGAGCGACGCCGCCGCCGCGGCCCGGCCGCCGCCCGACAGGTAGCGGACGCGGCCCGCCTTGGCGTCATGGATCAACCAGAAGGCGTCGCCGCCGATGCTGGTCATATGCGGGTAGAGGACGGCGAGCGCCGCGCTCGCCGCGATGGCGGCGTCCACGGCCGAGCCGCCGGCGCGCAGCACCTCGACCCCCGCCGCCGAAGCGAGGGCGTGGGGCGAGGCGACCATGCCGTTGGGCGCCAGAGTGGCCGGTCGGCCGGTGGTGATCTTCATGATGTCTCCCCGGGGGATTCGTTTCGACGTGTCAGGGCCGATACTCCATTGAAGCCCGAGCAAGGGCAAGGGGGCTGTCGCGCGGCGGTGAGCGGGCATGTAGGGGAACCGCGTCCCCTCAACAAACCAGCAAGTTCTTGTATTGCCGGGTCCCATTCCATATAGCTTGGCGATGACCGCGCCGATCAATCCCGCCCACAATACCAGAAACCTCGCGATCCTCGCCTTCTGCCAAGCGCTGTTTTTCAGCGGCCGCACCCTGACGTTCTTTGCCGCGTCCCTGGTCGCGATCTCGATGCTGGGCAAGGATCTTTCGCTGGCGACCGCGCCGATCACCATGATGCTGATCGGCACGTCGGCCGGCACCCTGCCGGCCGCCTTCCTGATGCGGGCCTGGGGGCGGCGGTGGGGCTTCGCCTTCGGCTCCGCCGTCGGATGCATCGGGGCGCTGATCGCGGCCCAGGCCATTGCACTGGACAGTTTCCTCTTGTTCAACGCAGGCCTGCTGATCTCCGGCATCTACGCGGGCTTCGCCCAGCAGTACCGATTCGCCGCGGCCGAGGTGGCGCCCGAGCACCTGAAGGAAAAAAACGTCTCCATCGTCATTGCGATGAGCGTCATCGGCGCCTTCGTCGGCCCTGAAACCGCCCTGCTCGCCAAGCACTGGATCTCGGCGGTGCCGTTCCAGGGCGCCTTCTGGATGCTGGCGGTGTTCTATGCGCTCTCCGGCGTCGTCATCCTGTTCGCGGACATGCCGCGGCTGACGAAGCAGGAACATGACGATTCCGGCCGGCCGCTCACCACCATCATGGCCTCGCCCACGTTCATCGTCGCCGTGATCGCGGCCCTTTTCGGCTATGTCGTCATGAATTTCCTGATGGTCGTGACGCCCGTCACCATGGAGACGATCAAGACCGTCGTGTTCTCCCACGAGAACATCAAGCTGGTGATCCAGTGGCATGTGGTGGGCATGTTCCTGCCGGGTTTCGTGACCGGCCATCTGATCAACCGGTTCGGCGTCGTGCGCACCATCGCGGCGGGCGCGGCCATCCTGCTGTGCTCCGTCCTCGTGGCCCTCAGCGGGACCTCCTTCGCCCACTTCCTGACCGCCCTGATCCTGCTCGGCGTCGGCTGGAACTTCACCTTCACCGGCGGCACGATCCTGGTGACCGAAGTCCATACCCCCGCCGAACGCGCCAAGGTTCAGGGGGCGAACGACTTCCTCCTGTTCACGGGCCTGGCGATTTCGTCTCTCCTGGCCGGAAGCGTCTATCATCATCTCGGCTGGGAATGGGTGAACTATGCGATGCTGCCGGTCATCCTGGTGATCCTGCTGTCCGCGCTATGGCTGCGCGTCGTCCGCCGCAGGGAACGGGCGCTTGCCGAGGCGGCGGCGCAATAGCCGTCAGCCGTCGGCGCGACATGGTGCCCCCACCTATCCCCAAGCGCGGTTCGGTTCCGTAACCGCTAAGGGCGCAGCCCCATCAGGTAGCGGTTCAGACCGGCCATGCAGTCATGGAACGGCGCCATGCTCTGCGCCGACTTGGCCTGGCCGAAGGCGCCCTGGATGGCGGCAACGATCAGCGTCGCGGCCTCGTCCGTGTCGGCGGCCGCGTTGACGCTGCCCGAATGCTGACCGCGCGTGAGGGCCCGCGAGAGGCGGCGGCGCCAGGCGCGGTAAAGTTCCTCGATCCGCTGCCGGAAGCCGCCGTCCAGGGGCGACATTTCCTGCGCCAGGTTGTTCAGGGGACAGCCCAGCAGGTGGATCGCCGGCACTCGGTCCGTCATGTTGTCCTGGATGGTGCGGGCGATGGCGGCCAGCGGGTCGTCCTCGCCTTCCGCGTCGAGGGGCGCGAGCCACCAGTCCTCCAGGTAGCTTTTCACCAGTTCGTCCACCACCGCGTAGCCGAGCGCCGTCTTGCCCGGGAAATGATGGTACATGGCCCCCTTGGTGACGCCGGTCAGCGCCAGGATGTCGTTGAGCCCCGCAGCCTGGAAGCCGTGGCGGTGGATGACGCCGTAGGCGGCCTCAAGGATCCGCCGCCGGGTTTCGTCGGGTCTGTAGGCACGTGACATACCGGGGAGTATGAAATCACCGCGAGGCTTCCGCAACCATCCGTTAGGGGCTAAGTTCCGGAAAGTCCCTTGATTTTCCGAAGACCGCCATGACCGAAGCCCGCACCGTCCAGAAAATCGCCTTCGTCGCCGCGAAGCAGCCGGAAGCGCAGGACGCGCTGACGCAGCTCGCCCATCTGTACGGCAACGTACCGACCGAGGACGCCGACGTGATCGTCGCCCTGGGCGGCGATGGCTTCATGCTGGAAAGCCTGCATGGCGCCATCGGCAACGGCACGCCAATCTACGGCATGAACCGGGGCACGGTCGGCTTCCTGATGAACGAGTACCGGGCGGACGACCTGCCCGCGCGCATCGCCCGCGCCCAGTCCGTGACCCTGCGCCCCCTGAAGATGACGGCGTTCGACATGCAGGGCGCGGTGACCACGGCGCTGGCCATCAACGAGGTGTCGCTGCTGCGCGAATCCCGCATGGCGGCCAAGATCCGCATCTTCATCGACGACATCGCACGCCTGGATGAAATGATCTGCGACGGCGTGCTGGTCGCCACCCCGGCGGGCTCCACCGCCTACAACCTATCGGCCCACGGGCCGATCATTCCCATGGGTGCCGACCTTCTGGCGCTCACCCCCATTTCCGTGTTCCGGCCGCGGCGTTGGCGCGGCGCCCTGCTGCCGAGAAAGGCCAAAATCGCCTTCGATATCCTGCAGCCCGAGCTGCGACCCGTCAGCGCCACCGCCGACTACACGGAAGTGCGCGACGTCCGGCGCGTGGAGATCCACCAGGACGAGGTCCACCGCCTTGAACTGCTGTTCGATCCCGAACACAACCTGGAGGAACGCATCCTCAAGGAGCAGTTCGAACCGTGAGCCCTGCCGACAAGGCCCCCACCCCTGACGCGGCCGCCGAACCCGATCCCGACGAGTCCGAGGACGACCCGGAAAACGCGGGGCCCGGACCCGAGACCGAGGGAAATCCGAAGACACGCCCGCTGCGCATGGCCCTGACCCTGGCGCTGGGCGGCGTCGGAGGGAGCCTGTTCCACGAACTGCACATGCCGCTGCCGTGGATGATCGGCGGGCTGGTCTTCACGCTGATCGCGTCGCTATCGGGCGCGCCCCTGGTGCGGCCCAAGCGCCTGCGCATCTTCATGGTGCCGGTGCTGGGCGTCATGCTGGGGGCCGGATTCACGCCCGAGGCGATCGGCCATGCGGCGGAGTGGCTGGCCTCGCTCGCCATGCTGCTGGTCTACGCACTGGGCGTCACCGCCATGGTGTCCTACTACCTGGTCAAGGTCGCCCGCTGGGACGCCGCCACGTCCTATTTCTCGGCCTCGCCGGGCGGGTTCGGCGAGATGGCCCTCTTGGGCGAGGCCATGGGGGCGGACGACCGCAAGATCTCGCTCAACCATTCCGTCCGCATCATGCTGACGGTCCTCATCATCCCGTTCTGGTTCAAGTTCTTCGAGGGCTACGAGCCGGGCAACATGATGGCGCTCGGCACCATGACCGACGTCCGGCCCAAGGACGCGGCGATCCTCATCGCCTGCGCGGTCGTCGGCTACTACGTGGCGCGGCGCCTGCGCTTTCCGGCGGCGCAGCTTCTGGGGCCGACCCTGGTGTCGGCCGTCGTCCACATGGCGGGCTTGACCGAGGCCCGCCCGCCGCAGGAGATCGTCGCCCTGGCCCAGGTCGTCATCGGCGCCGCCATCGGCTGCCGGTTTCTGGGCATCTCGCTGCGCCAGGTGTTCGGCACCATGGCCCAGGCGGCGGCAATCACCGCCTTCATGCTCGGCGCCGCGCTGGGCGGGGCCTGGATCGTCAGCCAGTTCACCGGCCTTCCCGTGAAGACCCTGTGGCTCGCCTTCGCGCCCGGCGGCCTCGCCGAAATGACCCTGATCAGCCTGTCTCTGGGCATCGACGTGGCCTTCGTCTCGGTCCATCACATGGTGCGGGTGATCTTCCTGGTGTCCATGGCGCCCATCGCCTTCAAGGTGCTCGAAGGCATCCTGAAGCGCGCCGAGGCGGTGAACAGGGCCTGAACCGGGTTACCGGTGATCCGCGCCGACGGCGGCGCCAACAGAGGTGAATCCGTCCCGTTCCAGAAGGTCCGCCAGTTCCGCCGCGATGCGCGCCGCCAGGTAGGGTCCCTCGAAAACCAGCGCCGAATAGACCTGCACCAGGCTGGCGCCCGCGCGGATGCGGGCATAGGCGTCAACCCCGGTGGCGATGCCACCGACCCCGATCAGGGGAATGTCCCGGCCGACAAGCTGATAGAGATCCGACAGCACGCCCTTGGCCATGTCCCTGAGCGGCGCGCCGGACAGGCCGCCCGTCTCGTTCTTCTGCGGATCGGTCAGGCCGGCCGGCCGGCTGATCGTCGTGTTCGTGGCGATGATGCCGTCGATGCCCACGTCGTGGGCGACGGCGGCGACGTCTTCCAGGTCGGCGCCCGCCAGGTCCGGCGCGATCTTGACCAGAAGCGGCGGGTTATTGGGCAGCGCGTCGCGCGCCGCCTTCACCGCCGTCAGCAGCGCAGTCAGCGGCCCCCGATCCTGCAGAGTGCGCAGCCCCGGCGTGTTGGGCGAGGACACGTTGACGACCAGATAGCTGGCGAAACCGCCCAGGCGCTCCACCCCCAGGACGTAATCCCGCACCTCGTCCGTCGAGTCCTTGTTGCGGCCCAGATTGACGCCGACGATGCCCTGCCCCCCGAGCCCCTCGCGGAACCTGGCGAGTCGTCGAGACATCGCGGCGTGTCCGTCGTTGTTGAAACCCATGCGGTTGATCACGGCGCGGTCGGCGGTCAGGCGGAACAGGCGCGGTTTCGGGTTGCCCGGCTGCGGCCGGGGCGTGACGCTGCCGACCTCGGCGAAGCCGAAGCCCAGGCCCAGTACCGCCCGGGGCACGCGGGCGTCCTTGTCGAAGCCCGCAGCCAGGCCCACGGGATTGGCGAAGTCGAGGCCCCAAACCCGGCTTTTCAGGATCGGACGCCGGCCCGCGACGACCGGGGGCACCAAGCCCAGGGACAATCCGGCCAGCGCCAGGGTATGGGCCGTTTCCGGGTCCAGGCAGCGGAGGGCCGGCATCAGCCGGTCGGCAATGCCCACCTACTCGGCCTCCTTCAGATTCAGTTCGGACGGGAATACGTGGCGGCCCGCGGCATCCAGCGGCAGGTCGTAGACGGCGAGCACGGCATCGACCGGCAAGGGGCCGTACAAATGGGGAAACAGTTGCCCGCCGCGCGAGGCCTCCCACTTCAGTGCGTCGTTCAGTCTTGTCGGATCGACACGCAAAAGGAGAATCCCGGACTGCCCCGCGCGGTGCTTGGCCGCGCTTTTCACGACCTGACCGGCTGTCGAGAAATGGATGAAGCCGTCGGCGGCGTCCTGTGACGATCCGGCGTAGGCGCCCGCCTGTCGGGCGGCGGCCCATTCCTCCTTGCGGCACATATGGTAGATGGCGGAATCGTTGGGATTCATTGCGAAAAAGGCCCGGGTTCCTGCGGATTGGCCCGGGAGATTAGAGCACATTGCCCGCCGAGGGAACCGCTCAACGGCGCCCCCTGGCGGATATGACATACGTCTAGGGGGCATTGAACTGGCACGTCGATTGCGTATGTCTGACTTATCTCGTGCGGAGTTCCAAATTACGTAACCTCGGTCCTATAAGGGGAAAAAAGTATGAACTCCAAGACCATGCGCCCGTCGTCGAACCTGAAGCTGGCCCTCAGCGAACTCGAAGAACTCGTCGACCTGGGCGTCAAGTTCGTGCCGCGGCAGCCCTCGCCCGCCATGATCTTGGCCGGAGCCCGAGCGGGCGGCATCGACGAAGCGCTCACCGCCAAGATCTACTGTGCGATGCTGGAGGCGGATAGCCTGGAGGATCCGGAAGGCACCGCGGGCATCCGGGCCAACTGACCCGGCACCGCCCGGAAGGCCTCCGCCCGGCCGCATTCCCCTTGACGATTGGCTGCTACCAAACGATCGGGTCGGGCCCGTCGATTACCGGTCCGCCAGCCAGCACGCGAAGCGTCATGCCGCCTCCCCCGGGCCGGGCGGGCATGGCTGCGGCGGTCGGTTTCTCGGCGTCGGTCCAGCCGTAGCCGCCGTCGAACAGGTCGCCGCCGTGACCCGATGCGAAGGTGAAAATTCCATTGCCGGTGAGCCAATCCGTCGCCGGCGGTGACGGCACCTTCGCGGCCTCTTCCTTGTCCGGCGTTGCCGTCGCCGTATCCGCGGGCGGCGCCTCTTGCGCGCGCCCGCCCGGCGGCGCCTCTTGCGCGCGCGCGCCCGGCGGCACGACCCGCGCCTGGCGCGAGAACCTGATGCGCCCACCCGATTGCCCACGCGCATCGACGGTCAGGTCGACGTCGAACGCGTCCTGCCCCTCGGGGACGACAAGGTTGAGGTCCCGCAGATCGCCCGGTTTCAGCCGCCACGGCGCGCCGCCGTCGGCGCCCTCGTCCCGCGTGCCGCCTGTCAGGTGCACGCCTTCCGGAATTCCGGCGAGATACAGCGTCACGTCGCCCACCATCTTGCCCAGGCCGCGGCTGAACGAGATGGCGACGGGAAAGCCCAGACGCCCGCTGTCGTCCATGACCACGGGCGGTTCGATGGAAAACCGCAGGCCCGTCTCCACGGACGCCAGGCCCGGTTCGACCGTCAGGCTGCCTGTCCGCACGTGTCCGTCGGTGGAAATGACGGTGACAGCAAAGGCGTGCGGGCCGCTGGCCCCAGGCGGAAAGCGCATGCGCAGGCCGCCCGGCACCTTCAGGTCCTGTTCCAGCAGGGTCGCCGTGCCGTCGCCGTTGTCGACCCCGGCGTTCAGGGTTATCCCCTTTCCCAGACCGCCGACAATGAGCACGGACATGTCGCGCGGGTTGAGTCCCGGCACCGCCGTCATCAGGTCGAGCGGCAGGCCCGACTTGGCGTCCTCGACCTGCGCCGTGCGCTCGTCGTCCATCTCGAGGGTATCGGCCATGACTTTCCCTTTCATCCCGAATGGGTTCACCGTTGATGCGGACGGTATTCGGCCCCATTTTCAGGAAGGTCGCCGCGCCGGGCCAGGATTTTGCGCCCCGCCGCCGCGATTAGGATCATTCGGTTGACCCTGTCCGCATGCCGCACGGCACGATCAAGGTCACCGGATTTGAACGCCGGGGGAGACCGCGCATGCCAGACAGGGAAGCGATTCTGTTTGCCAACGACGCCTTCTATGCCGCTTTCGCCAGCGGTGATTTCGCACTGATGCGCTCGGCCTGGGCCGACGACCGGGAGATCACCTGCCTCCATCCGGGCTGGCGGCCGCTGGTCGGCCGTCAGGAAGTCATGGACAGTTGGGAAACGATCCTGGCGTCCGGCGAAACGACGGACATCCGCTGCGTCGGCGCGCGCGCCTTTTCCCTGGGCGAGACCGCCTACGTCATCGGGTTCGAGCGCATGTCGGGCACCGTGCTGGCCATGACCAACATATTCGCCCGCCACGGCGACCTGTGGCGCATGGTGCACCATCAGGCAGGCCCCTGCCAGGACCGGGCGGCGGCCGACCGCGAGGAGGCGGAACCGCCACCCATGCAATAGGGTGTTCGGAACGAAACGCGAATGCGCTAAGAAGGGCCCGCAGGGACGCATGCCCGAAATGTCGGAGGGAGGCCTCGTTCGACCATGAAGACCGTCAAGATGACCATCGGATCCGTGACCATAACCGCCGCCTTGCGCAACACGCCGACGGCGGCGGCGATCTGGGACGCACTGCCGTTCACCTCGCGCGCCAGCACCTGGGGCGAAGAGGTCTATTTCTCCACACCCGTGTCCCTGGACCGCGAGGCCGACGCCCGGGCCGTCGTCGAACCCGGCGAGATCGCCTTCTGGACCGACGGCGATAGCATCGCCATCGGATACGGCCGCACGCCCGTCTCGCGGGGCGACGAATGCCGCTTGGCATCTCCGTGCAACATCTGGGCGGACGCGGTCGAGGACGTGAAAAGCCTGGCGGCCGTGCCGGCCGGCGCCTCCATTTCGGTTTCGCGCGGCGAGTAGCGCTGCCTTGGGCCGGAGCCTTGATTTGGCTCAACCGATTCCGTGGACGATTGCGGTATAATGTCATCCGCACGTAATGGAGGGTGCCATGAAAAAGACGGTCAATCCGTTGCTGGCTCTTCAGGCGGCCTATTTCGACGCCCTGCGCGCCAATGCGAAGATCGGGTTCGATTGCTGGCGTGCCGGGGTCGAAGGATTCTGGAAGGTCTACCACGCACAGCCGCACCGGCGCGTGGAGGACGCGCACGAAAAGGCCCCCTGCGCCACCGGCGGCGCCAATCTGGCGCACAAGTACGGGCGGCGCTGCCACGACGTCGACGTCGAGCACATCTGAAGCGGTTGCGCGACCGGCCCGGCGTCCGTTATCGATAGGTCTGGCGGGGCGGTGCCCCGAAGCCGGAAGGAGGCGTCCGCCATGACCAAGTCGACGACAGGCCTTGACGCGGCCCTTTACGATTACATCCTGGAAACCACGCTGCGCGAGCCTAAGGTTCTCGCCCGCCTGCGCCGGGAAACCGACAGCCACCCCCGCGCGGGCATGCAGATCTCGCCGGACCAGGGACAACTCCTGGGCCTGCTGGTCGAACTGACGGGAGCACAGAGGATCGTCGAGGTCGGCACCTTCACCGGCTACAGTTCGCTCGCCATGGCCCTCGCCCTGCCCGATGACGGCGAAATCGTCTGCTGCGACGTTTCCGAGGAATACACCGCGGTCGCCCGGCGCTACTGGGCCGAAGCGGGGGTCGCGGACCGCATCACCCTGCGCCTCGGCCCCGCCGCCGGCACGCTGGACTCCCTCATCGGCGAAGGCCGCAGCGGCGCCTTCGACATGGCGTTCATCGACGCCGACAAGGAGAACTATCAGACCTATTTCGAGCGTTGCCTGACCCTGGTCCGTCCGGGCGGGCTGATCGCCGTCGACAACGTGCTGTGGGACGGACGGGTCCTCGATCCGGCCGACGAGACCGCCGACACCCGGGCGATCCGCGCCTTCAACAGCGGGTTGAAGGACGACGACAGGGTCACCCTCGCCATGCTGTCCGTGGCCGACGGCGTGACCCTGGCACGCAAGCGCTAGAACATGACGTCATTATGTCTACATCAGGTCTACGCAGCCTCCCCGCCCGCCGAATTGCGGCGGCGGCGACACGAAATCGTCCCATTTTACGCCAATAAAGGCCGCGATCGCGGGGCATATCTTCTGTCATCGGAACAACCCGGTATAGGAGTGAGACCATGCCCAGCAACGCTTCCCGTCCCCGCCATGCCGCGGGCTTGATCGCAACCGGCCTGGTCGCCGCAAGCCTGACCGTTGCCGGACTGCTTGCCGCGGGACTGCTCGCCGCGGGCGCGGCGGGTGCCGCCCAGGCCGCCGAGCCATTCGACGCGGCCTGCGAGACGGACCCCGGACGCAGCCGGCCCGCCATGCTGATCGTCACCGGGTTCGAAACCGGCAGTTCCGCCGTGCCGGCCAACCGCGAGGCCGACATTCAGGCCTTCGCCCGCGGATTGGCGCCGGGCGTCAAGGTCTGCGTCGTCGGCCAGGCCGACAAGCGCGGGCCCGTGGACCTGAACGATAGGCTTGCCATGAACCGCGCGCGCGCCGTCGCCGCGCGCCTGATCGGCGCCGGCATCGAGCCGCGGGATCTGTCCTTGTCGTCCCGAGCCGAAGCGTTCGGCGACGCCGCCCCCGACTGGCTGTGGTTCAGCGGCAGCCGCCGGGTCGAAGTCATCGCCCAGCGCTGACCCCGATGGGGCCCTTCACGCCAGACCGCGCAGTAAATCCGTGAACCGGACGACGGCGGCCTCGAGCAGCCCGTCATTGGGGAATTCGATCACGTCCGGGCCTTCCACGCGGAAGGTCCGGGCGCGTTCCAGGCGGCGGGCGACCTGAAGGTCCGTTTCCCGACCGCGCATGCCCATCCGCGCGCGCAAGGTGTCGTCGTCGGCATTGACCAAGACGATGCGGAGACTCCCCAATCTGCTGCGCGCCTCGTCGATCACGGAACGCGAGGCGTTGACGACGACCGTGCGGCCGCGCCGCAGGTCCGCCGCGACCTCGGCCGGGATGCCGTACCACAGGCCATGCGCGCCCCACGACAGAAGGTAGCCGCCCAGTTCACGTCGCGCGTGGAACTGGCTTTCCGTGACCGCAACGTGGTCCTCGCCGGCGGCCTCCGCGGGGCGGGTGATCTGGCGCCTCGGAAAGACCAGGTCGGCGTCGCCGGAGAACGCGTCGCGCGCGCCCTCGATCAGGCTGTCCTTGCCGGCGCCGGAGGGGCCGACGACCAGGACCATGGTGCCGGTCAGGATGTCGTCGATCTTCATGCGGGCGGGATTGCGGGGAACTGAGAACATGGTCCCGGGTAATACAGGGCGTGCATGACCCGGGCAAGAACGGCCGGTGACGGTTGCGTTAAGTCCACGGGCACGGACAGCAGCAGCCTAAAGCGCCGCCGGGCGGCGCAGGATCGGCGGCGGGCCGTCCCGGAACCGGGCGGGCCGGAGTCCGTGCGACGATGCCGGACGGTCCGCCGACAGGGCGTCCAGAAGGTCGCGAAAGCGCACCTTGGCCTGTTCAACGTATCGGCCCCGCGGATGAGTCAGGAGGTAGACCTTGACCGTTTCGGGGTCGCCGGACGCATCGGCCCGGCGCCATAGCGCCGTTTCCGCATCGACCTCCTCGGGCGCGGGATCGACCTTGGCGGCCGGCGCCGGTGCTTCGGAAGCGGGGCCGGGCAATTCGTCTTCCTCTACCATCGTCCTGGGTTGGGCCGTGACGGTCGGACCTTCCTGCTCGATGGGCCGCGGCAGGACGAATTCAACGCCTTCGTAATCGTCCGCGGGCGATGCGGCGGCGGTCCGTCCAGCCGCCATTCCCGCCGCCAGGACCATGGCGGCAAGCAGGCATCCCCACGGCCGGGGACACGCGAGGCTCGTCTTCGATTTCAGCATGACGTAATCCTCCTGGTTAACGGGTCGTCGGTGCGCGGGCCACCATGGAGGATATGTAAATTCATTTTTACATATAAAACAACATATAATTTCCGTGCGCCGCCCCTTCCCTTATCCCGTGGCGGCGGCCTGGGTGATCTTCCTGATCGCGGCCTGAAGCTGCGAGACCAGTTCGCGCCCCGTTTCGCCGCCATCGCCCGCCATGTCGTTGCGCAGTATCACCGTCAGGGAATCGATATGCACCTTGACCAACTCGATGCTGGCGACGTTGTTGGGCAGGCCGCTGCCGGTGAACCGCATCAGCGAGTTGCCCACCGTGGAAATCAGGGGATAGCCGAAGGTTTCGCCCTGCAGACCCAGTTGCCGGGCCAGCCCGTGGATGCGCTGGAAGTGTTCCGACTTGTCCGCGGCGCCGCCGGCCTGGGCCATGATGCGCTGCAGGCTTTCCACGTAGTCCATCGCCGAGCCCACGTATTCGCACTTCGCCTTCTCCATTTCCTTATGCGCTTTGAACACGGCCCCTTCGGTGAACAAGGCATGCTCGTCGCCGTCGCCACCGGCCTTGCGCTTCAGATGGTTGGGCGGGCGGAAGATACGGATCACGCTGTCGTTGGGAAAGCGTTCCAGCGCCGTCGTGAGAGGCGAGCGGTCGACGCGCACGTCGGGCCGCCCCAGGTCGCGCCGCTCTTCGGGCACGTCCTTCACGTTGCCGCGCCGATCCGGCCCGAAATAGCCGGGGTTGTAGACGAAGGGCCTGGGCCTGTTGACGACGGTAAGGACACGGTCGACCAGGGCCTCGACCGTAACGGGCTTGAGGAGGAAGTGGGTTGCGCCGAACCCCCGCGCCTCGGCGATGTCCTGCGGCTCCAAAGCCTTGGCCATCAGAATCACCGGCAGGAAACGGTTGGGCGATTCCCGGTGCATGCGGATCCAGCGCACCATGGCGATACCGTTGAGCGGCCCCTCGAACAGGTCGCAGATCATGAAGTCGACCGAGTCGATGCGCTCTTTCACGCTCTTCTTCGACAGTCGCTTCAGAAGGGTCAGCGCATCGTCGTTGCTGTTCGCGGTCAGGACCTCGCCGACGCCCAGCGCCGCGAGAAGATTGTGCATCATCCATCGGTGCGCATCGTCCTGATCGACGATCAGCACGGTGAACGCGCGCAGATTGATCTTGGCCAATAACCGGGCCCCTTGAGCACTGCGTTCCGTGTAGATCACGGAATCCCTTATCGGTGGCGGGAATCCCACCCTCTGCAGGACCAAAGTGAAGTCCAAGGAGCGGGTCCGGTCAACCCATCCGAAAGTCAGAGCCCGTCATCCTGATAGACTCTCGCCCGCCGCGCTCCTCCCTGACCCGTTCCCAAACCGCGAAATCCGTGAAAAAGTGTCGGCAGGACAAGGGGAAATCCCCGGCCGCAGGAGGAGACCATTCATGACCGCCATGTTCGACCTTTCCGGTAAGGTCGCGCTGATCACGGGCTCAAGCCGGGGAATCGGCAAGGCCATCGCCGAGGCCTATGCCCGCCAGGGCGCGAAGGTGGTGATCTCGTCGCGCAAGGCGGAGGCCTGCGAAGCGGTCGCCGCCGCCATCAACGAGGAAAACGCGGAACGCCCCGGCGAGGCCATGGCGATCCCCTGCAACGTGTCCGACACGGCGCAGTTGAAGGCTCTGGTCGGGCGTACGATCGCCGCCTGGGGGCGTATCGACATCCTGGTTTGCAATGCCGCGGTCAATCCCTATCACGGCCCCATGGCGGACATAGATGACGGCGCGTGGGACAAGATACTGCAGGTCAACGTGACGAACGTCCTGAAGCTGTGCAACCTGGTCCTGCCGGACATGGCGAAACGGCGCGACGGCTCTGTGATCCTGATTTCCTCGGTCGGTGGACTGAAGGGCTCCGTGAACCTGGGCGCCTATGCCGTGTCCAAGGCCGCCGACATGCAGCTTGCCCGCAACCTGGCCGTCGAATGGGGACCGCACAACATCCGCGCCAACGCCATCGCGCCCGGCTTGGTGAAGACCGACTTCGCCCGCGCCCTGTGGGAAGACCCGGAAGCCCGCGCACGCGCCGAGGAAGCCTATCCGCTCGGCCGTTTGGGCGAGCCCGAGGACATTGCCGGCACGGCGGTCCTGCTCGCCTCCGGCGCCGGCAGCTTTATCACCGGACAGACCATCGTGGTCGACGGCGGCGGGACCGCCGCCGGCAACCGTTACAGCTGATATCGGGAAAGGACCACCGACATGTGCCGCTGGCTCGCCTATGCGGGACCGCCCATCTACCTGGACACCCTTTTGCTGCGCCCGGAGAACTCGCTGACCCGGCAAAGCCTGTCCGCCCTTGAAAGCGCCCATGTGGTCAACGCCGACGGCTTCGGCATCGGCTGGTACGGCGACAAGGAAACGCCCGGCCTGTACAAGGACGTCCTGCCCGCGTGGAACGACGTGAACCTGCTGAACATCTCGGAGCAGGTGAAATCGCACCTGTTCTTCGGCCACGTGCGGGCGACGACGGGCACGGCCGTCAACCGCACCAACTGCCACCCGTTCCGCCACGGCAAATGGCTGTTCATGCACAACGGCGAAATCGGTGGCTGGTCCCGGGTGCGCCGCGCCCTGGCCTTTGCCGTAGCGCCGGAACTGTTTCCCAACATCCAGGGCACCACGGACAGTGAAGTGTTCTTCCACCTGCTCCTCACGTTCGGGCTCGAGGAAGACCCGGAAGCGGCGATCCGCCGGACCGTCCGGACGATTGAGCAGGCACAAGCGGATGCCGGCGTGAGCGAGCCGTTCAACATGACCATCGCGGTGACCGACGGACAGACCATATGGGCCCTGCGCCATGCGTCCTCGGGCCGCGTGCCGACGCTTTACGTGGGCATGGGCGCCAAGCCGCACGACGCGGCGGACGAGGTCACCGTGGCGACGGGTACGGCGATCATCATCCTGTCGGAACCGCTGGACGACGACCTCAAGCAATGGACAGCCATCGAGTCTGACCACCTGGTAATCGCCGGCGATGGCGCCTTTTCCGTAACGCCGTTCGCCCTTTAGGCAGCCATGCCCGTGTTGCGCCGATTGCCGCCCTGGGGACGGCGGCGGTTGCGTCCGCCGCCGTTGCGCTTCGGTCCGCCCTTGGCGGGGCCGTTGCGGCCGGCTCCGTTGCGACCGTTGCCGTGGGCTGCGGGAGCGCCATCGTTTGCGGCCGAATGGGCGACGTCGGCGGCATGGTATGGATGGCCGTCGAACACCGGCACCGCCTGGCGGATGCAGCGTTCGATGTCGCGCAGGTTGCCGCGTTCGTCATGGGCGCAGAAGGAAATGGCGATGCCCGAGGCCCCCGCCCGCGCCGTGCGGCCGATGCGGTGGACGTAGCTTTCCGGATCGTTGGGCAGGTCGAAATTGATGACGTGGGTCACGCCGTCGACGTCGATCCCGCGGGCGGCGATGTCCGTCGCCACCAGGGCGCGGATATGGCCGTCCCGGAACCCCTTCAACGCCCTTTGGCGGGCGTTCTGGGCCTTGTTGCCGTGGATCGCGTCGGACTTCACGCCGTTCTCGTACAGGTGGCGGGCGACGCGGTCGGCGCCGTGCTTGGTGCGCGTGAAGATGAGAACCCGCTCGATGCGGGCGTCGTTCATCAACTCACCCAGAAGGGCCCGCTTGTCGTCCTTGGCGACGAACAGAACGCGCTGTTCCACCCGTTCCGCCGTCGTCGCGGCGGGCGCCACCTCGACCCGCACGGGGTCGTTCAGAAGCTCGCCCGCCAGGCCCTCGACGGACTTCGGCATGGTGGCCGAGAACAGCACCGTCTGGCGTTCCTTCGGCAGCGTACGGGCGATCCGCTTGACGTCGCCGATAAAGCCCATGTCGAGCATGCGGTCGGCTTCGTCCAGGACGAAGACCTCGATGCCGTCAAGCTGCACGCGGCGCTGGTTCATAAGATCCAAAAGGCGCCCCGGCGTGGCGACCAGGATATGGGCGCCGCGCTCCAGATCGGCGATCTGCGGACGAATGGAGGTGCCGCCGAAGACGGTCTGGACGCGCAGGTTCAGGTGGCGGCCGTAGGTCCTGAGACTGTCGGCGATCTGGCCCGCCAGTTCGCGGGTCGGCGCCAGAATCAGAACGAAGGGGCGGTGCGCCCGCGCCTTGCGCGGCTGGTCCGCGAAACGCTGCAGAATCGGCAGGGCGAAGGACGCGGTCTTGCCCGTGCCGGTCTGGGCCACGCCCAGAAGGTCGCGGCCGTCAAGCAGCGGCGGAATGGATTTTTCCTGGATGGGGGTAGGGGTGGCGTAGCCTTCGTCCTCGAGGGCACGAAGGATGGGCTGGGCCAGATTGAGGCCCGTAAAGTCGGTCATGTTGAGTGTCTACTCTCTCGATCAAGTATTCTTAGCCCGCGCGTCCCCACGTGATCGTGACGGGGACGGCAGGGTCGCCAGCATCATGCAAGCATTCTCGGCCGGGCCTGCACAGTCGCAGCTACCCGCCTCACGAAACGCCCGCGTATGTCGGTAAGAAAGAAGGCCGGATCGACGTGGTCGAGTCCGGCAAGCGATCGAAATTCGACCTGGGTGGGAGTGTCGCTGGCCACACAAGGCGCCGGCCGGACGCGGAAGTCAAGGGAATTCGCCGAGCGCGTTTCCCGCCCCTCCGCGCCACGCGCCCGCATTTTCGCCCGCCGTCAGGCCGCGAGGATATCCGGATCACCCTGTTTCTCGAAGCATCCGGCCGCGAAGGTCCAATCGGCGAGGTGGTCGAAAAAGGCTTCCAGGTATTTCTGGCGGGCGTTCTGATAGTCCAGGTAATATGCGTGCTCCCACAAATCACAGGTCAGCAGCGGCTTCTGCCCGGCGGCCTGCGGCAGGCCCCCGTTGGCCGTGCTGACCACGTCCAGGGTTCCGTCGGACTCTTCGACCAGCCAGACCCAGCCCGACCCGAACCGGGCCATGCCTTCGCTGATGAACTTGGTGCGCAGATGCGGCAGGGAACCGAAGGTCTCCTCGATTCTGCTCGCCAGTTTGCCGCCCGGCGCGTCCAGCCGGTCGGGCGACATGCAGAGCCAGAAGAACCCGTGGTTCCACGCCTGGGCCGCGTTGTTGAATACGTCGGTGTCGCCCTTTTCATGGGCGCCTCGGACGACGTCCAGCAGGTCCAGGCCTTCGTAGTCCGTGCCCTTCACGGCGGCGTTCAGCTTGTCGACATAGCCTTTGTGGTGCTTGCCGTGGTGGATGTTGAGGGTCTGCTCCGACATGTACGGCAGCAAGGCGTCCGCAGCGTACGGCAGGTCGGGAAGCTTGAAAGTCATGACGTGCTCCTTCTTTTCTGGTCCGTGATTCGTGGCAGGGCGCGATGGCGACGTCAGGCCGGGTCCTTCCGGGCCCTGTCCGGCGCCGGCGAAGGTCCGGATTTATCCCGTTCCATGATCAGGGCACGGAACTCCTCGACCTTCTCTCCGAGGGCCGCCAGGCCCTGGCGGGTCGCTTCCTTGGCATCCGCCCATTCGCTCGCCGCCGCCGTTTCCAATTCAGCGATCTGTTGGCGGACGGCGGCGCGCTGACGGTCGATGGCTTGGCGCGCCTCGCGCCATTCAGCCTTCACGTCATCGGCGACCTCGGCACCGGCGTCGGCCGCCCGCGCCGTGGCTGCGTTCAGCTTGGAGTCCAGCGCCCTGGCCTTGCTTTGGGCCCAGTCGACGAAGGCGTCGACCGTTTCCCCGGCTTCCGTCTCGGGCGGATCGGCCGTGTCTCCGGCGGCCAGGGCCGGGCCCTGCTGGACGGCCAGGACGACCGTAAACGCGGCAGCCGAGGCAAGGGGTACGATTGCTCGGAGATCGAAAATACGATGTTTCATAAGGTCCTCTCCTGCTGTCGGAACAATGGATGAGGGGCGCGGCCTCTCATGACACGGGTGCGCGCTTTTGAGGTCTGAAGGAAACCGGCAGATCGCAAGGACCGCTTTCGTGTGATGAAACGCTTTTCCGTGAAGTGGAAGGACGCGGCCAGGAACCACCTCAGGCCGCGCGGGTCAGGCGACGGCGCGCCCGCGACAGGCCGCTTTTCACCGTGCCGACGGCGATGTCCAATTCGCGTGCCACGTCCTGATAGCGTTTGCCTTCGAACACCACCAGGTGGAGAATCCACCGGTCCCGCGGTTTGAGGTCCGCCAGGGCGCGATCCAGATCCTGCAGGCGCAGGTGATCGATCTGGTCCGGCGGCTGGTGGGTTTCCTCCAACCACTCCTCCACGGGCACGTGGTGGCCGCGCCGACGGCGGCGGCGCATGCTGTCGATGAATAGATTGTGCATGATGGCGAACAACCAGGACCGGATGTCCGTTCCCGCTTCGAACCGGTCAATGCGGGACATTCCCCGTTCCAGACAGTCTTGCATCAGGTCGTCGGCCCGGTCGGGCGCGGGCTCAAGGGAACGCGCGTACCGGCGCAGGTGGGGGATCTGGGCCTCGATCTCCTGCATGAGCCGCTCGTCGGTCATGGACGCCACCATAACATAATTCGACCGGGCCTGCCGAACCGACCGCAGAAAATAACATAATATATTGATAAATATGGAAAATTTCTGGCCGAAAAGTATTTCAGGCCAGTTCGGAACCTTCCGTCGCCGGGGACGTTGATCTGTTTGCCGGGTGTATGCATGGAAGGAGGGAGCAGATCATGGACACGGACCCCACGGGTTATCCGCCCCAAGGGCAATCGGAAAATCCGCCCGCCAATCAACAGAAGAGGGGACGCGATATCATTGTCTTCGGTGTGCTGATCCTGATCGGCGCCGTCGTCGTCGCGACCCTGATCATGAAAACCTAGTAGAGCCTTTCCCGGTCAGATAGAGTCAATTCTGATGGCACTGTGCCGGGCCGCCCGCGCGGCTCCGTGCAGGCAGGTCGGGGAGGGCCGGCAACAACGCGGGGCAGCTCAGGCCCCCGTCACCCGGCGTTTCATTTCGGCAACGGCCGCGTGCGGGCTGGTCAGCACCGGCAGCCCCGCACGGACGCCGATCTCCGCCGCCAGCGGCGCCATGGAGAACTGCGCCAGCACGATACAGCCGCAGTCGTTCAGGCGCGGCGCGGCCTCGACCACGGCCCGATCGTGCGCGTCGCGCCGCCCCGCCCCCAAATCGGCCCAAGCGCCCTCGACCAGCAACGGCACCACCGTCAGGTCGACGGACCGATGGCGCGCCAGGGCCTCCATCTCGGCCGTCATGTCGGGCAGGGTCTGCGGATGGGTCGCCAGCAGGCCGACCCGGCCGCCCTGCGCAAGCGCGGCGTCCAGCACGGCCTCGTTGGGTTTCATCACCGGCACGTCGTGGCGCGCGGCGACCTCGTCGATGGCTCTGCCGAACGCCGAGCAGGTGAACAGGATGCCGTCGGGCCGACGCGCCGCCGCATAGGCGGCAAGGTCCAGGAACCGGTCGATCAATGGCCGCGTCAGCGTCCCCCCGGCGGCGGCCAGGTCCAAGGTCAGGCTTTCGTCGAGGAGTGTCCAATGCGCGGCTTCAGGCCACAGGTCGCGGAACGCGGTTTCGACCGGCAGAATGGCTTCGCGGGTGGCATGGACAAGGGCGATCTGTTTCGTCATGGCCCGCGAATAAAGCGAGAAATCGAGGACGTTGGCAAACGTTTCCGCACCGGTCCGGGGATTCCCCCTGCAATCCGAATGGTTAAGGAATCACATACCTTTAACCGGACCGGCTGGCCGGAAGGCATATTCCTGATTGGTCGCATTTGTGTCAGTCTGACCGCGTGTCGATGCAGCTTGCGGAACTGCTTGGGGAAATGGATGCAGCACGATCGCCAAGGAACGCCAAAACGGGGTAACATCCAGGCAACCTCCGCAGCATTGCGCCCGCCTTCGCTTCGGAACCAACCGGCGCGAAAGGTCGACGGTCTACATGCACAACCGCGACCCGGATGAGCGAGAATGTGGCCTTCATTCCTTGATCCGACCCGTTTCTTCGCGATCGACATCGACTCGGCGGCGGTCCTGCCGGCAACCTACGACCCTGCGCTGATTGTCCTGTCGTTCTTCATCGCGACCCTGGCAGGTTTCGCCTTCATCCATCTGCTCCTCCGCATCGCCGAACACGAACGCACCGCCCAACGCCATCTGTGGATGACCGGCGGAGCCTTGATCATGGGATTCGGCATCTGGGCCATGCACTTTGTCGGCATGCTTGCCTACCAGCTGCCGATCCGCGTCGGCTATGACCCGCTGATCACCCTGGCGTCCGCCGCCCCCGCCGTCCTGGCGAGCGCCTGGAACCTGCAGATCGTCGCCCGCGCCCACGTTTCCAGGGTCCGCCTGTTCCTGGGCGGCATCGTCCTGGGCGGCGGCATCGGCCTCATGCATTACACGGGGATGGCGGCGGTCGAGTTCGACGCCTTCATCCGTTACGACCCGCTGTTGTTCGCCCTGTCGCTGCTGGTCGCCGTGGCGCTGGCCATGTGCGCGCTGTGGGTCGCCTTCCGTGCCTCCCGGCGAAACGTGATTCGCACTCTGACGGGCGAGGTCCTGTCGGCCTTCCTGATCGGCCTTGCCGTCGCCGGCATGCACTACACGGCCATGAGTTCCACGATCTGTTTTGCGCGCGAGGGCGCGTCGGCGAGTATCCAGAGCATCGGGTCCGGCGTGCTGGCCGCGGCGACGACCGTCGTCGCCACGCTGATCCTGATCGCCGGCATCGCCGCCGTGGTGTTCGACCGCCGTCTGGCGTCGGAGATACTCGGTCGCACGGAGGCGGATAACCGCGCGCACCAGACGGCGCAACGCCTGCAATTGATCATGGACAACGTGGCCGACGCGGTGATCACGCTGGACGACCGGGGTGTGATCGAGTCCTGCAACCGCGCGGCCGAGCACATCTTCGGCCGATCCCCCGACGCCATCGTCGGGCAGCCCTTGACGGCGCTGATCACCGAGACCGACGAAGGCATGAGCAATCGCAAGCACAACTTGATGCGCTACTTCCTGGATCCGGCATCGCGCAAGGCGCAGCGGGAAGGCTTCGAGGCAATCGGTCGGCGGAGCGACGGTTCGATGGTGTTCCTGGAGGCCGCCCTGTCGGAAGTCCGGGAGGGAGGGCGCACGATCATCGTCGGCGCGTTGCGCGACATCACCGAACGCATGGTCGCGGCCCTGGCCCTTGCGCAGGCGAAGGACGACGCGGAACGCGCCAACCACGCCAAATCCGAATTCATCTCGCACATGAGTCACGAACTGCGCACGCCCCTGAACGCCGTCATCGGCATGGCGGACGTGCTTCTGCGGTTCGAACCATTGCGCGGCGACCCGGAACGTCTGGTCGAATATCTGGCCGACATCCGGACCAGCGGCACCCACCTTCTGGCACTGGTCAACGAAATCCTCGACGTATCGATGATCGAGTCGGGCAACCGCACCCTGAACACGGAAACCTTCGACGCGGTCGAGGAAATCGAAAGCATCCTGCGTCCCCTGCGTGCGACCCTCAGTCGCGACAGAGCGAACCTGTCCGTCACCGCACCGGACACGCCGGCGATGGTCGCCGCCGACCGGCAGTCGTTCCGCCAGATCGTCCTGAACCTGGCCGGCAATTCCATTGCCCACGGGGGCGAGGACGTTAAGGTCGAAGTCCGCATCGACACCGACGTCCCGGACGACTACGTGCGGATATGCGTGGCCGACGACGGTCCGGGCATTCCCGACAGCCTGATCGACGCCATCGGCCAGCCCTTCCCCCAGGTCCAGCCCGCCTATTGCGCCGCCGCCACGGGCAACGGCGAAAAGGGGGCCGGGCTGGGCCTTTACATCGTCAACCGCCTGATCGCCCTCAACGGCGGCAAATTCTCTCTGGAAAGCAAGCCGGGTCACGGCACCATCGTGACGACACTGTGGCCCAAGACGGCGAACGCTGCTTAGAGCGCCGTGTTCAGCAGACCTCGAACAGCCCCGCCGCCCCCATGCCGCCGCCGATGCACATGGTGACGACCACGTTCCTGGCCCCGCGGCGCTTGCCTTCTATCAGGATGTGGCCGGTCAGGCGCGCGCCCGTCATGCCGAAAGGATGGCCGACGGAGATGCCGCCGCCGTCGACGTTCAGGTTCTCCTGCGGGATGCCCAGCCTGTCGCGGCAATAGAGGACCTGGGAGGCGAAAGCCTCGTTCAGTTCCCACAGGTCGATGTCGTCCATCTTGAGCCCCTGGCGTTCCAGCAGGCGCGGGATGGCGAACACGGGGCCGATGCCCATCTCGTCGGGCTCGCAGCCGGCGACGGCCAGGCCCTTGAAGATGCCGAGGGGCTGCAGCCCGCGCCGCCCGGCCTCCTTCTCGGACATGACGACGCAGGCCGACGCGCCGTCGGAAAGCTGCGACGCGTTGCCCGCCGTGATGAACTTTCCGGGCCCCATCACGGGCTCCAGCTTGGCCAAGCCTTCGAGCGTCGTCGACGGGCGGTTGCCCTCGTCCCGGTCGAGGGTTACTTCCTTTTCCGAAATTGCGCCCGTTTCCTTGTCCTTGACCAGCATCCGGGAGGTCAGGGGCACGATCTCGTCATCGAAGCGGCCGGCCTGCTGCGCCGCCGCCGTGCGCATCTGGCTTTCCAGGGCGAATTCGTCCTGGGCCTCGCGCGTGATGCCGTAGCGCTCGGCGACGATGTCCGCCGTGTCGATCATGGGGATCCACATCTCCGGCTTGTGTTCGAGCAGCCAGTCTTCCTTGGCCTCGTTCGCCATCGCCTTGTCGCGCACCAGGCTGATGCTCTCCAGACCACCGCCCACGGCGACCGGCACGCCGTCCATGACCACCCGATTGGCCGCCACGGCGATGGCCTGCAGGCCCGAGGCGCAGAGCCGGTTGATGGTCGTGCCGCTGGTCGTCACCGGCAGACCGGCGCGGACCACCGACATGCGGGCGATGTTCTTGCCGGTCGCTCCCTCGGGCATGCCGCAGCCGAAAACCACGTCCTCGACATCGGCCGGGTCGATCCCGGCACGGGCCACGGCATGCTTGATGACATGACCGCCCAGGGTCGCCCCATGGGTGTTGTTGAAAGCGCCCCGGCCGGCCCTGCCGATGGGGGTGCGGGCGGTGGAGACGATGACGGCGCGTTGCATTTTGTTCTTCCTTCTTGTTCGGGATCTAGAGGTCGGCGAACCTGCCGCCCGTGCGGGCGAGCTTTTCCAGAAGCGGCGCCGGCTCCAACGCCGGCGATGCGGCCTCGGCCCAATGGGCCAGGCGTTCATAGACGTGCCGGGCGCCGACCTGGTCGGCGTGGAACATGGGGCCGCCCTTGGCGACCGGGAAGCCGTAGCCGTTGGTCCAGATAACGTCGATGTCCGACGCGCGCTGGGCCATGCCCTCGTCCAAGATCTTGGCGCCCTCGTTGATCAGGGCATAAAAGCAGCGCTCGTGGATTTCCTGATCGGTGATCGCGCGGCGCTCGATCCCCAGTTCGGCGGAAGTTTCCTCAATGATCTTCTGCACCTCGGGGTCCGGCAGGGGCTTGCGCGAGCCCTCTTCGTAGCGATACCATCCGGCCATGGTCTTCTGCCCCTTGCGCCCGGCCTCAACCACCCGGTCGGCGACCACCGGCCAGCGCTCGCCCGGCTTGAGGAACTGAACCTGCCGCTTGCGCACCAGGTAGGACACGTCCAACCCGGCCAGGTCGCCCACCGCCATCGGCCCCATGGCGAAACCGAAATCGAGGAACACCTTGTCGATCTGCTGCGGCAGGGCGCCTTCCTCGAGCAGGAAATAGGCCTGCCGCGTGTAGCGGTGGTACATGCGGTTGCCGACGAAGCCGTCGCAATTGCCGACCAGCACCGGAATCTTGTCGATGCGTTTGCCCAGATCCATGACCGTGGCGATGACGTCCCTGGCCGTTTCCTTGCCGCGTACGTTTTCCATCAGCTTCATGACGTTGGCCGGGCTGAAGAAGTGGGTGCCGATGACGTCGGCGGGCCGCTTGGTGGCCGCCGCGATTTCGTCGATGTCCAGGGTCGAGGTATTGGTCGCCAGGATCGCGCCCGGCTTCATGACCGCGTCCAGACGCCCGAAGATGTCCTTCTTCAGGCCCATCTCCTCGAACACCGCCTCGATCACGATGTCGGCGGTGCCCAGGTCCGCGTAGTCGGTGGCGCCGGCGATCAGGCTTAGGCGCCGGTCCATGTCGTCCTGCGCCAGGCGGCCCTTGGCGACCGTCGCGGCGTAGTTCCTTTCGACCTTGGCGAGGCCGGCCGTCAGCGCATCCGCCGAGGTTTCCAGCACGGTCACCGGAATGCCCGCGTTGGCGAAGCACATGGCAATGCCGCCGCCCATGGTCCCGCAGCCGACAACGGCCGCGCTATTGATGGGCCGCTTGGGCGTGTCGCGCGGCACGTCCTTGACCTTGGCGGCCTCGCGCTCGGCGAAGAACAGGTGGCGCTGCGCCTTGGACTGATCGGAATCCCGGCACTGTACGAACAGCTTGCGCTCGAAGGCCATGCCCTCGTCGAAGGGCATCTTCGCGGCCGCCTCGACGCAGTCGATGCAGGCGAGCGGCGCCAGCAGGCCGCGCGATCGCTTTTCCCAGGTCTTGCGCGCCTCGGCGAAGACCTCGGGTTCGGCATCGGATACCGCCAGGTCACGCACCTTGCGAAGCGCGGCGCCGTCGGCCACCAGCTTTTTCGCGTAGGCGACGGCGGCGTCGGTCAGGCCACCCTCCAGCAGCGCATCGATCACGCCCAGGTCCAGCGCGTCCCGGGCCGGGAACGGGTCGCCGGACAGGATCACCTTCAATGCCCGTTTGGCGCCGATGACCCGCGGCAGGCGCTGCGTGCCGCCGGAGCCCGGGACGATGCCCAGCTTAACCTCGGGCAGGGCGACCTGGACCGTGGCGTCGGCGACGCGGTAATGGCAGGACAGCGGCAGTTCCAGCCCGCCGCCGAAGGCCGTCGAATGCAGGGCGGCGACGACGATCTTGGGGAATTCCTCGGCCCGCGCGCAGACCTGGCGCAGGGTCGGTTCCGCCGGCGGGGCGCCGAACTCTCGGATATCGGCCCCGCCGGAAAAGCATCGCCCGCCGCCGCGGATCACCACCGCGTCTATGCCGGAATCACTCGCGACCTTGTCGAGCGCTTCCACGATGCCCAAACGCACGGCGTGGCCCATCGCGTTCACCGGCGGGCTGTCGATGGTGATGACGGCGATACGGTCGCGGACGTCCAGGGTCACGGGGGCTGCGGAATCGGCTGCGGACATCGGTCGGGTGGTTCCCTTTTCTCTTGCGGGGGTCAGACCTTCTTGGCCCTGCCCGGTTTCAGACTGGTCAGGTTGGTATAGGCGCTGATGTGCTCCAGCGACGCGGCGACGTCGATGACCACCGGGCCGTCGTGGGCCAGGGCCTCTTTCAGCACCCTGTCCGCGTCCTCGGCCTTGTCGATACGCAGCCCCAGGGCGCCAAAGCTTTCCGCCCACTTGGCGAAATCGGGATTGACCAGGGCCGTCGCCTCGACACGGCCGGGAAAGGCCTTTTCCTGGTGCAGGCGGATGGTGCCGTAACTTTTGTTGTTGGAGACGAAGATGCGGACGCGCGCGCCGTACTGCACGGCGGTCGCCAGTTCGTTGCCGGTCATCAGCATGCCGCCGTCGCCGCACACGGTGACGACCTGACGGTCGGGATGGCGCAGCGCCGCGGCCACCGCGGAGGGCACGCCCAGCCCCATGGCGCCGGACACCGCGCCCAGCAGGATTTGCGTCGGCTTGAAGGGAAAATGGCGGTGGACCCAGGAATTGAAATTGCCGGCGTCCATGGTGACGATCGCGTCGTCCTTCAGTTGATTTCGGAAGGCGTCAACGACATGGCCGAAATTGACCCCGTCGGGCGCCGACCAGGGCTTCCACTGCGACATCTTGCGATGTGCGTCGCGCAGGCGCTTGAGCCATTCGCCCCTGCCCTGCGGCGCCTTGGGCGGGGAAATCGCCGCCAGGCGGGCGATGAAATCTTCGGCGTCGGCGCAGATCGCCTGGGAGGTGTCGAAAACGTGGTCCAGGTGCTCGCCGTCGGGATAGACATGGATCAGGGGCTGGCGCGGCTGCGGCGCTTCGGGCAGCAGATAGCCCTGGGTCGTAACGTCGCCCAGGCGCGTGCCCATGGCGACGATCAAGTCCGCGTCCTGCAGGGTTTCGCGGATCGTCGCCGGTACGCCGTACCCCAGATGAGCGGCGAAGTGGTCATGTTCGTTGGGGAAGATGTCCTGGTTCTTGAAGCTGGTGGCGACGGGCAGCGACCAGGCCTCGGAACAGGCGAGCAACGCGGCCCGTGCGGACGCCAGGCGCAACATGCCGCCGGCGACCAGAAGCGGCCGCTTGGCGCGCCCGATAGCCGCCGCGACGGCCTTCACCTGGGCGTCCGTGGCCCTCGGTTTTTCCAGGGCCATCGGGCTGGCGCCGGTGTTTTCCGCCGGGTCGGTCAGCATGTCTTCGGGCAGCACCACGACGACCGGACCGGGCGTGCCCTCCTGGGCGATCTGAAAGGCCTGCGCCACGACCTTGGCCAGGCGCTTGGGATCGTGCACTTCCTCCACGTGCTTGGCCATGTCGCCGAAGGTGATGCGGTAGTCGACCTCCTGGAAGGCGCCCCTTCCCAGGTCGGGGCGCGGCACCTGACCGATGAACAGGATGAACGGCACCGCGTCCTGTTCGGCCGTGTGCACGGCGATGGCGGCGTTGCAGGCGCCCGGCCCGCGGCTGACCAGGGCAACGCCGGGCGCCCCTGTCAGCTTGGCGTCGGCGACGGCCATGTACCCGGCACCGCCTTCATGGCGACAGGACACGACATGGATTTCGTCGCAGTCGTGCAGGGCATCCAGCACGGCCAAATAGCTTTCACCCGGCACGCAGAACACGCGGTCCACGCCATGCAGGACAAGCGTATCCACCAGGGCGTCGGCGGCACGATTCATCTCGTCGTCTCCCTCAAGACAAGGCCTTGCCGGAACTGTAACACGGCGTCGTCACGCGCGGTCGACCTCCCGTTTCATTCCACGAAGCCGGCGGCCTCGGGCCAGCGGTAGTCCTGGAACCGCGCGCGCAGGTCCTTCTTGGATATCTTGCCGGTGGCGGTATGGGGGATATCCTCGACGAACACGATGTCATCGGGCAGCCACCACTTGGCCACGTGTTCGGCCAGCACGGCGCGGATGCCGTCGGCCGTGACCTTCGCCCCCGGGCGCGGGACGACGACCAGCAGGGGCCGTTCCTCCCACTTGGGATGCTTGATGGCGATCGCCGCGGCCTCGGCCACGCCGGGATGAGCCAGGGCATAGTTCTCCAGGTCGATGGAACTGATCCACTCGCCGCCCGACTTGATCAGGTCCTTGGAACGGTCGGAAATGCGCACCAGGCCGTCGGGCGAGATGCTGGCCACGTCGCCGGTTCCGAACCAGCCGTCCTTGTCGAAGGCGGCCCGGGTCGCCCCTTCGTCCTCGAAATAGGCGGCGGCGACCCAGGGGCCGCGCACGAACATCTGGCCCACCGCCTCGCCGTCGTGGGGCAGGCGGTTGCCGTCGTCGTCGACGATCTTGACCTCGACGCCGAAGATCGGCCGGCCCTGGGTCTGCTTGACCCTGTAACGTTCCTCGCGGGGCAGATTCTGGTGCCGCAGGCGCAGGCGGCCGGTGGTGCCCACGGGGCTCAACTCGGTCATACCCCAGGCATGGACGACGGGCACGCCGTAGTCCTCCTCGAACGCCTTGATCATGGACAGCGGCGGCGCCGAGCCGCCGATGTTCATGATCTTCAGGTGGTTCAGCCTGCCGCCCGTCTTCTTCATGTGGGTCAGCATGTCGAGCCAAATGGTCGGCACGCCGGCGGTGAGGGTGACCTTCTCTTCCTCCAGCAGGCGATAGATGTTGTCGCCATGCATGTGCGGTCCCGGCAGGACCAGCTTGGCCCCGCACATGGGGGCCGCGTAGGGCGCACCCCAGGCATGGACGTGAAACATGCTGACGGCGGGCAGGATGACGGTGCGGGAATCGAGGCCCAGGGGGTGGTCGCCCGAACAGGCCGCCATGCTGTGCAGCACCATGGCGCGATGGGTGTAGAGCACGCCCTTGGGATTGCCCGTGGTGCCCGATGTATAGCAAAGGGCGGCGGCCGATTTCTCGTCCATCCGCGGCCAGTCGAAGGTCTCGTCCTCGGCATCCAGCAGGTCCTCGTAGCAGACGGCGTTCCTGAGCGTCGTCTCCGGCATGTGGCCGCTGTCGCACAGGATGATGAAGCGCTCCACCGTCGGGCACTGGTCCTGCAGCTTCTCCATCATCTTGACCCAGGTTGTGTCGAGGAACATCACCCGGTCCTGGGCGTGGTTGACGATGTAGACGATCTGTTCGTGGAACAGGCGCGGGTTGACCGTGTGGATGACGGCGCCCGATCCGCCGACGGCGAAATAAAGCTCGAAATGCCGGTACGTGGTCCAGGCCATGGTGCCGACGCGCTCGCCCTGCCGTATCCCCAGGCGCCTCAGGGCGTTGGCCAGGCGGCACATGCGCCTGTAGGCGTCGGCGTAGGTGTAGCGGTGCATGTCGCCCTCGACCCGGTGCGTCACGACCTCCACGTCGCCGTGCCAGGCGACCGCGTGCTTGACGATCATCGACGTCAAGAGCGGCACGTCCATCATCAGTCCCTGCAAGGGCGCTCCTCCATCTTGGGTAGTTGGCGTTCCTTTATGCCAGGCATTGCACCCGGGGTTTTGCCGACTATGGCGGCACCCCGCGGGCGAGATCAAGCGCCCATGAAAGTACGGTTCGCACAGCGAAACGGACGCCGAGCGGCCCTTGTATTCGCCGGGCGAAGCGATAACACTTCTGGCGCCTTCCCTGCCTCCAAGAGCACACCCAAGGACCCGGCCATGGACTTCGCCCCCTCCCCCCGCACCGCCGAACTGGCGGAAAAACTCACCGCCTTCATGGAGGCCGAGGTCTATCCCAACGAGGCGCTGTACCAGGATCAGTTGGACGCGGGCGGCAACCGCTGGAAGGTCGTGCCGCTGGTCGAGGATCTGAAGGCCAAGGCCAAGGCGGCCGGCCTGTGGAACCTGTTCCTGCCGGAAAGCGAGCTGGGTGCCGGGCTGACCAACCTGGAATACGCGCCCTTGTGCGAGATCATGGGCCGCGTGCCCTGGGCGCCCGAGGTGTTCAACTGCAACGCGCCGGACACGGGCAACATGGAGACCCTGGTGCGCTACGGCGACGAAGCGCAGAAGGAGCGCTGGCTGAAGCCGCTGCTGGCCGGCGATATCCGCTCCGCCTTCGCCATGACGGAGCCGGACGTGGCGTCGTCCGACGCCACCAACATCCAATGCCGGATCGAGCGCGATGGCGACCGCTACGTCATCAACGGCCGCAAGTGGTGGACCTCGGGCGTCGGCTCCCCTCACTGCAAGGTCCTCATCGTCATGGGCAAGACCGACCCCGAGGCCGAGACCTACCGCCAGCAGTCCATGATCCTGGTGCCGTTGGACGCGCCGGGGGTGAAGGTCGAACGCATGCTGGACGTCATGGGGTTCGACGACGCGCCCCACGGTCACGGCGAAGTCACCTTCGACAACGTGCGCGTGCCGGCCGGCAATATGCTGCTGGGCGAAGGGCGCGGCTTCGAGATCGCCCAGGGCCGCCTGGGTCCCGGGCGCATCCACCACTGCATGCGCATCGTCGGCATCGCCGAGCGGGCGCTGGAACTGATGTGCAAGCGCGCGACGGAGCGCGCGACCTGGGGCAAGGCCCTGGCCGACCGCGGCGTGACCCAGGAACGCATCGCCAAAAGCCGCATCGAGATCGAGATGTGCCGCCTTTTGGTCCTCAAGGCCGCCTGGATGATGGACACGGTCGGCAACAAGGCCGCGCGCCAGGAGATCGCCATGATCAAGGTCGCCGCCCCCAACATGGCGCTGGAGGTCGTCGACCGCGCGATCCAGGCGTTCGGCGGTGCGGGCATGTGCCAGGACACGCCGCTCGCCTATTACTGGGCGCGCATGCGGGCGCTGAAATTCGCCGACGGCCCCGACGAGGTCCACCGCCGCCAGATCGCCCGCATGGAACTGCGGCGTCAGATGGACTGGCCGCCCCGGACGTGAACGCCGTTCCCCAATTTCGGAAATGAAAAACGTAAATTTACAAAAATTTATTTCGATACCGCGCGTGAAATAAATAATTTTCAGAAAACTGATAGACTGTTGTTAAAAATAACGGTTTTCGGGGATTTTCGATCTTTTTCCAGGGCTGCCACCCGGCGGACGACGGCAACTCGGGCGGGACAGCCATTGACTTTGCCCTCCGTCCGCCCCCATATGGCTCGTACGTGTTACATTTGTTATGTCGATCTTAGATACCGGTTCGCCGGGTAGCTACGTTATCCCCTGACAATGTGAACGTTACACCGCCGCGCCGTCGCATGCTGCGGGGCGCGATTGCTTCATCCATTGAACGAGGAAAACGACAATGGCTACTGGTACCGTAAAATGGTTCAACCCGAACAAGGGTTTCGGCTTCATTCAGCCCGACGACGGCTCGCAGGACGCGTTCGTGCACATCTCGGCCGTTGAACGCGCCGGCATTCACACGCTGCGCGAAGGACAGAAGGTCAATTATGACCTTCAGGCCGGCAAGAACGGCAAGTCTTCCGCCGAAAACCTGTCGCTCGCGGACTAACGATCCGACGCGCCGCCCCCGGCGCCCAAGCCGGGGGCGGTTTCGTCCGCCCCTTGGGCCGCGTGACTTCCATGCCGCCTGCCCCTTTAGCGCAGAGAAGGAGTCTCGCCATGACCAAATCCAGCCGTCAACGCGCCGCCGTCCGGTCACGGGCCGAGGAGGAATTCCTGGCCGCGCAGAAGAAGAACAAGAAGGAGCTGGAGGAAAAGGAACGCCTGCGCAATGAGAAGGCCCAGCATGTGGCCGACCTGAAGGCGAAGCGGCTCGCGAAGGAAGCCGCCGACAAGGAAGAACCCGCGCCCCCACCCGAAAAGCCCGCCAAGAAACGGTCCCCTGCGAAACTGCCCCAGTTCCACCGCTTTTAAGGAACGGGGTCGCAGCAAAAAATGGCCACGCAATTGAACAACCTGTTGGAAGAAGACCTGAACGCCGGTGCCCAGGGCGACCGCCATGCTTGGGATCAGCCCAAGAAGCGGTCCTGCCTGCGCTGCGACACCCTGTTCATGAGCACCTGGTCCGGCGAACGGATTTGTCCGCGCTGCAAGGGATCGAGTGCTTGGCGAAACGACGCCCCTCTGCCCAACCGTTCCTGACCACATTCCCACCACGTCTGGATGGGGCCGACAGGCCGCCGCTGTCGCACTGATGGCGATACACCTTCCGCCTCCATCCTCCCGGATACCGGATCGCAGCGGAGCCCGCGCCCGCCGAAAGTTCATGAACCCTGCGGAACTGCGCTAATCCCGCCCCGCCTGTTCGATCAGGGACCAGGCGATCTCCGACAGGTTGCGGCACACGTCGCGGCGCTGGAGCGCTGCCGCGCTGGTGGCGTTGCCGTCGAGTCCCCGCTTGTACACGCCCTGGGCGATGGCGCCGAGGCGGAACAGGGACAGCACCAGGTAAAAGGTCCAGTCTCCCAAATCCGCCCGGCCCGTGCGCCGGGCATAGGCGGCAAGGTAGTCCGTTTCCGACGGAATACCCGTCGCCGCCGGATCGTTGGCGCGCAGATCGCCCCGCCGGGGATCCGGCATATGCCAGGGAAGACAGTTGTAGGCGAGGTCCGCCAGCGGATCGCCCAGGGTCGCAAGCTCCCAATCGACGACGGCAAGAACCTTCGCTTCGGTCGGATGGAAGATCATGTTCTCCAGCCGGAAGTCGCCGTGGGCGATGGTCGTCTCCGCCTCTGTCGGAACATTGTCGGGCAGCCATTCGATCAGCCGGTCCATGGCCGCAAGATGGTCCGTGGCCGAGGCCTGGTACTGGCCGGTCCAGCGTTTCACCTGGCGCGCGGCATAGCCTCCTTCCCGCCCGAAGTCCTGGAGTCCCGCCGCCCGCCAGTCGACCCGGTGCAGGTTCGCCAGGGTCGCATTCATGGCGTCGTAGACAGCGGCGCGTTCGTGGGGCGCCATGCCGGGGAGTTCCAGTTCGCGGAACACGCGGCCGTCGACATGAGCCATGACATAGAAAGCCTGGCCGATGACGCCGTCGTCCATGCAAAGCATCAGGGGATCGGCGACGGGCACCGCCCCGCCCTTCAGCGCCGACATGATACGGAATTCCCGGTCGACGGCATGGGCCGACGGCAAAAGGTCGCCCGGCGGCTTCTTGCGCAGGACGAAGCGGCGCCCCACCGCGTCCGTCAATTCGAAGGTGGGGTTGGACATACCGCCCGCGAACTGGCGGGCGGCAAGCGGCGGCGTGACGCCCTGCAGGCGCGATGTGAGGTAGTCGGCAAACGCCGCCAGGTCGAGCACGTGGGCGCCGGGCTGGGAAGTTGGGGTGTCGGTCATCCTGGCACGTCTTATAGCGGAGGCCCGGGCCGCCTGGCGACCACGATCAATCGGGCTCCAGCCAATCCGTGTCGGCCCGGGCACCGGTCAGTTCCGCCTCCAGCCCCTCGGGCGCGAAGGCGTCGACGGGCGGTGCGATGCGGTCCAGCAGTTCGTGCGAGATGAACGGCTTGATCTTCTCGGGAATTTCGTCGAACCGCAATTTCTGGTGCAGGATCTCAGCGGTGAAGAAATCGACCAGAATCTCGCGCATGTCGCCGATGGTCAGTTCATGGGATTCCCGCCAAAGCGTGCGGTGCAGGCCGTAGGCGTTGCGGATCGTCTCGATGAACTTGGAACGCGGGCAGGGTTTCTTGACGCTGTAGTGGGCCGCTTTCTGGCGCCGGGAAAAATGCAGGAACTGATCCGACTCCGAGATGACGATGCGTACGGTCTGCGGATAGTTCTCGGCCAGGTGGCCTAGCATGGAGTTGACATTCACGCCCGGCGCGTCGGCATCGATCACGGCGACGTCGAACTCGTCGTCGCGCAGCCAGGCCATGCCCTTCTCCGTACCGTCGGCGAAGGCCATTTCCCACTCACCCTCCTGGGACTTCAGGCTGGCGCGCAGCGTGCCCAGAACCCGAAGGTCGCCGCCGATGAACACGACTCTCGGGATCATTGATCCCAACTCCCTGATAATCACCGTTCGGCAGAGCATAAGGGCAGTCGGCGCAGGATCAAATGCTCCTGCGCGCCCCCGACCGCCGGGGTCACACGGCCCTGCCCGCCTTCAGCGCCGAGATCTCGTCCGCCGAATAGCCCAGTTCGGCCAGCAGATCGTCCGTGTCCTGGCCCAGCAGCGGCGGCGGGCGATGGGTCTTGAGCGGCTCGCGGTTCATCTTGATCCCCGGCCGCGTGACCGGCACGTCCTTGCCCACGCCGGGCACGTTCTCGAAGGTCGCGATCATGCCGCGCGTGGCGATCTGTGGATGGGCGATGGCCTCGGGCACGGTCAGCACCCGGCCCGCCGGAACGCCGGCGTCGTTCAACGCCTTGCGCCAGTGCTGTGCCGTGTTGCCGGCCATGGCCATTTCCAGTTCGGCGGTCAGCGCCGCCCGGTTGTCGAGCCGCGCCTGGCGTTCGGCAAAGCGCGGATCGGTCTTCAGGTCGGGCCGCCCGATCACGCCGCACACGGCCTCGAACTGTTCCTGCTTGTTGGCGGCGATGTTGATGAGGCCGTCGCCGGTCCTGAAGGTTCCCGACGGGCTGGCCGAGAAGTTGTCGTTGCCCATGGGCTCCGGCACCTTGCCCATCTGCAGGTAGTTGGAGACGACCCAGCCCATGGTCGACATCACGGCCTCGAGCATGGAGACGTCGATGAAACAGCCGCGCCCACCCCCGGTTCCGTCCTCGGCCCGGTTGGCGAGAGCCGAGGCGACGGCGAAGGCGGCCGTCATGCCGCCGATGGTGTCGGCCATCGGATAGCCGACGCGCAGGGGGGCGGAGTCCTTGTCGCCGGTGATGCTCATGGTGCCCGACATGCCCTGGATGATCTGGTCGTAGGCCGGCAGGTCGCGATAGGGCCCGTCCTGGCCGAAGCCGGAGATGGCGCAGTAGATCAGGTTGGGATGGTCTTTCTTCAGGGCCTCGTAGCCGACGCCCAGGCGGTCCATGACGCCCGGGCGGAAGTTCTCGACCAGGACATCGGCGGTGGCGACCAGCTTGTGGAAGACCTCCTTCCCTTTCTCCGATTTCATATTCACGGTGATGGAGCGCTTTCCCGTGTTCTGCGCGAGGAACGAGATGCCCATGCCCTTCTTGTTGAGGTCCGGGTCGGCGCCGAGCTGGCGGGCCAGGTCGCCCGAACCCGGGACCTCGACCTTGATGACGTCGGCGCCCATGTGGGCGAGCTGGTGGCAGCAGAAGGGCCCGGCCAGGACGTTCGTCAGGTCGAGAATGCGGATGCCGGCAAGGGGGGTCACGGGGGGTCTCCTGGAGGGGGTTTTGTTCAGGTTATGGGTGAGCGTCGACCAGATTAGCGCGCCCGTGCGGCGCGGCAAACGTTCGTTCTTTCAGCCCTACTGTAGAAATTTTCCAATGCCGCCAAGGGGCGGGGTGAATGCGGCTTGCCTACACCGCGGAGGGAGGCCTATCCTTTTGTATACAAAATGGACAGGGAAAACCGTTCCAATCAGAGAGGAAACCGCCATGTCACAGGCCACCGAAACCGAACATCCGCCCGTCAAGGTCTATTGGCAGCCGGGCTGCTCGAGCTGCCTGAAAACCAAGGAGTTCCTGATGGAGCATGGGGTTCCCTTCGTCTCCGTCAACGTCATCGAGGACGAAGAGGGCTTCAAGGAACTGGAGGCGCTGGGTGTCCGCCTGGTGCCCATCGTCGCGCGCGGCAAGATGTGGGCCAACGGTGCCGTGTTCCGCGACGTGGCCAAGGTCGCCGGGTTCGACTACGACGGCCACAAGATGCTCAGTCCCGAGGAGATGAAGGACAAGGTCCTGCAGAACCTGGACGCCGCCGGCCGCTATCTCAGGCAGATCCCAGAGAACAAGCTGGACAACCTTTTGCCGGGCCGTCCCCGCTCCTACCGCCAATTGGTCTATCACGTCTTCAACATCGCCGACGTGTTCCTGAACCGGGTCGAGCACGATGCCCCCTATACCTACGAGGCGCTCAAGTCCGTGCTGCCCGACACCATGAAGACCAAGCAGGACCTCTTGGACTACGGCGCCGCAACCCGCGAGCGCTTCTCCGCGTGGTGGGAGCGTGACGGCCGGACCACCGATTTCAAGCAGCCGGGCAAGGTCTATTACGGCGAGGTCACCCTCCACGAGGTGCTGGAGCGTACGGGCTGGCACACGGGCCAGCACACCCGCCAGATCATCCTGATGCTGCGCGAGAAGCTGGGCATCGAGCCCGACCGCCCCCTGACCGACGCCGACTTTGCCGGCCTGCCCATTCCCAAGAACGTATGGGACAACGAACGCTCGTTCGACGAGGCCGCGTTCACCGGCCCGGCGGAGACCCGCGCCGCCGAATGACGGCAGCCACTCCAAGAAGCGAAGGAACATCCAAGTGAGCGACTTCACGCCCGAGGACCTGGCGGTCCTGACCCAATGGGACACGCCGACCATCTGCAATGCGCTTGAGGAAATCGTGCCGGAACGGCGCGGCCACGGCTATACGACGGAACCGCTGGTTCCGCTTGACCCGGACCTGCCGCCGATCTGCGGCTATGCCCGCACGGCGACGATCCGCGCGGCCGAGCCACCCAACGAGACGGCGGCCGAAATGGCGGCCAAGCGCGAGGCCTATTACGAATACGTCGCGCAGGGCCCCAAGCCGACCGTGGTGGTGATCCAGGACATCGACCCCAGGCCCGGCTTCGGCGCCTTCTGGGGCGAGGTCCAGACCACGGTGCACAAGGGTCTGGGAGCGGTCGGCGGGGTGACCAACGGCTCGTTCCGCGACCTCAAGGACAGTGCGCGGGGATTCAACCTGTTGGGCGGCGAGGTCGGGCCGAGCCACGCCTGGGTCCACGTGGTCGATTTCGACTGCCAGGTGACGATCCACGGCATGACGGTGGTCACCAACAACGTGGTCCATGCCGACCACCATGGCGCGGTGATGGTCCCCGACGCGGCGGTGAAGCAGATTCCCGAGGTCGTGGCCCGCATCCAGCGCCGCGAGGGCGTGATCCTGGCCGCCGCCAAGGCGCCGGGTTTCGACATCGGGAAGCTGAAGGCCGCCATGAAGGGAGCGAGGGAAATCCACTAGGCGTGGGCCTGCCGGGATCGGCGCGGGCCGGACGACCGGCCCGCGCTTTTCCCTGCTCGGCGTTACTTCTCACACCTGTTCTGAATGAAGGGACTGATTTCCGCCGGCCCCGCGAACACCACGGAAACCCTGTCGCCCCGCATCCCCGCGGGAATGATCACCGGCTTCCCCGGATAAGGTCCGTTCTCGGACGTGTCGGACTTAAGGCGAACGTTGAATTCCCAGAACTGATGCGTTTCGCCCGCCGCGGTGGTGATCTCGAAGGTATCCTCGCAGTGGGCAATCGACGTTACCTGATTGTTTTCGCCGAGACCTTTGAGATTCAGCGGTTTCTGCTCTCTCATGCCGAGCGTTGCCGACGGTTTACCGTCCTGCGCGGTCGCCGCCTTGAGAAAGGCGATCAGGTCTTTCCTTTCCGAACCATCCTCGATCCCCGGAAACACCATCCGGTTCCCCGGCACCATTTGTTGCGGGTTCTCCAGCCAGCGGTCCAAGGCCTCTTCGTTCCAACGGATTCCGGACGATTTCAAGGCGCCGGAATAACGCCCGAAGCCGTCCGCAGTCCCGGCTTTTCGGTTCCATAAGCCGAAAAGGCTGGGCCCCGTTCGGTGCGCATCCTTTTCTAGCGAATGGCACGCCACGCATTTTCGATAGGCTTGCCGCCCATTTTCCAGGTTGGGGCCGGCAAGCGCATGTTGAGCCGATGCGGCAAGCAACATTGCGAGCAGGCCCGAGCAAAGTGCCCTTTGCAGTCTCATGATAATTCTCCCATAACGCTCGTATTGTCCCCGACGCGGAGGGCGCCGGATCCCTGTTTCAGGGACTTCCCGACCTGCGGGAAATCCCACGCTCAGGACGGACGAGACGTTCTTGGTGGGAATGGTTCGGGTTCGCACGGCGTGCCGGCGCAGCCCCGCAGGCGGGACTCCGGCCAGATCAGGTCATTGATTTCGTGCGGAGAGAGCGTGCCGGGCACGACCACCGCAACCGTCGAACAGACGACTGAGCATTGCCACTTTTGAGAGGGCGCCATGCCGCCGCAGCAGTCGCATTCACCACAGGCGATCGTCACGGTCGTACCCGTCGCTGAAGTCTGAAAATCCAGACCATTGACGTGCCAACCGGCGACGGGAAAGCCCAATGCCGCGATCAACAGTGCGGCATTGACGGCATTCCTGGCATTTCGCAACCAAGGCATGGGAACAACCTTACGGCTTCCGGGCGGTCAGCATCAAAAGAAACATTCGCGTTCGGCCGACCGGACGCCGGGTTCATGTCACAAGAGGATTTCCGTTCGCGAAATCGAATATCGCTCGAACAAGGCCCGGTCGGGATTGAAGCCCAATCCCGGCCGGTCGGCCGGGAGCGTCATGACCGGATCGACCGGGTCGATCAGGTCGTGAGGGTTCCGTTCATATTCGATGAAGGCGGTTTCCAGCCATTCCGTCTGCGGCTGCGCGGCAATGATATGCGCCGTCGCCACGTAGCCGGGACCCCAGTAGAAACTGTGCGGCACGACGCGGAGGCCCGCATCTCGACCCAAGGGAAACACGTCTTTCACCGTCGACACGCCGCCCATCTTGGCGACGCTGGGCTGCGCCACGTCGAAGGCGCCGGATCGGAAGGCGCGCGTGAACTCGGTCAGCGAGCCCACGTTCTCGCCGCCCGAGACCGGGGTCCCCTCGCGCCGCACGCGGGCCAGGCCGTCGAAATCCTCGGGCGGCCAGATGGGTTCCTCCAGCCACAGGAACCCGCCCTTCACGTGCTCGCGTGCCTTCAACTCACGGGCGACGGCGCAGGCCTCCTCGACCGACCAGGGGCAATTGACGTCGAGCGTGATGGCGACGCCCTCGGGCGCGGCCTCGCGCGCCGCCATGAAGGCGGGCATGTCCCGTTCGTGCAGCTTCACCATGGGGAACCCCAGGCCGGCGGCGCGCTCCGTGTTGCGGGCGATGGCATCCTCATCGCCGCCGTAGCGCATCAGGCTTGCGTAGCGGGTGATCGTGACGTCCCCCGCCGGCCCGCCGAGAAGCCGGTACAGCGGCCTGCCCGCCCGCTGGGCTCTGATATCCCACAGGGCGGTGTCGAGCGCCGAAAGGGCGTACATGCAGGGGCCGTGGCGGCCGAACCCGAAGAACGACTTGTGGGCGTCGTCCATCAGGCTCTCCAAATCCGTCTCGTCGCGGCCGATGAACCAGGGCGCGATCAGGTCCCTGAGCATGGCTTCGGTCCCCGGATTGCCGAAATGGCCGAAGCCCTCGCCCCAACCTTCCATGCCGTCCGCCGTCTCGATACGGACCATCAGGGATTCGTTGACCAGCCAGGGACTGGTGTTCAGCCCCGGACGCATTCCCTGGCGCGGGCCGTAGGTCTCGAACGGCACGCCGACGCGCAGGATTTCGATCGCCTTGACGGTCATGGAATCCTTCTAGGCGATTCCATTCAGGTCCGCCAGTTCCCGATCATGGCGGCGCGCCAGCAGGGCCAAGGCCAGGACCGCCCCCATCAGCGCCATGAACATGTCCCACTGCGTGTCCCAGGGATCGCCCTGCGTTCCCAGGAAATCGTCCGCCCCCTGCCCCAAGATCATCGCCGCCGCCCATTCGATCAGTTCATAGAACGCGCTGAAGGCAAGGCAGATGCAGACGACAATGAAGATCAACATGCGGCCCCGCGCAAGGACGCCTATGCGCAGCAGGATCTCCCGCGCCAGAATCGCCGGGACGAAGCCCTGGAAGAAATGGCCGATGCGGTCGTAGGGATTGCGCGCCAGGTCGAACAGCTCCTGCAGCCAGAACCCCGGCGGCACCTGGGCATAGGTGTAATGCCCGCCCAGGATCAGCACCAGGCCGTGGATGAAGGCCAGGCGATAAAGCAGCGGCGTCAGGGGAAAACCACGGTGCGTTGCCGCCATCAGCGGCAGGGCGATCATCACCGGCAGGACTTCCATGAACCAGGTCAGGCGGTCCGCCGGCCCGACGGCCGAGACGCCCAGGGCGGCCAGCCACAGCAGGCCGAGGACGGCGGGCTCGCGGGGCGCGCGCGCGCTCATGCCATGTCCGTCAGCCGTTCCAGGTGATACGACCGGTCGCCGAAGCTGTGGTCGATCATGGTCAGGCGCTTGAAGTAGTGGCCCACGGGCATCTCGTCGGTCACGCCCATGCCGCCGTGAAGCTGCACCGCTTCCTGGCCGATCAGACGCCCGGCCTGCCCGGCCTTGGCCTTGGCCTGGGAGGCCGCGCGCCGGGCCGTCGCCGGGTCGCCGCCGTCCTGGCGCACGGCGGCCATGTAGGCGAGCGAGCGTGTCAGCTCCGTCTCCACATACATCTCCGCCGCCCGGTGCTGCAGGGCCTGGAAATCGCCCAAGGGCCGGCCGAACTGCCTGCGCTGCTTCAGGTAGTCCACAGTGCCGCGCGTCAGGGCCGCCATAATGCCTGCCGCCTCGGCCGCCGCCAGCGCCGCCGCGCGGTCGACCGCCCGTTCCGCAAGGTCCAGGCCGCCGTCCACCTCGCCCAACACGGCGTCCTTGCCGACGCGCACGCCGTCCAGCGTCACGTCGCCGGCGCGCAGGCCGTCGACGGTGGGATAGTCCGTCACCGTCACGCCGGGGGCGCCGGCGTCGACCAGGAACACGGTGATGCCGCCGGCGTCCCTTTCCGCCCCAGACGTGCGGGCCGTAACGGCGATCCTGTCCGCCGTCCCGGCATGCAGGGCCACCGTCTTCACCCCATCCAGGACGAAGCCGCCGCCGTCGGCCCTGGCGGTGGTCCGGACGTCGTTCAGGTCGTGGCGCGACTGGGCCTCGGAATAGGCGAAGGACAGCAGAAGGTCGCCCGCCGCGAGGCCCGGCAGCAGGTCCGCGCGGACCTCCGTCGACGCCCCTTCGCTGATCAGCGTCCCGCCCAGGACCACCGTGGACAGGAACGGCTCGACCGCCAGCCCGCCGCCCATGGCCTCCAGGAGGATCGCCGTCTCCACCGCGCCGCCGCCGACGCCGCCCAGGTCCTCGGGAATGCCCAGCGCCAGCCAGCCCATGTCGGCGAACCGCGCCCAGGTGTCGCGGCAGAAGCCGCCGGGCAGGGCCTGGTGCCTGCGGCGCGCCTCCAGGCCGTAGTCGTCGCGGAAGAAGCGTTCCGCCATGTCGCGGATCAGGATCTGTTCGTCGGAGAACGTGAAATTCATGATGGAGTATGGTCCGTCAGAGTCCGAGGATCGCCTTGGCGATGATGCCGCGCTGGATTTCATTGCTGCCGCCGTAGATCGAGGCCTTGCGCCAGTTGAAATAATGGCTGGCGACCGTCGCCGCATATTCGGGAATGGCCGGTCCGTCATTGGCCGCCCCCGGCCAGTCGTCCTCCAGGATGCCGGGGTCGAAGACGTGGGCGCGGTTGCCGACGGCCTCAAGCAGAAGTTCCGTAATGCCCTGCTGGACCTGGGTGCCCTTGAGCTTCAGAATCGAAGCCTCGGGCCCCGGCTTGCGCCCCGCCGCCTCGTCCGACAGCAGACGCAGTTCCGTCATTTCCAGCGCCGTCAGCTCGATCTCGATCTCCGCCATGCGTTCGCGGAAGCGGGCGTCCTCGATCAGCGGACGGCCGCGCTTCGTTTCCCTGGCCGCGATGTCGCGCAGGCGATCCATCTGTTTCTTGGAACGCGCGACGCCGGCGATGCCGAAGCGTTCGTGCCCCAGAAGAAACTTGGCGACGGTCCAGCCGTCGTTTTCACGGCCCACCAGATTTTCCGCCGGAACCTTTACGTTTTCCAGGAACACGTCGTTGATTTCCTGGCCGCCGTCCAACGTCTTGATCGGGCGCACGGTGACGCCCGGCGTTTTCATGTCGATCAACAGGAACGAGATGCCCTGCTGCTTCCTGCCCTCGTTGGAGGTGCGCACCAGGGCGAACATCCAGTCGGCGTATTGCGCCAGGGTGGTCCAGGTCTTCTGGCCATTGACGACGTAGTGGTCGCCGTCCCGATCGGCGCGGGTGGTCAGCGACGCCAGGTCCGAGCCCGCCCCCGGTTCGGAAAAGCCCTGGCACCACCAGTCCTCGCTGGCCAGGATGCGCGGCAGGAAACGCTGCTTCTGCGCCTCGGTGCCGAATTCGATCAGCACCGGTCCCAGCATCTTCAGGCCGAAGGTGATGAGCCGCGGGCTGGAGGCCGCCGCCAATTCCTCCTCAAACAGGTAGCGCTGCACGGGCGACCAGCCGGGGCCGCCGTATTCCTTCGGCCAGCCGGGGGCGATCCATCCCCGTTCATGCAGGATGCGCTGCCAGACGACGTAGTCGTCCTTCACCAGCTTGAGACCCAGGTCGACCTTGCGCTTGATGGCCGGCGGGATGCTGGCGCGCAGGAACGTGCGCACCTCGTCCCGGAAGGCAAACTCCTCGGGCGTCAGGTTCAGGTCCAATGCGGGGCTCCCTATTGCGGTTGCCGCGCGCGGGCGCGGGCCTGTCCGGCGCGGGCACAGATGGCCCCCAGCGCCAGGCAGACGAAGGATAGGACGGTCAGTTCCAGGTCGCTGGTCGGGATCAGCACGCTGTCGCCCGGCGTCGCCAGCAGCAACCCGGCGGCGAACACCAGCACGCGCGCGGGCCAGGCCAGAAGCCGGTGGCGGGTCAGGTCGCCGATGCCGATCAGGTAGCCCTGCAGCGCGCCCGCGATCATCACCGTGCCGATGACCGCTTCGATGCAGACATAGACGATGCGCCCCCATCCCGCCTCCAGGATGAAGGCCGGGTCTAAGACGAAGAAGAACGGCACGAAATAGATGATGGAACCCAGGCGCATCGCCTCGAGCCCGGTGCGCATGGGGTTGGCGCCGGCCACCGACGCCGCTGCGTAGGCGCCGAGCGCCACCGGCGGGGTGATGTAGGACACCATCCCCCAATAGAGGATGAACAGGTGCACGGCCATGGGGTTGAGCCCGCCCTGAACCAGCGCCGGAGCCAGCACGATGGCGAGGAAGATATAGGCCGCCGTCACCGTCATGCCGATCCCGAGGATGAAGCTGGTGACCGCCCCCATCGCCAGCAGCACCAGGGTGTTGCCGCCGGCCAGGAAAATCAGGTCGTTGACCAGCGTCCCGGCCATTCCCGAGATCGACAGCGCGCCGACGATCAAGCCGACGCCGGCGAGGATCGCCGTGATCTCCGCCAACAGCACGCCGACGGCGGCGACGAAATCGCGCAGGTCCTTCCAGCCCCACTTGTCGGTCGCCGCGACCTGGTTGACGAGGATCAGCAGGACCGTCGCGTAATAGGGGGCGAACACCTCGCGCTTGAGGTGAACGAGCATGACGATCAGCAGCACGAAGACGAAGATGAAGTACCATCCGTCCTTCAGCGTCTGCTTCAGGTCGGGCAATTCATCGCGCGACAGGCCCGGCATCTGCTGCCGCGCCGCATAGGCGTCGATCTGCACGAACAGGCCAAGGTAGAACAGCATCGACGGGACGATGGCGGCGACGGCGATCTCGATGTAGGGCACGTTCAGGAACACGGCCATGATGAAGGCGGTCGCGCCCATGACCGGCGGCATCAGCACGCCGCCGGTGGACGCGCAGGCTTCGACCCCCGCCGCGTAGGACGCGCGGAACCCGGTGCGCCGCATGGCGGGAATGGTCATGACGCCGGTCGTGATGACGTTGGAGATCACGGAGCCCGACATGGATCCCATGAGGCCCGAAGCGAAGATGGCGACCTTGGCTGGGCCGCCGCGCACATGTCCCAGGAGCGCGAACGCCAGGTCGATGAAGAACTTGCCGCCGCCCGTGCGGGTCAGGGCGACGCCGAAGATCAGGAAGCCGATCACCAGATTGGCGAGCGCCTGCAGCGGAATGCCGAGGATGCTCTCGGCCGACATGGTGTGATAGGCCGTGGTGTCGGCGAGCGGACTGGCGAGGCCGGAAATCGGCCCCGGCATCTTGTCGGCATAGAGAGGATAGAACGACAGCGCGAGGACGATGACGAACAGCGCCATGCCGCCGGCGCGCCGGGTCGCCTCCAGGACCAGAAGCCATAACACGTAGCCGACCCAGACCACGTGATCGGGAGCCCCCATTTCCCAGCCCTTGTCGACGATATTCTTGCCCTGGAGAAAAAAGAACGCGACCGCGGAAAAGAAGGTCACGGCCAGCACGACGTCCCACCAGGGCACGCGGTCCATGTCACCCTTGGCCGTCGCCGGAAAGATCAGGAACACGATGGGCACCAGAAGCCCGACCAGGGCGTACTGGTATTCGATGTCCAGCAGCACATGGCCGGTGAAGAAGCCCAGGTTGAAGATGCGGTTGATGGACAGCAGGCAGGCGGCCGTGGTGAGAACCAGGACCGCCACGTACCAATGGCGCGGCAGGGTCCGGTGGCGGGCGATGCCCGCCGCCGGCCCGCCGGCCTGCGTTCTGGCGTCAGCGATGTCGGTCACGGATGCCGCCGGTTACTTCCAGACGGGATCGAAACCGGCCTTTTCAAGGGCCGCGGCGCGCACCTTCATCCATTCCGACTGGAAGGCGTCATCGGCGACCTTCCTGCCCTTCATGTCCTTCCATGCGGCGGCCAGTACGCCCTGCCGCTTGATCAGCGACTGGTTGTGCTTTTCCATGGCGTCGGTCCAGGCGCCGATTTCCTTCCAGTATTTCACGGCGGCTTCATGGTAGGGAACGGCCCAGGTAAAGCTCTGGTTCCTGAGCGACCAGCCTTCCATTTCCTTCATCACGCTCTTGAAGCTGTCGTACTTGGAATGGATCGCCTTGGTCATGGAATAGACCATGCCGGCGTCCTGGTTGGCGCGCGTGATCAGGATCGGATAGGGATAGGCGCCGCCGACGTGCGGCTTGTCCTTGGAAATTCCGGCGCCCAGGGTTGCCGTGTGCTTGACGAAATAGGGCGCTTTCGCCAGCAGCCGCTTCCAGCCCGCTTCATCGTCATGGGGCATGGCCGGCCAGTGGATTCCGCGCGGCGAGGCTTCCAGCTTCTTGCACAGGCCGGACGCGGTCGACGCGAAGGCGGCGTCCGCCTGGCCGTTGACCAGGCCGTCCCACGACTGGCTGAAGCCCGAAAATTCGACCTTCTGAACGTCGTCCCAGGTCAGGCCCGCGAAGGCCAGCATGGCCTCGGTTCCGATCACCAGGGCGGGCGCGGACCGCACGTAGGCGACCCGTTTGCCCTTCAGGTCCTTGGGCGTCTTGATGTTGGCGTCGGCCGCGGTGCCGACCGACAGGTTGGCCTCCGACGTGGCGGACATCAGCAGCCGCACGGGCTGCGGCCCCCAATCCTTGTCGGCGAATTCGAAGACGCCTTCGGACGCGAAATAGGTGCCTGAACCGTTGGCCGAGAACTGCACCTTGTCGGTCATCAGGGGGGCCAGGCGGGAGATGTCGTTCTTGCCCGGCACGATGCGCAGGCTGACGCCGAAGCTGTCCTTCAGCGCCTTGCCGATGGCGACGGCCTGGGCATAGCCCGTGGACTTGGTGCCGTAGGCCGACCAGGCCAGGGTGTCGGGCAGTTTCACGTCGTCGGCCTTGGCCGCTTGCGGCAAGGCCAGGGCGGCCGCCACGGCGCCCGCCAAAAGAAGTCGGTATGCTTTCATGTTTGCCTCCACATGTCTGAAGATTGCCGCCAGTTCCTGGTCTTGTTGTGTCCGCTGGTTCCGTATCCTTCGCGGTCCGTTACCAGCTGCCCTGGGCAGCCAGGCCGTTCCGCATTTCCGCCTCGATGGTGCGCGCCACGTTGACAAGGCGCGGCCCCCATTCCGCTTCCAGCCTGTCCGGCTTGTGCAGAAACGCCGGTCCGCCGCAGTTCAAGGCCATGACGGTCGCCCCGTCCATCGACCGAAGCGGCACGCCGACGGCGTTGACGTCGTGCTGCCACTCGCCGAACGAGGTGCAGAAACCCTTTTCGGCGACCTGGCAGACGGCGCGTTCGATACCGCGCGCCACGGCCGGCCAGCCGGCGCCGGCGCGTTCGGCCATGGCCGACATCAGGTAGGCGCGTTCGTCCTCGGGGATCGCGGCCAGGAAGGCGCGGCCCATGGCCGTGGTGGCGATCGGGATGTGCGAGCCGATATCCAGGCGCAACGTCACCGAGCCGGCGTCGCGTGCATGCTCCAGATAGACCATGTTCAGGCGGTCCCGCGCGCCCAGGGCGAGCGACAAGCCCGAGGCATTGGCAAGTTCCTGCATGTAGGGCCGCGCGATCTTGCGGATGTCCATGTTGGCGAGCAGCGAATAGCCCAGCGACAGGACCCCCGGGCCCAGGCGGTACTTGCCCAGGCGTTCCGCGTGCACAAGATAGCCCAGCCGCGTCAGGGTGTGGGTCAGGCGCGACACCGTCGGCTTCGGCAGGCCCGTGCGCTCCGCCAGGTCGCCGTTGCCAAGCACGCCGTCGCCCGGTTGGAACGCGCGCAGGACGCTAAGTCCGCGCGCCAGCGCCGTGACGAACTGCCGGTCGTCGGACTCGGTGATCTCGGGAACGTTGTCCAGCGGCTGGACGCTGTGCTCGGCACGCCCGGTCATGTCGTCGTGTCCCGGCGCGGAATTCCGCGCCGCTCCCATTTCCGGGTCCGGGCATGGACGCCCTCCTCCGGACGGAAGGAACTTTGTCACGCCGCAATCCGGCGGTCAAATTCCGGAATTTGATTTTGCTATGCGAAATTAGAGCGCCCGGCTTGCGGCGGCGGCGCGACGTCAGGTGATGCCGGCGCGGCGGGGAAACAGGGCAGCGATGCGCGACCAGTACATCTCGAAGAACACCGATCCGGTCACGATGACGATGGCGAGCCCCTGCAGGACCGACAGCTTGTCCCCCAGGAACGCCATGGCCAGGGTCGCGGCGATGATGGGCTTCAGGAAGAACAGATAGCTGGCGCGCGTCATGTCCGCCGCCGCCGCCAAGCCGCCAATCCACAGGAACTGCGTGATCGTGGTGTTCCACAGAGCCAGGGTCAGGATCCAGGCGGAATGTTCCGCCGACCGGTCGAACAGGGTCAGCGGATCGACCCAGACGGCGAACCCGATGCCCACGCCCAGCCACAGGCCGATACCGCCGATCATCATGGACAGCGCGGTCACGTTGACGGCGCCGTACCGGGCGATGATGGGTTTCACCCGGACGGCATAGAATGCCGCCAGGATGGCGCAGGCCAGGGCGAGAAGGACGCCCCAGATCGAATCCCGGCCGCCCAGCAGCTTGTCGAGGACGCCGTCGGTGATCAGCAGAACCAGCCCGGCCACGGCGCACAGGCCGGTGACGACCTTGACCGCGGTCAACGGCTGGCCGGAGACGATGCGGTTGGCGAGACCGACGAAGATGGGAATCGTCGTCACCAGGGTTGCGACCTGGATCACGGTGGCGAAGTCGAGCGCCCAGTGAAAGGCCAGATAGGCGCCGGAAACGCCGACGACCGACAGCCACAGGACTTCCCAGGCATGGGTCCTGAGCGGGGCCAGCAACCGCCTAGGCCCCGAGATCAGCAGCGCCACCACGATCAGGCCCGCGCCGCCCAGAAGATAGCGCCAGACCGACAGTTCCGGCCCGGAAATCCCCGAGCCGGCGGCGACGAATTCGGACGAGGCATGGCCCAGGACGCCGATGAAAACGGCCAGCGAGGCGAAGCGCGCCGGAATGTTCATGACCGCCCCGCTTCCAGGTCCGCGCCGAAGCGCGCCAGGCTGTCCGCCAATCTGTCGGGACGTTCGAGCGGCAGCAGGTGCCCGGCGTCGGGCCAGTCCTCGCGCCGCGCGTCGGGCAGGCGCTTGTACAACCGGTCGACGACGTCGAGGTCCAGGAACACCCGATCCTGATGCCCGGTGATCACCAGGGTCGGCAAGGCCAGCCGCTCATAGGCGATGTGCCAGTCCGCCGCGCGAGCGTTGCGCATGAGGTTCATGTGCCCGTGGGCGGAATCGAGCGGCGCGTAGCCGCCTTTCAGGAAATTGGCGCGCGCCTGGCCGGCGAACTCCTGGTTCACCAGCAGCGGGAACAGCGCATCCATGAAAAGCTGCACGCCGCCGGCGCCGACGATGACCTCCATGGCGTCGTTGACCCAGGCGATGCGCGGGCCGATCTCGCGCAGGGTGTTGAGCAGCACAAGGCCGCGCGCCGGTGTCCCCCTGAGGACCGCCTGGGCCGCGAACAGCCCGCCGATGGAGAGGCCCGTCAGCACCGGATCGCGCGGCGCGCGGGCCTCCAGCAGACGGCACAGGTCGTCGACGATAAGGTCGGGAGTCAGTTCCGTTCCGAGGGCGAACGACGCCCCCTCCTGTCCACGGAAGTTGTAGCTCAGCGTCCCGAACCCCTGCTCGCGCAGGCGCGGCGCGACCACCGCCTCCCAAGCGGCGGTGCTGCCCGTCAGGGCGTTGACGAAAACAAAGGTCGGGGCGCCGTCGCGCGCCGGTTCGTGGTGGTCGAAAGGCAGCGCGTCGTCCGGCGCAAGGGTCAGGTGTTTCATTCGGTGGAAGGGTCCTTCGAAAGGCTGGCCTCGGCCGTGGCGGCCGCGGTGTCGGTGTGGTGGATGGAAAGGCGTTCGGCCTCGGCCGCGTCGCCGGCGAGGATCGCCGCCAGGATGGCGCGATGCTGGTCCCAGGCCTGCGGCCGCCCGCCGGGACGGGTCAGCACGGCCTGCATGGAGCGGCGGAAATGCACCCAGTGCGGCCGGGTCACCTCCTCGATCAAGGGGTTGCCCGACAGGCGATAGAGGCCGACGTGAAAGCGCATGTCGGCGTTGATCCGCCGGGCCAGATCGCGCGGCCGCTCCGCGGCGCCCGCGGCCGCCTCGTCCTGGGCGAGATAACGGTCGACCAGATCCCGAAGCGGCTCCACGTCGCGCGGCGAAAGCTCGCCCCGCGCCATGCGGGCGGCCGACAGGCGCGCCGCCAGCCCGTCCAGGGGTCCGCGGATCTGGTAGAGCTGGACCACCATGTCCGGGTCCATGGGCGCGACCGTCAAGCCCTTGCGGCCGAGGGCGACGAGCACCCCCTGCTCCTTCAGGAGCGCCAGGGCGTGGCTGATCGGCTGGCGCGACACGCCCAGTTGCTCGGCCAGCTTCTCCTGCGCCAGGCGGTCGCCCGCCCGGTAGGCACCCTGCAGGATGGAATCCACGATGGCGTCGCGGACGCGCTCCGTCAGGGCGGGCGTCGGGCCAAGAGGGGTCATCGCGCATTCCTTTTCTGAATTCCGTATTCTGAATTCAATAAATCATCCGAGGCGCCCTGTCAAAGCCGGAGCCGAGGGTCGCGGCCTGTCCATCGCCAAGGCCCTGACCAAGGCCCACGACGGCGAACTGCGCATAGACAGCCGCCCGGACCACGGCACCACGGTGCGCGGGTCCTGCCGATCCGCATGGCGGCAGAGGGAAAATGACGTGGCACTCCCGGCCCGACGGCCGGTCAGACCTTGGACCGCGAGCGCCCCAGCACGATGGCCGGGATCAGGGTCAGGGCGAAGACGACCGCGATCTGGCGGAACGAATCGTGGAACGCGAAGGTGTTGGCCTGGGCATAGAGCACGCGGCCGAGATAATCGAGCGCCATGGCGCCGTCCGCCGGCGACGGCACGCCGCCGGCATTCAAAAGCTCGCGCACCTTGTTCAGCATCTCCGCCGTCGGCCCCTTCGCGTTGGTCTGGGTCGCGGTCAGGAAGTCGGCGTGGTAGGCCGTGCGCATCTCGATCGTCACGGCGGTCATGTTGACGCCGAAGGCGCCGCCCATCTGGCGGAAGAAGTTGAAGGTCCCCGCCCCCTGCGCCATCTTTTCCGCCGGCACCGCCGACAGCGCCGCCTTGCCCATGTTGGGCGAGATCAGGCTCATGGAGCCGCGCGTGCACATGGCGAGGACCGCGACGGTCAGGAACGCCGTGTTGACGTCGATGGTGGCGAGCGCCAGGGCCGCCACGGCGAAGGTGCTGCAGCCGACGATGATCGGCCAGTGCGGCGGCACCATGTCGGCGAGCCGCCCCGAGGCCTGCATCATCATGACCAGCAACAGTCCCGCCGGCACCAGGACCAGGCCCGCCTTGGTCGCCGTATAGCCCTGGATCGTCTGGGTAAACAGCGGGATCGAATAGTTGGTCGAGAAGTTTCCGAGCCCGAAGGCGAAGGCCACGGCGACGGCCGAGGCGAAGCGCGCGTCGAGGAACAGGGTGGGATCCAAGAGCGGATTGCGCGCGCGCAGCTGGGCCAGCACGAACAGCACCGCCGAAACGCCGCCGATGACCATGAAGATCAGGAACATGGGCGAATGCCAGCCCCAGCGCTGGCCGTTGCCGATCCCGGCCATCAGGGTGGTCAGCGCCGTGATCAGCAGGATGAATCCGATCCAATCGAAATTGGGTTTCTTTTCCAGCGGGTTGCGCGCCGGCATGAAGGTCAGCGCCATCATCGCCGACAGGCCGACCAGCGGCAGCGGCACGATGAACACGTGGCGCCAGGTCACCAGGTCGATGGTCACCCCGCCGACCAGCGGCCCGAAGGTGGGGGCCAGCGCGATCCCCATGCCCACCGTGCCGACGGCGAGGCCCCGGCGCTCCGGCGGAAACACGGCGACCGCCGTGGCCAGCGCCAGAGGCTGCACCAGGCCGGCGCTGAAGCCCTGCAGGATGCGGCCGACGATCAGCACCTCGATGGAGGGGCTGACCGCGGCCAGCACGGCACCCACCGTGAACACGCCGAGCGCCATCAGGAAGGTGTTGCGCGGACCGATGAACCGCGACGTAAAGGAATTCAGGAGCTGGCTCACCACCATGGTGGTGAGGAACGCGGTGGAAGCCCATTGCGCCAGGTCCTGGCCGACGCCGAAGGCGCCCATGATCGACGGGATCGAGACGTTGACGATGGTCGACGACAGCACCATGGTCATCGACCCCAGCATGCCGCAGGCCGTCGCCCACCAGCGGTAGGACGGACCGAAACGGTCGAACATCCTGGCGATGGCGGGGTTGTCGGTCTGCACGCGTCGAGAAATCCGGTTGCCTGGGCGGGCCGGAAGGCTCCGCCTGCGGTTTCCGTCCGCTGACACCTTCCGGCGACCCGGATTGTATACAAATCGCGGGACGGCGGGATCAAAAAAGAAAGGGCGGGCCGCAAAGCCCGCCGTTCGTGCCGCGGATCGCCGCCGCAAGCGGCGCCAGGGCCGTGATCGGCCTCAGGCCTTGGCGATCGACTTGATCGGGGCGCGGCTGCGGCCCGAGCGCTCGGCGATCTCGTTGTCCTGCTGCTCGATGGCGGCGCGCACCAGGTCTTCCAGGGAATCGCCGAACGACTGGTCGAGCAGGTCCGTCGAGACCCGGCGGTTGGAGGTCACCGTCCCGTCGCCGTAGGTCACGTTGAACACCAGGAACTGAGGGCTCTTGCCCTTGGATTTCTTGCCGGCCATGGTTGGCCTCCGTTTGGCTTCGTCACCGCCGGTCGATCCCGGCGACACCCTCGAAAGATTGGTAGCGGAGGAGGGACTCGAACCCCCGACACGCGGATTATGATTCCGCTGCTCTAACCAGCTGAGCTACTCCGCCCCAAGCGGGCGGGCCGCCCGGTAAGCGCCCGGGGGGCCGATGGAGAGGTGGGATTTAAGGCCACACCGCCCGGGTGTCAAGCGCCACCTGCCCCGGCGCGGACTTGATCCGGGCCGCGGCGCCGGCACCGGGCTTCGTCGGGCGTCCAGGTGTTGAAGTCGCGGATCCCCCGGCCGGAGCCGGCGTCGGCCGGGATCATGCCGACGCGCGGTCTTGTGCCGGCCGAGGCGCGCGCCTCGGTCAACCGCCGGCCCAGCGCCAGTCGCTGCGGGCGTTGATGGGACCGCTGGCGTTCCGGGCCCCTTTCATCATGCGTACTTTCGCGTCCGACGTGCGCTTCTTGCTCTTTCCCGCCGCCTTGGGTCCGCCGACCAATTCATTCTGCAGGCGCTCCAGTTCGGTCTGCTTGATGGCTTTCTTCGGGGCCTTTTCCTTCACCACCTCAACTCTCCTCCGCGTTGTCAGGTTTTTGTCAGGATGCCGTATGGAGACTCCTATCAAATGCTTTAGGAAAAATCATGTGACATGCATCACAAATATCGAAAAAGCTGTGGAATATTCGAAAACCAAACGGCCGCCCCGGAGACGAGGCGGCCGTTTGCATGCCAAGGAGTTGACTTTTCCGGGCTGAGTTCGCCCGCGTCAGATGCTGGCGTTAACGAAAGGGCGGGGCGCCGGGAGACGTCTCCTGCGACGTCTGGGCTCCCTCGCTTTCCGCCCGGCTGAGGATGTTCAGCTTGTCCTGCGAATCCTTCCGGATCGAGCGGGTCAGATGTTCGTGGACCTGGCGCAGGAAGGCCTGGGTCGCCGCCGGGGAGGCCTCGCGGGCGACAGGCTCCCGATAATCCGAGGCCAGCCACGGCCGGTCGGCCAGGTCGCCCTTGGGCATGGCGCGCACCACCGGTTCCGGGTCCTTGACCCAGGCGTTGACCATGGGGGGCGCCTGATACTGCGCGGGGGCGGGCTTCGGCGGCGCGTCATAGCGCGACGGATGCTTGCCGTAATAGTTGACCAGGCGCCGGTCCTCGCCGGCCACGGGCTCGCGGAAACACTCCACGCCGCCGCCCAGCGCCGCGTAACAATAGGTGGGTTCGTAGTCGATGACGCCTTCCTCGTACTTGTCCACGTAGCCGCACGCGGTCAGCACGCCCAGGAAGGCACAGCCTGCAATAAGCTTTTTCATGGGTGTTCTATCCCATCCTGCGTCAGAAACTCGTCCAGCGTCAGGATACCACCCGATGGTTAGCAAATTCTTAACCATGCCCGGGCGCGGCCGGGCGTTACCGGTCAGGAATTGACGTCGATCACCGTGCGCCCGCGCAGCTGACCCTTGAGGATCTTGCCCGCAAGATCCGGCAGATCGGCGAGGCTCGCCGTTTCCGTCAGGGCATCGAGCTTGTCGAGCGGCAAATCCTTGGCGATGCGGTCCCAGGCCCTGATGCGGCGCTCCTTGGGGCAGGTCGCGCTGTCGATGCCGCACAGGTTGATGCCGCGCAGCAGGAACGGCAGCACCGTGGTCTCCAGCTTGAACGACCCGGCGTTGCCCACGGCGGCGCAGGTGCCCCAGTACTTGAGCGTCGCCAGCACCGTGTGCAGGGTCGGTCCGCCCACGTTGTCGATGGCGCCGGACCAGCGTTCGCGGCCGAGCGGGCCCTTGGGCGCCTCTTCCAGTTCCGCGCGGTCGACGATGGTCGTCGCCCCCAGGTCCTTCAGGTAGGCGTGGGACTCCTGCCGCCCCGTGGACGCCGCGACGCGATAGCCCAGGTTCGACAGGATCGAGGTCGCGACCGAGCCGACCCCGCCGGAGCCGCCGGTCACCAGCACCTCGCCCTCCTTCTCGGGCGTCAGGCCGTGTTCTTCCAATGTCATGATGGCGAGCATGGCGGTGAACCCAGCCGTGCCGACGGCCATGGCGCGCTTGAGGTCGAGGCCCGCCGGCACCGGCACCAGCCAATCGGCCTTGACCCGCGCCTTCTGGGCATGGCCGCCCCAATGGACCTCGCCGACGCGCCAGCCGGTCAGGATGACCTCGTCACCGGGCCTGTAATCGGGATTGTCCGATGCCTCGACCACGCCCGAGAAGTCGATGCCGGGGACGTGCGGATAATCCCGCACCAGCCTGCCGATGCCGTTGATGACCATGCCGTCCTTGAAGTTGACGGTGGAATACTTGACGGCGACGGTGACGTCGCCCTCGGGCAGGCGGGCCTCGTCGATGTCCTGGATGGATGACGTGACCTTGCCGTCGGTTTCCTCGAGCAGAAGTCCTTTGAACGTGGACATGGGTGGGCCTCCCGGGATCGGTTATCGGGTGAATGGTTTTCAATGGGTGTAGAGAACGCCCGCGCTCGGGTCAACGGGTCAGCCGGTCAATCGCCAAGTCAACGTCTCCCCCCCCCGGAAGGCGACGACCCGTTCGCCGGTCGAGACCTCGGCGGCCTCGGGCGCGGTCCAGGGCGCGCGGTCCAGGGTGATCGTTTCCTCGTTCACGGGCAGGCCGTAGAAGGCCGGACCGTTGAGGGACGCGAAGGCTTCCAGCCTGTCCAGCGCGCCGGCCCCGTCGAACACCTCGGCATAGACCTCGATCGCCGCCGGGGCGGAAAAGATGCCGGCGCAGCCGCAGGCGGTTTCCTTTGTATGGGCCGCGTGGGGCGCCGTGTCGGTGCCCAGAAAGAATTTCGGATTACCCGAAGCCGCGGCCCGCACCAGGGCCTGGCGGTGGTGTTCCCGCTTGGCGATCGGCAGGCAGTAGAGATGCGGGCGGATGCCGCCCCGGAAAATGTCCGTGCGGTTGATGACCAGATGATGCGCCGTCACCGTGGCGGCGACGGCCGGCCCCGCCCCTTCGACGAAGGCCACGGCATCGGCGGTGGTGATGTGCTCGAACACCACCTTGAGTTCCGGCAGGCGGGCGGCCAGGGGGGCCAGGGTGCGCTCGATGAACACGGCCTCGCGGTCGAACACGTCGACGTCGGCGTCCGTGACCTCGCCGTGGAGCAGCAGCGGCATGCCGATCGCGGCCATCTTCTCCAACACGTGCTGCACCTTGGCGATGTCGGTGACGCCGCTGTCGGAATTGGTCGTCGCCCCGGCGGGATAGTACTTCACGGCGGTCAGCACACCGTCCTTGAAACCGGCGGCCAGATCGTCCGGGTCCGTGTTGTCGGTGAGATAGGCCGTCATCAAGGGGGTGAAGTCGACGCCGTCCGGCACCGCCGCCAGGATGCGGTCGCGGTAGGCCGAAGCCAGGGCCGCCGTGGTCACCGGCGGCACCAGGTTGGGCATGACGACGGCGCGGCCCATCTGCCGCGCCGTGAAGGGCACGACGGCCGCCATCATGGCGCCGTCGCGGAAATGCACGTGCCAGTCGTCGGGCCGGCGGATTGTCAGGCGGTCCG
>PFFW01000025.1:0-12936 GCA_002781745.1 Rhodospirillales bacterium CG15_BIG_FIL_POST_REV_8_21_14_020_66_15
CTACACCCCGGCCGAGATCGACGGCATCCGCGCCGAAATTGCCGAGATCAAGGAACAGTCCGGACTGTCCTGGGCCGATCTGGCCCGCGAATCCGGCATGCCGGCCGGAACGATCCAGCCCTTCACCAAGAGTAACTACACCGGTGACAATCAGAAGATTGCCGAGAAGGCCAAGATCTGGCTGATGTCCCGCGCCGACAAGCAGCAGGCCAGCCGCAAGCTGCGCCGCTCGCCGGAATTTCAGAAAACGCCGACCGCTTCGGCCTTTCTCGAAACTCTGATGTACGCGCACACGTCGCCGGAGATTGCGGTTATCTCCGGCTCGCCCGGCACCGGTAAAACCTGCACGGCCGAGCATTATGCGGCGACCAGTTCCAACGTCTACATGACGACAATGCAGCCCTGCACGGCGACCGTGAACACCATGCTGAACGCGATCGCAGAGGCGATGAAACTCAACGAACGGTCGCAGGGAAAACTCAGTGGCGCCATCGGTGCCAAGGTACGCGGTGCTGGTGCCCTGATCATCGTCGACGAAGCCCAGCACCTGGCGACCGCAGCGCTTGAGCAGCTGCGCTCGCTTTTCGATATCTACAAGGTCGGCATCGTTCTGATAGGTAATGAGGAAGTTTATTCGCGGCTCGAAGGCGGTGCCCGCAAGGCCACCTTCGCGCAGCTCTACTCGCGGATCGGCATGCGCACCAATAAATCGAAGCCCGCTGCCAAGGATGTCTGCATGCTGCTCGATGCCTGGGACGTCCCGGCCGATGCCCGCACGCTGCTGAAAACCATCGCCCAGAAGCCGGGTGGCCTGCGCACCATCGACCGCACCCTCAAGCTGGTCCACGTGCTGGCTGCCGGCAAAAACGAGCCGATCACCGAGCGCCTGATCAAGGGTGCCTACGAGCGGCTTTCATCGAACGGCGAGGGCGCGTGATGCTGAGCGATGACATACACAGCCTGCGGGCCAAGCTGGAGACGTACCGGAAAGCGGGTGTCATTTTGACGCCGGCCGCCGTCACCAGCCTGTGCGCCACCATTCACGCGGTCGAGGACGGTGTCCGACTGATGGAAAAGCACACCGTCGAAAAGCCCTGCATCCGCGTGCTGCCGCAACGATCAGCCATGGACGTGGTTGACCTCAACGAAGAGAAAGCCCGCCGCGATATCGAGAGATGGATCTCCGGCCAGGGCGTCCTTGTCATCACCGGCGACGGACCGGACGGAGGGGACGCAGCATGAGCATCAGCATCAACACGATCAAACTTGTCGTGGCACGTTCGTTCTCCATGCCGTTGACGATAATGGATGGTCGGCAGAGATCCCGGAAAGTCGCGCGGCCGCGCCAGGTGGCCATGTATCTCGCCAAGACGATGACGCATCACTCGTTGCCGATTATCGGTCGACACTTCGGCGGCCGCGATCATACGACCGTCATGCATGCCGTGCGTGTCATCGAATCCCTGATCGACAACGACGCTGCGTTCAAGCTCCACGTCGAATCGCTACGCGAGCAGGTTTCCCTGGAACAATGGGGCGACCTCGACGGTCTGAATAAGGACTTGAACGATGTGGCTCACAACGCGCATCGCGCCGCCGTGTACCAGGCAAAGACCGTGCCGGGTTCGGCCGTTACGGGGTCCGTTAGCGATCTGCGGCGGGCCCTGAAATCCGAATTCAATGAAGACCCGGCACAGATGGGCATCATGGAGGCCGGTTATTCCGTCCAGTTGCTGGTCTCCAAGGCGGGTACATGGTCGCTGCTGCAGATTTCCAGCGACGGCGATTCCGCAAAGCTGATTGCCAGCGGTTACGACTGGACTGGCGAGAAGCCGGCTACACCGGCAATGAACAGGATGTCGGCACCGGCGAAAAAAGGCCCGCGTAGCGAACAGAGCGAACAGAAAGAACGCCCCTGCGCCAGGTGCAGAGAGACGTTCACGAGCCATCATTTTGGCGAGCGTGTTTGCTCTAAGTGCAAGACCAGCGGTGCCTGGCGTAATCCCAGCGAAACACGCCTGGCCGAGGCCGGCCTATGAAGCGCCGCGGCCCGGTCCTCAGAGCCATACGCCAGCAGCTGCGCTGGTGGCGCACCGTTTTTTTACCCACGAACCGAGGAGACCATCGCTATGACGACACCGACAACCGAGATCCCTGCAGGGTACAAGGCCGATGCCAAAGGGCGCCTCGTGCCGGAAAACCTGATAAAGCCGCAGGAACGCCTCGAAGACCAGACCGTCCGCAAGATCATCGAGCATGCGCTTGAACTCAACGCGCAAATTGACCGCTTCCTTGGCCATACGTTCGAGGACGTCGCCACCTTCATGGACATTCTCGCCGATCAGTACGACGCAACCAAGGGCGGCAAGAAAGGCAACGTCACGCTGACCTCGTTCGATGGCTGCCTGAAGGTCACAGTCCAGGTGCAGGACTTCCTGACGTTCGGCCCGGAACTGCAGGTCGCCAAGGAATTGTTTGATGCATGCATCAGCCGCTGGTCTGTTGATGCCAACGACAACATGAAGGCGCTCGTGCAGCACGCCTTCCAGGTTGACAAGGAAGGACGGATTAATCGCGAGGCCCTGTTCGGCCTGCGCCGCCTCGACATCAACGACGACGGTTGGCACCGCGCCGTCCAGGCGCTCAACGATTCAATCCGCGTCCAGGGATCGAAGGAATATATCCGCTTCTACCGCCGCGCCCGGCCGACCGACAAATGGTCGGCCATCACCATCGATCTAGCCAGCGCCACCTCGCCGGCGCCGGCTGCAGCGGAGCAAGCGGCATGAGTGCCCCTGACCTGATCGAACAGCCCGCCACCAGCGTCGTCGATTACCAGGGCGCCGCGGCGATCCGCACCGAGGTCATGCGCGGAGATCCCGGCCGAGGTGGTGGGGCCCATGTTGAGTTTCTGACATTTCCGGATCTGGTCGAGGGCCTGCGCATCGCTCTCGAGTTGGCGCAATTATGCCAGGGCCGGATCAAAAAAGCGGAGGCATGATCGATGTCCCGACAAGCCATGACCCGAGAACAGAAACTGGAGAAGGCGCTGATCGATCTGACGATCAGCTCGGCCGTGTTTGCTGAGGGTCATGGCATGTCCAGGCCGCGCGAGCATCTGCGCGCCTCGATTCACAACGCGGCCGAGGCGCTCAAATACCAGCCCTGCGCCCGCGACGCCGTCGCGGATCTGCGCACCCTGGCCGAGCAGGCCGACGCCGAACGCCGCAACCAGGTTGACCACTTCACGCCAATGGGGCCCGCATCATGAAAACATTTCCGTTTCTGCATTGCGCCGTTTGCCCGAAGGCGCTGCGCCTCGCCACCGATCAGGCACCCGCCGCCATGCCGTGCCCGGTTCGCGAAACGCAGGGCCTTTGGGGCTGGCCGTGCACGCCTTCTCAGGCCGACTTCATGCCACCGCTCACCCGTGAGGAGACCGCCCATGCCCGCCGCAGCTAAAGCGAAGAAATCGGTCAGCCCGGTTCGACGCGCCCTGATCGCCAAGGTCCAGATCGCCCGCAAGCAGCTAGGGCTTGAGGACGACGACTGGCGTGCGATGCTCGATAGCCTCTATCAGAAAAATTCGTCGGCCAACCTCTCGCCGTCGCAGCTGACCGACCTGGTCGAGCACCTCAAGAAACAGGGTTTCAAGGACCGCCCGCGTAAAGCCAGACCCGCCACCGTCGCACCTGACGGCAGCCGCGATGCAGACCGTGAACGGCTGCTCGGCAAGATCCGCGCATTGTGGATCTCGCTCTATCATTTGGGCGTTCTCAGAGATCCCTCAGAGACCGCTTTGACGGCGATGGCAAAACGGGTCAGTGGCGGCAAGGATCGGGGCATCGCCGCGCTCGCCTGGCTCAACGGAAAGGCAGCGTACCAGCTGATTGAGGCCCTGAAGAAGATGGCCGAACGTGAGGCCGGGGTCTGCTGGGAAGCGCACCGCATCGCCACCACGGCCGGCATTGTTCTCATTTACCGGCCGCGCGTCCGCGTGCTCGAGGCGCAGTGGCGCCTGATGACAGAACTCCGGTTGGCCAAGGTCGCCAACGTGGCCGGCCTGGCTGCCTACGCCTGCCGCCTCGCCGGTGAGGGTGCGCACATGGGGCACGACCAGCTGAGCGAAGAACAGCAGGATATGGTGATCGCCAAACTCGGTGAACAGATCCGCGACCGCCTCGCGGATCTCGGCTTCGATTCCGTCCAGGCATGGCGAAAGGCAAAGTCATGAGCAGCATGTCCGCCCGCACCTTCACCCTGTGGCGCTGTAATTGCGGCCTGCACGCCTTCAACCGCGCCGCCGAGCAGGGCATCCCGATTTCCTATCAGGAGATCGAGCGCCTGAATGCCTGGATCGAGCGCGCCCGCCCGGCCTTCGAGATCGACGGCCGCACCCGCTTCCGCGTCAACGTCCACCGCGGCAATGGCCAGCGCATCCGCGTCATCTACGACACCGCCCTCGCCACCGTCGTTACGGTGATGGCGAAAACCTCGTATTCTCCGGAAAGGGAAAACGCTCATGGTTGAGAAAAATGTGGCCAAGAACGCACTCGGGCCGAAGCCACGGCTTAAGTTTCATCCGCCGTCCAATCTGGTCATTGATCCCCGGTATCAGCGATCCATCACGCAGGGGACGGGAAAGCGTCTGATCAAGCGCATCGTCAGTGATTTTTACTGGCCGTTCTTCGGCGTGATCGTTGCAACGGACAACGGTGATGGCACCTATTGCGTGATCGACGGGCAGCACCGGGCCGAAGCGGCGAGACAACATCCGGACGTGCATTCGGTGCCGGTCATGGTGATTGATGAAATGACCCTCGCGGAACAGGCCAGGGCTTTCGTCGAGATCAACCAGAACCGCGTGCGCCTCAACGCGTTGCAGATACATCGCGCTGCCGTGCGGGCCGGAGATCCGTCTGCCGTCGAGATCGACAAGATCGCAACGTCCTGCGGCGTCGAGATCCCGGCGAACAACATATCCTCCGCCGAGATCAAGCCGGGCCAAACCCTGTCTATTAAATCACTGATCAATATTTATGAAACCTTCGGTCCGGATCGTCTCAAGGCGACCCTGCAAACAATTATGAATGCATACGGCGATACGACCGGCGATCTCAGGGCGCAGATATTCCAGGCCGTCGCTATCGCCCTGGGCGATCGTCCTGATGCTTCAGAAGATATATCCGGAGCGCTGGCAACAAGTGATGCGGTCTCATGGATTGAGCGCGCCAGATCGGAAGGGAAGATATCCGGGATCAGCACAGCGTCGTGCCTGGCTCAGCTTTTAGTCCGACCCGTAAAATCTGCTCAGAAGGCAGCCGGATGACCACACCGCTGCCACACGGACTGCAGGTGATCGCCGAGGCGGCCGGAGTCGAGGTCGCGCTGGAGATCGCTTTGGCGCGTGGCGGATCTCGCCTGACGATTCCGCAGAAAGCCGAGGGATCGATCCTTGTCGACCTCGTCGGTATTGACGCGGCGCGCAAGATCGTCAATGACTTGTCCGGTGAGCGCATCGAGATCCCGTCCGGCAAACGCCTGTTGTCAGACTGGTTGCGCGACAAGGGCTGGTCGCAGGAGCGCCGGGCCATGAAGCTGAGGACGTCACGCCGCACGGTCCAGTATTGGGATTCCGGCAACGTTCCGTCCCTCCAGACCGACCTTTTCGACAAGTCCGCCTGATCCCCGCCCAAGCCTGCGGGCGCAACCTTGCGCCCTGATATTTCCCTGACCTATCGCGCACGATCGCGCAATGAAACCGAACCAGACCCACGGTCCCGATGGTACCGCCGGCAGCCTGCAAAGCGCCGGCGTTTCTGCCGTTCTCGACATGGCCTTCGAGTGGGTTTACCTGCACGAAAAAGGCTTCTCGGATAATCCGGCCGATCCGGGCGGCCCCACCAATTTCGGCGTCTCGCTGCGCCATGCCCGCGCCATCGGTTCGGTCGTGAACGGCGATCTGCTCGATCTCGACCTCGACGACGACGGCGACATCGATGCCGATGATATCCGCCTGATGACGAAAGAGGACGGCAAGCGGGTCTTCATTCATCACTGGCAGACCTACAAATTCGACGCCGTCACGCATCCGCAGATCGCCATCAAGTTTGTCGACCTCTCGTATCCGATGGGTTACGGCGGTGCCAGCCGTGTCGTGCAGCGAGCATTGCGCGCCTGCCGCTATGACGTGATCGAAGACGGCTTTGTCGGGCCTAATTCAAGACGCGTTCTCAATGAGGCCGCCGAATGGAATGCCGCCGCCCTGATGGCGTCGATCTGTTCCGAGGCCGCCGGTTATTTCCGTTCCCTCAAGTCCTCTGATTTTGAAACCGGTTGGCTCACCAGAGCCTACCAATGGCCATAAGGAGCCTGACGATGAAGAACCGTAAACTCTCTCTCTTTGCCATCACCGCGGTTATCGGTGTGGTTCTGCTTTCCGCCTGTTCAATGCTCGGCAAAGCCGCCGACAAGGAGCTCGGCGTCGCCTGCACCGACCAGATCCGATACGTCCGCGACTCACTGCTGACCGATATGCTCGCCAAGCATTATGGCGAGGAGTTCCCGGCACTGATCGGACAGCTACGCGCCAAAAACGCATTGATGCTTCAGGCCGTCGCTGCCGGTGCCGGTGTCGACGCCGCCGGTGACAGTTACCGCGCCCAGTTCGTTGTCTTTGCCGGCGCCCTGTTGGCCAAGCGCGGCATCAATGTCGCACTCGGCGGCTACAAGGAAAGCGTCGAACGCCTCAAGGTGTTGCCGGAACTGATCGCCGACATCAACGAGATCGAGGCCAGGGTGCAGATCGCCTGCGCCAAGGTGCCCAAATAGGGCTGCCGGCATGAGTTTTGTTCAAGACCCGGATGCAATGACTGGCGGGCGCGCTGAGTGCCCGCCGGTTGCTGCCGACATCGTCTATCAGCGGTTATCCGCCCTCGCCTACGAGCATGAGCAGATAGCCCGCTACAGGGTCGCCGAGCTCGGCTACAAATTCATTGAGCATATTCACGACGAGACCACCGGCGCCGACGCCATTGTCGTCTGCAGTGACTTCGAAGTCGTGGTCGCCTTCCGCGGCACGCAGAAAAACTATGCCGACATCATCACCGATCTGAAATTCAAAAAAACAAACTTCATGAATTCGGGCACTGGCAAGGAACTGCTGGTACACCGCGGCTTTGACGAGCAGTGGTCGGCAATCCGCAAGCGCGTCTTCATGGTTATCAATGCCGCCGCAGCCGGCAGGCGCAGCATAAAGGCAACCGGCCATTCGCTGGGCGGCGCACTGGCCGTGCTCGCGTGCCTCGAATGGCGTCTGATCAATACCTGCATCACCTTCGGTGCGCCCAGGGTCGCAGAGCCGGGTATCGGCCAGGCGATGCGGGAACTCGGCGTTCGTCACCGGCGCTATGTCTACGCCGCCGACATCGTGCCGATCGTGCCGCTGATGACCATGAACTACCGCCACGATTGCCCGCCGATCTATCTGACCCGCGCCGGCCGCGCCATCCGTGATTGCCCGTTGTGGCGTGAAAGCCTCGGCCGCGCCCGCGCCCTGTTGACCGTCAAATGGCGCGCCGGCTGGACCGTATGCCCGGTTCCGGCACGCATGTTCACCGATCATAGGATCGGCGAATACGGCGCCGCGATGGCAAGGACTTCATGGAAATGACGGACACCATGGATCAGGCACAGGGCTTTGAACAGATGCGCCGCGATCAGGCATTAAACGCACGCCGGCGTCAGGCGACCGGTCCTGGGCGCGACGATTGCCTGGACTGCGATGAAAAGATTCCACCGGCGCGCCGCGCTGCACATCCGGCAGCCGAGCGCTGCGAGTTTTGCCAAAGCCAATGGGAGGCCGGGCAATGACGCCTGAGAACAGCATGATTACTCTGTCCGCCATTACGCTCGGCTGGACGGTCTTCTGGTCGATCTTCATCTATCGCCAGGTCAATGGTAATCGATTGAACGAAATCATCGCGGCGCACCATGACAGGATCGTCAAGGTTGAGGCGCAGCTGACCCATCTGCCACACCGCGTCGCCAGCCACGAAGATGTAGGTGAAGTGCATGACCGGGTGTCACAAGGGCGAAAAGAGCTGGGTGTTCAGATCGACACAGTGAGAGCCGATGTCAAAGTCATCGGCGAATACGTCGCCGGCATCGCATCGTCGATCAAGGGCATCGAAGGCAACCTGACACTGCTCAACAAATCTGAATTCCTGATCAACAGAGGCAAAAAATCATGACGGACATTATGCTCGAGAACCGCCGCTGGACGATACTGCGGCTGCTGGCAGGCGCTGGTGGCCATGAATTTTCCGCGCGCATCATCCAGAAGCATCTCGGCGCTCTCAACCGTGCACATGCGAAAGTCAGCCTTGAGCAGATACGCAAGGATCTGCGCTGGCTCGATTCGCAGCTGCTGGTCGAGATCGTTATCGCGGACGAAGAAGTGTTCGCCAAGCTGATTCAGCGCGGTTTAGACGCCGCCATGGGCAACATCAAAGTCGAGGGTGTCGACGAACCGCCTTTAGAGGATTGATCATGGTACAGCAGTCCAAGGTCAAATTGCTGCTCACGGCAACGCAGCTGCGCGAAGTGAAAAAGCTCATCGAAACCGGCAAGGCGACAATCGATGATCTGAAGGCTATCGTCGACGGCTTCGGTCACGATATCTCCCGCTCTTCGCTCGGCCGCTACAAGCAGCAGGTTGACCGCATGGGTGAGCGCATGCGCCGGTTGCGTGAGTATAGCGAAGTCCTGGCACCCGAAATGAGCGACGCCATCAAACAGAGCAAGCAGACCCGGATGCTGGTCGACTTGGTTCAGGGTCTGTTGTTTGATCTTGTCGATAAATTGGAGACCGGAGAAGGAGCCGACAGCAAGGATATAGCACTGCTCGGCAAAGGCCTCGCGGATCTGAGCCGCACGCTCCGCCTGAGCCAAGAATTTGAAAAAGAAATCCGCGAAACCATCGCCAAAGAGGAACGCGAGAAGGCCGCCGACGCTGCCGGCGAGCGCATGACAGAAGCCGGCCTAAGTGCTGACCAGGTAAAATTCTGGCGAGAAGAGTTTCTCGGTGTCCGCAAGTCGAAGGATGAGGATAAATCGGGATGAGCGAAGACCGCGTTCTGCGGACAGTCAGCACGCCTTTCCGGAAGGTTGATCGATTTGAACTACCGGAGACCGTCCTATCAATTCCAGAAGACCTCAATCCCCTCGCTGAGGGGATATTCATGGCGCACCAAAGCGCCTGGGTAGCAGACGATGCACCTTTAAAGCTCAATGAAAAAGGTCGGCGTACGGGGATCACCTGGGCCGAGGCACAAGACGATACGCTGATCGCTGCCGCGTCTCGCGGTGCGGGCGGCGATAATGTCTTCTATATCGGCGACACCAAGGAAAAGGGCCTTGAGTTCATAGGCTACTGCGCGCACTTCGCAAAGTTCATTGAAGGCAATATTGCCGATATATGGGAAGGCGAAACCGAGGTCGAATACGTAGAGAATGGACAACGTGTCGTCGAACGCCTGGCCAGTTACACAATACGATTTGCGTCCGGTTACAGGATATCGGCACTGGCATCACGCCCCGCTGTGATCCGTGGTCTGCAGGGTGTCGTCGTAATAGACGAGGCCGCGTACCACAACAACGTTAAGGCGGTGATCGATGCTTGTAACGCGCTGCTGATCTGGGGCGGCCGCATCCGCATCATCTCGACGCATAATGGCGTTTTGAATGCCTTCAACGAGCTGGTCAAAGAGATCCGCGAAGGGAAGTGGGAATATTCGCTTCACCGTGTCACCTTCGATGACGCCGTAGCAAACGGACTTTATGAACGGGTTTGTCTGGTCAAGGGATGGAAGCCGACGCCAGAGGCCAAACAAAAATGGTATAATAAAATTCGCGCCACCTATGGCACGCGTCTTGATGTCATGCGTCAGGAGCTGGATGCAATCCCGCTTGAGGGCGGCGGCACCATGCTTCCGATAGCCTGGATCGAGGCCTGTATGACCTCGGACTACAAGCTGATCCAATGGGAGAATCCGGCCGAAGATTTCGTCGATTGGCCGAAGCCGGCTCGTCAGGCGGAAATGGAGCTGTGGCTTCGTGACAATATCTTGCCTCTGATTGAAAAGCTGCCAGCCGCCTCTTACGGCATCGGAGGCGATTTCGCTCTCCGGGTTGACCGAGCCGATTACGCTGTAGGCTACGTAGGCCCCGGCATGATTTTGAACGTGCCGTTTATTGTGGAATTTCGGGCATGCCCGTATGACCAGCAAAAACAGGCTCTTGTATTCATCGGCAAAAACTTACCCAGGCTAAGCCGCATGGTGCTCGATGCGGGCGGCAACGGTATGGTCCTTGCTCAGGAAATGCGTCAGGAGTTCGGCGCAAACCGGGTTGACGAACTGATGGCAACGGATGCCTGGTATCGTGAATTCTCGCCTAAATTTCGCGAACGCTTTGAGAGCAAAACTTTTCTCATCCCAAAGCATCCCGACGTAACATCTGATCTCAAACAGTTTCAGATGTCGCCGACCGGTGTTTGGAAAATTCCAAGCAATGTGAGGACCACCGGATCTGACGGCAAAAACCGTCATGCCGATTCCGGCATCGCATTAATCAATCTCGATGCCGCTATGGATGGTCCGCCTCGCGAATACGACTACACACCGGCGAAGATCCCCGGCCGCACCGCGCCGGCGGAAAATTGGCGGATGCGAATGACTGATGATGACGGCGACTATAAAGACGTCGCATGGAACAAAGGAGCCTTCTGATGCTGTATGATCAGTTCAACCGCCCGATCGATATGAACAAGCTCAAAGATGAGCAGGCGGGTCCGGAAATGATGGGCGTGCGCAGCGCCTGGTCAACCCACCCGTCTGAAGGCCTGACACCGGTGCGCCTGGCTGAGTTGCTCCGTGAATCCGAAAACGGTGACCCGGCCAACTATCTGGCGCTGGCCGAAGATATGGAAGAAAAGGATCTGCATTATCAGGCCGTGCTCGGTACCCGCAAGCGGGCCGTCTCGCAGTTGCAAATCACCGTCGAGCCGGCAGACGATAGCGCCGAGGCGGAAAAGGACGCCGACCTGGTCCGCAGTTTTGTGCGCCGTGAAGTGCTGCAAGATGAGCTGTTCGATATTCTCGACGCTATCGGCAAAGGTTTCTCGATCACCGAGATCTTGTGGGAGACCAGCGAAAAGCAGTGGATGCCGCTGGAGCTGCGCTGGGTCGATCCCCGGCACATTGATTTCGATCGCACCGATCGGCGCACGCCGCTTCTGAAATCGGCCGGCGGACCGATACCACTGGCGCCGTTCAAGTTTATTCGCGCCGAAATGAAAGCAAAGTCCGGCTTGCCGATCCGCGGCGGCATCGCCAGAGGCGTCGCCTGGGCATATCTGTTCAAGAATTTCGATATCAAGGCCTGGGTGCAGTTCGCCGAGATCTACGGCCAGCCGCTGCGCGTCGGCAAATACGGTCCGGACGCCACCGACGAAGACCGTCGCAAGCTGCTACGCGCCGTCTCCAACATCGGCACCGATGCTGCTGCGATCATCCCGGAAAGCATGCTGCTCGAATTCGTCAAGGCCGATCAGAAGGCGTCGGCCGATATGTATCTGCAGCTCGCCGAGTTTATGGAACGCCAGGTCTCCAAGGCAGTCCTCGGTCAAACCACGACCACCGACGCGATCTCCGACGGGCATGCTGTTGCCAAGGAACACAACGAAGTCCGCGGCGACATCGAGCAGGCCGACGCCAATCAGCTGGGCGCGATCCTCAAGCGCGACGTCGCCAAGCCGCTGGTCGATCTCAACCATGGCCCGCGCCGCGCCTATCCATCAATCACCATCGGCCGCGCCGAGCAGCTTGATCAGAAACAGTACGCCGAGAACATCGAGCGACTGGCCAAGGTCGGCATGCCGATCTCGATCTCCGACGTTCGCGACAAGATGAGCCTGAAGGCACCGGAAGGCGTTGAGGACACGCTCAGCGTTCCGGCCTCTGCTGCAACGGTACCGACCGATACACCGGCCGCTGCCCCGGCGCTGGCCAGGGCCAGCGACCAACAGGGCACCGACGCCATACAGGATCTTCTGACAGAACTCGCTGCAAGTGATGAATTCGCCGAAGTTATGTATCCGATCATCGGTCCGATCGACGAGCTCGCCGCCCGCGCCACAAGCTATCAGGAGTTTACCGAAGGCTTGGCCGCGTTGCTTCGGGATATGGACCCGACCGTCGCCGCCGAGGCGATAGCCAAGGCACGCTTCGCCGGTCGCCTTGCCGGTGAGGTCGGCGCCGATATCGGCAACGAAGAATAACCCCGATGCCAGCACCGGTCCTTAAATCACTGCCGCCGAAAGAGGCCGTCGAATTCTTTCGCAAAAAAGGCTATGCGATCGGCTTCAACTGGCGCGACGTCTGGAAGGAAGAACACGCGGCCGCCTTCACCGTTGCCAAGGCCATGCGCATCGACATTCTCGAAGATATCCGCGCCGCCACCGATCTTGCTCTCTCCAAGGGCATCGCCTTCGGAGAATTCAAGAAACAGCTGGCACCGGTCCTGCAGGCCAAGGGCTGGTGGGGCAGAAAGGAGATCGTCGATCCCCAGGACGGCAAGCTGAAGCCGGCAACGCTGGGATCCAATCGCCGCCTGCGCACGATCTATGATACCAACATGCGGATGGCGCATGCCGCCGGTCGCTGGGAAAACATCGAGCGCCTGAAATCACGTCGGCCTTATCTGCGCTATATCGCCGTGCTTGATGAACGAACCCGGCAAACGCACCGCGCCTGGCACGGCACCGTATTGCCGGCGGATCATGATTTCTGGGATACCCATTATCCGCCGAACGGCTGGCGTTGCCGCTGTACGGTGCAGCAGCTCTCCGATGCCGATCTCAAGCGCTTCGGCCAC
>PFFW01000025.1:13014-19954 GCA_002781745.1 Rhodospirillales bacterium CG15_BIG_FIL_POST_REV_8_21_14_020_66_15
CGCGGCATCGATCTCGGTTTTGATTACAACGTCGGCAAGGCAAGGCTCCGCGCGTTCACGCCGCCACCGCTGGGCGGGCTGCCGCAATCGTTCCCGCCGGGCGTTGGTTTGCCGGATCTGCCGAGGCCCCGAGCGGCTGCAGCCGGTGACATCATGCCGGACGGTCTCAAGGATCAGGAGTACATCGATCAGTTTTTGAAGCCGTTCGGTGCCAGGCACGGTGGCCCCGGTGTCATCTTCACCGACAAGGCCGGCGAGGATCTGGTGATTTCCGATGATCTGTTCCGCGAAGCCGGCGGCGCGCTCAAGATCGGCAAGAGCCGAAACCGTCGGGCTTATGTGAAGCTGCTGGCGCGCGCCGTCAAAGAGCCGGACGAGATCTGGTGGATATGGGAACAGGTCAAGGACCGGCCAGGAACCTGGACGCTGCGCCGCCGCTATATTGCGCGTTTCGAGATCGAAGGTTCCCAGGCGCCCGGCCTCGCCGTTTTCGAACACGGCCAGGACGGCTGGACCGGGGTCACCGCATTCGAGCCGCAATCAAACCGGAGTGCGCAAAGCCAGGACCGATATCTGCAGGGACAGCGTGCCGGCACTCTCGCGTATCGGCGCTAATAAAAATCCCCCGTCGGATGGCCCTCGGGGGGATGTTCGCCAACGTCTCGGGTACGGACCATCCGTGTGCCGCCAGCTACTGACAGGGAATATACCCGATCTTTTCTAGAAAATCGACCCCTTAGAGAAACACCGCTGTGGCGCGTCCTGCAGCCGACGCAGCCCCAATCCCCCGTCCTGATGCGAGATAGCGCCTCTTAGGCCTCTTAAAAGCTCTTTGTCGGCTATCTGTACCCGATCAAAAGGTCGCAATAGACGAAACGGAGAACATGCGCTATGAGTCATGAACTCCCCGAAAATCCGTATCAATATCCGAACCAGCCTTGCGGGCGCAACGTTGCGCCCTTATTCCGGCCGCCCGGAACCGTGATGATGCTGCATGAATTCAGGCACTCAGCCACCAGTCATGCAGATGGAGACGTATCATGTACCCAGGGTCCGGTGACAAAAGCCCGACCGCCCAGGACCCGGCGCCGAAAGGTGCCGGATCTTCGGTTGTACCGACGCTTGCCGGGGCAATAGCGTATTGCGATGCGTCAGACGGCGGCCCTGTCGTCAGATGCGCCGCGATCGAATTGCCGGCCGACCCGCCCGAATGGATACACCTGATGACGCCGGGGCAGCTGAACGCACGCGACGGTCGCCGCTTCCAGCTGGACGATGCCGTCGCCGTGGTCCGTGACTCGCTCGCCCGCTCGGCCAATCTCGTCGTTGATTACGAACATCAGACCGATCTCGCCGAAAAGAACGGCCAGCCCGCACCCGCTGCCGGCTGGATCAAGGATCTTTCGGTGCGGCCGGACGGTATCTGGGGCCGCGTTGAATGGACGGCCAAAGCCGCCGACATGATCCGCGCCCGCGAATACCGGTTTCTTTCCCCGACCTTCACCCACGCGAAGACGGCGCCGCACCAGGTCAGGATCATTCTTCGCGCGGCGCTTACCAACAATCCGGCGCTTGAGCTGACCGCTCTCGCCACCAACCAAGACGGAGATCCCGAAATGGATAAGTTTTTGCTCGCTCTTGTCAAGGCCCTCGGCCTCGGCGCCGACGTGAACCAGGATCAGATCCTGGCCGCGTTGACTGAAAAGCTTGGCGGTCTCGCCCAGCTGACCACTCTGGCCACCGCTGTCCGCAGCGCCCTGGCGCTGGACGACAAGGCCGATGACAAGGCCATCGCCGCGGCCATCGACAAGCTCAAGTCCGATGTTGCTACCGCCACCGCAAAAGGCACCGGCGCTGATCCAGACCCTGCAAAGTATGTCCCGATCGCCCAGGTCACGGCATTGTCGGAACAGATCGCCCGGCTGACCGCGACGGTTAGCGACGACAAGGCAACCACCGCTGTCGAACAAGCCATGAAGGACGGCAAGGTGCCACCGGCGCTCAAGGACTGGGCAACGGCTTACGCCAAAAGCGATCTCGGCGCCTTCACCGCCTACTGCACAAACCAGCCGGCCATCTTCAAACCCGGCTCGGACGTTCCAACCACCGTGGTGAAAACCGCAGCCGATGCGCTCAGCGAGACCGACAAGGCTATCGCCCGCGCGACCGGCATCGACGAAACCGCATTTCTCGCAACCCGTAAGAAAGAACTGGAGGCCTCGGCATGACCGCGCTGGCAAAAGACCGCAACACCACCGAGAAAAGCGGCGCACTTCGCGTCGATCCCGTTCTCGCCGCTACAACGATTTTCGCCGGCAGCCTGGTCTGCCTGGACGCTGCCGGTTACGCCGTACCCGGCGCCACTGCGACCACGCTGAAGGCCCGCGGCCGCGCCGAGGAAAACGTCGACAACTCGGCTGGCGCCAGCGGCGATCTGACGGTCAAGACCAAGAAGGGCGTCTTCGTGTTCGCCAATTCGGCAGCCGGCGATCTGATCACAATCGCTGACGTCGAGAACAATTGTTACATCGTGGACGATCAGACGGTCGCCAAAACGGATGGCACCGCCAGCCGCTCGGTTGCCGGCAAGATCGTCTCTGTCGATGCCGCCGGCGTCGCCGTAGAAATCCTCTGAGGAGTTTGACAACATGGAAGTCAACGCACAAAACCTGACCGGTCTTCGCACCGCGTTCAACACCACCTTTAACCAGCACTTCGAGGCTGTGACGCCGACCTATACCAAGGTTGCCATGACGGTTCCTTCGATGAGCAAGTCCAACGACTACCGCTGGATGGGCAAGCTCAGCAAAATGAAGGAGTGGCTCGGCCAACGGCAGATCCAGAGCCTCTCGCAAAGCAGCTTTGTGATTGCCAACAAATCCTTCGAAAACACGGTCAGCGTTGATCGCGATGATATCGATGATGATTCCTACGGCGTCTACAACCCGCTGTTCGGTGATCTTGGCCAGACAGCCGCCGAATTTCCTGACGAGCTGATCTGGAGCCTTCTGAACGACGGCTTCACGACGAACTGTTTTGACGGTCAGTATTTCTTCGATACCGATCATCCGGTCATTGATGCCAACGGTGCCGAACAATCGGTTTCCAACTTCCAGGGCGGCGCCGGTACCGCGTGGTTCCTGCTCGACGTGACGCGCGCCATCAAGCCGCTGATCTTCCAGGATCGCCGCAAGGCACAGTTCGTCGCCAAGGACAACCCGACCGACGAGCGTGTGTTCATGAACAAGGAATTTTCCTATGGCGTCGACATGCGCTGCAACGCCGGGTACGGCCTCTGGCAATTGGCCTACGCCTCCAAGCAGACCCTCAACGCCGCCAACTATGCGGCCGCACGCGCAGCCATGATGAGCCTCAAGGGCGATCATGACCGGCCGTTGCGTATCCGACCGACCTTGCTGGTCGCACCGCCGTCGCTGGAAAGCGCTGCGCTTGCGGTTCTCAAGGCCGAGAAGGACGCCGCCGGCGCCACCAACGTCTACCTCAACACAGCGGACCTGCACATCGAGCAGCTCCTCACAGCCTGATCGAGGACTGAGCGATGACATTGCGTAAAAGCCTTATTATGGCGGTTGCTATCTCGGCGTTTGCCGGTGCATTCCGCCGCTGCGGCCACGCCTTCACCAAGGAGCCGCAGTATTTCACGCAGGACTTTTTTACCAAAGATCAAAGCGAAGTCCTGCTGAACGAACCGCGGCTTGTCTGTCGCATGGCTGAGGTCGATCCGGCCGAGGTTCATGTGCATGGCCTTGAGCCTGAAGCGGCTGAAGAGCAGGCAACGGAACCAACCGGGCCTTCCGAGCCGGAGACGCCGACAGAACCGTCAACGCCGAGCGAACCGAAAACGCCGACGGCTGCGAAGGAAACCGCGAAGCCCGGCAAGAAGGGCAAGTAATACCTGCAGAGGAGGCTGTGATCCGGACGCGCCGGCAGGGGCGTCAAGGGGAGCCAAACCAGAGGAAGCCCATACGGGCAAAATCGTCCGATCGAGGGAACCTGCCAGAACCTCGATCGGGCGTCTGATTTTTAGGATCGATCAACACCGTGACCGACTATTGCACCCAGGCTGATCTTGACGCGCGCTTCGGCGCCGACGAAATCCTTCAGCTCACCGACCGCGATGCCGATGGCGTTGCCGATACCGGTGTGCTCGATGTTGCGATCGCCGATGCCGGCACGACCATCGATACCTACATTGCCAAGCGCTATGACCTGCCACTCGCCGAGATCCCGGCGGCCCTGGTCAAGGTCGCCTGCGACATGGTCCGCTATGCCTTGCATAAAGAAGACCCGCCTGATCGTGTCGCCGCCTCGCAAAAAGACGCCATGACCTTTCTCCGCGATGTTGCCGCCGGCCGCGCCGTGCTCGATGTCGCCGGTACCGAGCCTGTCGGCGCTGTCGACGACGTAATCGTTGAAGGTCCGGACCGTGTTTTCTCTTCAGACACCATGACGGGATTCTGACATGGCCGGCGCCGCAATCGAGATCCGCGCAAACATCCGGGGCACCGAGGCAATCCAGCGCCGCCTCGCAAAAATGCTGTCCGGTGTCAGCAACCTTGAACCGCTGATGGACGAGATCGGCGGCATCATGGTCGCCTCGACCCAGCATAATTTTGAAACCGGCCGTGCGCCGGACGGTACCGCCTGGATTCCTTCGCAGCGCGCCTTGGCCGAAGGCGGCCAGACCCTGATCCATCACGGCATACTGCTGTCATCGATCACCCACCAGGCGAACAAAGACAGCGTCGAATGGGGATCGGGCACGGTCTATGCCGGTATTCATCAACTCGGCGGCCGTGCCGGTCGCCGCGGTGCCACCAAGCTGCCGGCGCGTCCGTACCTCGGCATCAGTGCCGGTGATGAGCGCGCCATCGAAGCCGCCATCGCCGACTACCTCGGGGGGCTCGTCCAATGATCGGCACCATCGAGCAGGCCATCATCGACCGTATCGCTGCCGCCTCAAGCGGTGCCACACCGGCGCTCGGCTATGCCATCAGGGACGTCAAGTCCTACGGCGGTGAGCTAGAAGGTGACTTCACGGAAATCGCCAAACGCTTTCCGGCCGCCCTCGTCATGTTTGCCGGTATTCGCAGCAGCGAACATCTCGGCGGCGAAGCCTGGCGTTACACGGCCGGGTTTGTGGTGATGGTCGGCCACCAGGACCGTCGTAATAACAAATCCGCGCGGCGCGGTGTCGGCGACGATGCCGGCAGCTATCAGATGGCAACCGATATGCTGCAACTGCTGGTCGGCTCGGATCTCGGTCTCGGTATCGGCTACATCGAACCCGGCCGCATCGTTGCCCTGATCAATTCCAAGACCGTCTCGGTCTATTCCGTCGAGATCAGCACAACATTCGATATCGAATACCAGGCACCGGACGCCGATCTCGATGCCTTTGTCACCCTTCACACCGACTGGGACGTGCCGACGTTCGGCAATGTCTCGACCAATCTGCCCGCCGGCGACGCCGACGCTGAAGACACCATCAACCCGGAGCAAGTATGATGAAACTCAAGCTTAAACCCGCCACGCCCGGCCTTGTTGTCCGCGACCCGGTCACCGCCGAGGCCCTGCCCGAGAACGGCAAATCCGTACAGCTGACGTCCTACTGGCGCCGCCGCATGCGCGACGGCGACGTCATCCAGGACAAGCCCGCCAAACCGATCAAAACCGAAAAGAAGGACACCTGATCCATGCCCATCAGCTTCAACGCCATTCCGATCGACATCCGCACGCCGGGTGCCTTCATCGAGATCGATAACTCCGCCGCACTGCGCGGTCTGCCGGGTATGCCGTCCCGCATCCTGGTGATCGGCCAGCGCACCGCTGCCGGCACGGTCGCCGAAGCGGTCCCGACCCGCGTGCTGAGCGCCGACGAGGCCGAGGTATTCTTCGGTCGCGGCTCTTTGCTGCATCTCATGTTTCGCGCCCTCAAGGCCAACAACGACTGGACCGAGACCTGGGCGGTGGCACTTGATGACGCCGTCGCCGGTACCCAGGCAGCGGGCACCATCACTTTCGGCGGTGCGGTAACGGTCGCCGGTACCCTCAATATTTACATCGCCGGCCAGCGCGTGCGAGTCGCCGTCGCGACCACGGATGCAGCCGCCGATGTTGCCACCAACGTCGTGGCGGCGATCACGGCCGCCACCGACCTTCCGCTCACCGCCGCGGTCAACGGCATTACGGCAGAACAGGTCGATCTGACCGCCGTGCACAAGGGTGAAACCGGCAACGGCATCGATCTGCGCGTCAATCATTATCCGGGCGAATATCTGCCGACCGGCCTGACCGTTGCCTTCGGCGCCATGGCGACCGGCGCCGGCAATCCGGACCTCGCCGATGCCATCGCTGTGCTCGGCGATCAATGGTACACCGACTGGATCGTTCCCTACACCGACAGCGCCAACCTGGTTGTACTGGAAGGCGAGCTTGCCGACCGTTTCGGCCCGATGGTCATGCAGGACGGTCACGCCTACACGGGCGCCCGCGGCACCCACTCGACGCTGACCACGCTCGGCAATGCCAGGAACTCGCCGCACCTGTCGATCATCGGCGCCGACGCCTCGCCGTCTGCGCCCTGGGCATGGGCAGCCGCTTTCGGGGCCGTTGCCGCCTACTATATAAAGATCGACCCGGCCCGGCCGCTGCAGACCTTGCCGCTCAAGGGCATTATCGCGCCGAAGGTCGAGGATCAGTTCAATCTCAGCGAGCGTAATTTGCTGCTGTACGATGCGATCTCCACCTTCACCGTCGACGACGGCGGCACGGTGCGGATCGAGCGCGCGATCACAACCTACGAAACCAACGCACAGAGCATCGACGATGCGTCTTATCTCGATGTGAATACCCTGAAGACGCTGGCCTATCTGCGCTACAGCGTCCGCGCCCGCATCCTGCAGAAGTTCCCCAGGCA
>PFFW01000091.1 GCA_002781745.1 Rhodospirillales bacterium CG15_BIG_FIL_POST_REV_8_21_14_020_66_15
CCCGGCTACGGCTTCCTGTCGGAGAACGCCGACTTCGCCCAGATGGTCGCCGAGCACGGCTTCACCTTCATCGGCCCGTCGGCAGACCACATCCGCCTGATGGGCGACAAGGTGCGGGCCAAGGCCGCCGCCAAGGCCGCGGGCATTCCCGTTGTGCCCGGCTCCGACGGCGCCGTCGAGACCTTCAAGGACGCGGCCCCGGTGGCCCGCGACATCGGCTATCCGGTCCTCATCAAGGCCGCCGCCGGCGGCGGCGGACGCGGCATGAAGGTGGTGCGCACCGAGGACGACCTTGCCGACGCCATCAAGATGGCGCAGAGCGAAGCCTCGGCGGCGTTCGGCGACGGCTCCGTCTACATGGAAAAGTACCTGGACAAGCCGCGCCACATCGAAATCCAGATCATGGCCGACACCCACGGCAACGTGGTGCACCTGGGCGAGCGCGACTGTTCGCTGCAGCGCCGCCACCAGAAGGTCCTTGAGGAAGCGCCCTCGCCCGCCCTCAACGCCGCCCAGCGGGCCGAGATCGGCGCCGTCACCGTGAACGCCATCGCCAAGCTCGGCTACCAGAGCGCCGGTACCGTCGAATACCTCTACGAGGACGGCGGGTTCTACTTCATCGAGATGAACACCCGCCTGCAGGTCGAGCACCCGATCACCGAGGCCATCACCGGCATCGACATCGTGCGCGAGATGATTCGCGTGGCCCAGGGAGCGAAGCTTTCCGTCACCCAGGACGACGTCAAGCTGCGCGGCCACGCCATCGAATGCCGCATCAACGCGGAAGACCCCGTGACCTTCGCCCCCTCGCCCGGCAAGGTCGGCGTCTATCACGCGCCGGGCGGACTCGGCGTACGGGTCGATTCCGCGCTCTATTCCGGCTATACGGTGCCGCCTCACTACGATAGCATGATCGCCAAGCTGATCGTTCACGGCGCGTCGCGGAACGAATGCCTGATGCGCCTGCGGCGGGCGCTTGAGGAATTTGTGATCGATGGCATTTCGACGGGCATACCGCTTCAGCAGCGGATCATCGGCGAGAGGGATTTCGTCGACGGTTCCTATGACATCCATTGGCTGGAACAGCTCATGGCGGCCGACCGGGACGGCGCCTGATCCCGACGGGCGCGCGTCATGAGCCGGCGCGACCAGGACCAGGACAGCCTGCCGGCGGAACTTCTGCTGCGCGCCTATGCGGCCGGCATCTTCCCCATGGCGGAAAGCCGAGACGACCCGCAGGTCTTCTGGGTCGACCCCAAGCAGCGCGGCGTGCTGCCGCTCGACTCCTTCCACGTCTCGAAAAGCCTGCGCAAGGTGCTGCGCCGGGGCGACTTCATCGTGCGCGCCAATTCGGCGTTCGAGCGGGTGCTGGACGAATGCGCGGCCCCCGGCCCCGGCCGCAAGGACACCTGGATCAACGAGCCGATCCGCCACGCGGTGATCGAGCTGCACCACCTGGGCTTCGCCCATTCCATCGAAACCTGGAAGGACGGCAGGCTCGCCGGCGGTTTGTACGGCGTGGCGCTGCGCGGGGCGTTCTTCGGGGAAAGCATGTTCTCGCGCGCGACCGACGCCTCCAAGGTGGCGCTCGCCCACCTGGTGGCGCGTCTCAGGATCGGCGGGTTCCGCCTGCTGGACACCCAGTTTGCGACGAACCACCTGAAGACCTTCGGCTGCGAGGAGATTCCAGCCCGCGACTACCTGACACGCCTTGAGGACGCGCTGGAATTCCAGGCGCGCTTCCCCCTCAACGCCGCGCCCGACCGGGTGATGCGCGAGATCGAGGCGATGGCCCGGAACCCTGAATAGCCCCCGCCGCCACAGACCCGCCGTCACAGACCCGCCGTCACAGACCCGCCGTTGTTGATCCATGCCGTTGCCTACTCTCCCCGTTGGTGGAACAGTGGCGGCGTCCGGCGACCGGCGTCGGCGGCGCAGGCGGGGAACGGCATGCTCAAACTGAAACGGATCGCCATCGATACCCACCCCGAGAACGTGGCACTGCTGTCGCGCTCCTGTACCCTCTACCGCGCCGAGGACTTCCAGGCGCTGCGCAAGATCGAGGTGGTCACGGACGGCAAGCAGATCCTCGCCAACCTGATCATCTGCGACGACAACGCCATCGTGGCGCCCGACGAACTGGGACTGGGCGAGCAGGCCTTCCGCCGGCTGGGGCTGACCGAGGGCGAGCAGGTGCGCATCGCCCAGGCCGCGCAGCCGCGGAGCCTGGAGTCGATCCGCGCCAAGATCGGCGGACGGACGCTGTCCAAGGCGGAGATCGAGGCGATCATCGCCGACATCACCGCCTACCGATATTCGCCGATGGAAATCGCGGCGTTCCTGATTTCTTCCGCCAGCTTCATGACGACGGCCGAGATGCTGGACCTGACGGAGGCCATGGCGAAGGTCGGCAACAGGTTGGACTGGGACGCCCCCATCGTCGTCGACAAGCACTGCATCGGCGGCATCCCCGGCAACCGGACGTCGATGATCGTCGTCCCCATCGTCGCCGCCCACGGTCTGCCCGTACCCAAGACGTCGTCGCGCGCCATTACCTCGCCCGCCGGCACCGCCGACACCATGGAGGTCCTGGCCCAGGTCAACCTGTCGATCGAGGACATGCGCGCCGTGGTGGAGCGCGAGAAGGGCTGCCTTGTCTGGGGCGGGCACGTGAACCTGTCTCCGGCCGACGACATCCTGATCTCCGTCGAACGGCCGCTGCGCATCGACACGCCCGAGCAGATGATCGCCTCCATCATCTCCAAGAAGCTGGCGGCGGGTTCGACCCATCTGGTGGTCGACATCCCCGTCGGCCCCACGGCCAAGGTGCGCAGCCATGCCGCCGCCGTGCGCCTACGCAAGATGTTCGAATACGTCGGCGACAAGGTCGGCCTGATCATCGACGTCGTGTTCAGCGACGGCGTGCAGCCGGTCGGCCGGGGCATCGGCCCCGTGCTGGAGGCGCGCGACGTCATGGCGGTGCTGCGCAACGATCCGGACGCCCCGCAGGACCTGCGCGAACGGTCGCTGATGCTGGCGGGACGGATGCTCGACTTCGACCCCGAACTGCGCGGCGGCGCCGGCCATGCGCGGGCCCGCGAACTCCTGGACTCCGGCCAGGCGCTTGCCGCCATGGAACGAATCATCAAGGCCCAGGGTCCCAGCACGACCACCCACGACCTCGGCGGCTTGGTCGAAGTCGTCCGCGCCCAGGCGGACGGCGTCGTCCACGCCGTCGATTGCTATCGCCTGGGCCGCATCGCCCGCCTTGCGGGTGCACCGTTGGACAAGGGCGCCGGCATCGAACTTCTGAAGAAGGTCGGCGATCCGGTGACCGCGGGCGAGCCGATCTATCGCATCTACGCCTGCGTCGCCGCCGACTTCCGCTTCGCGACGACCGACGCGGCCCAGGACAACGGCTATATGATCGGGCCGGCATGACGGCGGCGCAGGTCACGCTGCAGGGATTTCCCGAAGGGGCGGCCCAGGCCCGCCGCCTCGCCGACGCCCTGGCGGTTCCGTATGCGGATATCGCGGTGCATCGCTTTCCCGACGGAGAGAGCCTCGTGCGCGTCGGCGACGCGGCCGAAACGGCGGTCCTCTACCGCTCCCTCGACGATCCCAACGTCAAGCTTGTGGAACTGATGCTCGCCGCGTCGGCCCTGCGCGACGCGGGCGCGACGCGCCTTGTCCTGGTCGCCCCCTACCTTTGCTACATGCGCCAGGACGCGGCGTTCCACGCCGGCGAGGCCGTCAGCCAGAAGGCCGTCGGCCATTTTCTCGACGGCCTTTTCGACGGCATCGTCACCGTCGATCCGCATCTGCACCGCACCAGGTCCCTGGCCGCAGTCATGTCCTCGGCGCGGACGGCGACGGTCTCGGCGGCGCCGCTGCTGGCCCGCCGCCTGCGGGACAGAGGCCTGCCGGCCGACGCGGTCGTCCTGGGCCCCGACGAGGAGTCCCGGCAATGGGTCGACGCCGTCGCCGCGCCGCTCGGGCTGGATATTCTGGTCGGCCAAAAGCTGCGAACCGGCGACCGCGACGTCGCCGTCGACATTCCGGGGATCGAACAGGCCGCCGAACGGCCGGTCGTCATGGTCGACGACGTGGTGTCGACCGGCGCGACGCTGGCCGAGTGCGCACGGCTTTTGCGGGGCGCGGGCGCGGCGTCGGTCGACGTCACGGCCGTGCACATGCTGTGCCCGCCGCCGGCCCTGGCGGGCCTGCGCGCGGCCGGCGTCGGCACGATCGAATCCACCGATTCCGTGCCGCACGGTACCAACAC
>PFFW01000151.1 GCA_002781745.1 Rhodospirillales bacterium CG15_BIG_FIL_POST_REV_8_21_14_020_66_15
AAGCGTTCCGGCGGCGCGCATTCGACGACGACATCGGCGATGGCGGCCAGTTCGGCCAGATCCGTGATCCGCGGCGGACGCTTCAGATGGGCCAGGCGCCGGGCGGCGCGGGCCGTGTCGCCGGCCGAGACGGCAACCAGTTCCAGGCCCGGCTCCTCACCGGAATCGAGCCATTCCGCCACCGGCAGGCCGACGGCGCCCAGGCCGCCCAAGGCGACCCGGAGTTGTTTCTTCTTTTGATTTTGTCGGTTTGTCACGGGCGTATCCTCCGTCCCTTTCCTTCCCACAAGGACCGGGCAAAATCAACGGCGGTCTGGCGGTTGGGGCCGTCAGCGGGCGGACTTGCCGCGGCGGGACTCGCGTTCGGCCAGAAGGTCCTGGGACTGGGTTTCCAGCCGGTCCAGTTCGGCCAGCGTCTCGGCGATGTCCTCCTGCTGGCTGCGAAGCTGTTCGCGCCGCGCCTGCAACTTGCCGATGAACAGTTTGAGCTGCGACACCTCGGTGGGATCGACGTCGTAAAGGTCGATCATTTCGCGGATCTCGTCGAGCGAGAAGCCCAGCCGCTTGCCGCGCATGATCAGGCGCAGGCGCACGTGGTCGCGGGGGCCGTAGATGCGCCGCTGACCGTCACGGGCCGGGCTCAACAGGCCCTTGTCCTCATAGAACCGGATCGCCCGGGTGGTGATCCCGAACTCGCGGGCCAGTTCGGCGATGCCGAAGGTCTGTTGCGTCTGATCCAGTGCCATGACCGGAACTCTAGCTTACGTTTACGTAAACGTAAAGTTCGCCGTGGGCGGCCCCTACAGCAGAAACGCCGCCGCCAGGCCCAGGAAAGCGAAGAAACCGACGACGTCCGTCACCGTGGTCAGGAACACGCTGGAGGCAATGGCCGGATCGACCCCGAACCGGTCGAGGATCAGCGGGATCGACGCCCCCGCCAGCCCCGCGACGACCATGTTGACGATCATGGCGAGCCCAATGATCAAGCCGATCTGCGGCTGTTCGAACCACACCCAGGCGACGGCGCCCGTGATGACCGCGAACAGCACGCCGTTGATGGCCCCGACCAGCACTTCCTTGCCGATCACGCGGTAGGCGTTGGTCGAGGTCAGCTCGCGCATGGCCATGGCGCGCACGGCGACGGTCAGCGTCTGCGTGCCCGCGTTGCCGCCCATGGAGGCGACGATGGGCATGAGAATGGCGAGCGCCACGATCTGCTGCAGCGTCGCCTCGAACAGGCCGATCACGAGGGACGCCAGGATCGCCGTGAACAGGTTGACCGCCAGCCAGCGGAACCGCGCCTTGGTGGTGTCGATGGCGGCGTCGTACAGGTCGTCCTCGCCGACACCGGCCATCGCCAGCATGTCCTCCTCGTGCTCTTCGTGGATGACGTCGACCACGTCGTCGATGGTGATGGCGCCGACCAGGCGCTGCGCCTCGTCGACCACGGGGGCGGACACCAGGTCGCGCTGGCGGAACAGGAAGGCGACGTCTTCCTGGTCCATGGTCACGGGGATCAGAATCAACTCGGTCTGCATGATGGCCGAGACCTTCACCGGCCGCTTGGAGCGCAGCAGGCGGCTCAGGTGGATGGCGCCGACGGGCCGGTGCGTCGGGTCAACGACGAAGATGTCGTAGAACGAGGTGGGCAGGATGTCGTCGGCGCCTTCGGCCGCCGTGCGCATGTAGTCGATGGTTTCGCCCACGGTCCAATGGGTCGGCACCGTGACGATCTCGCGCTGCATCATGCGGCCGGCGGAATCCTCGGGATAGGCCAGGCTCTCCTCGATCAGCCGCCGGTCCGGGGCCGGCACGGCGTCCAGCACCTTCTGCTGATCCGGCGCCTCCATGTCCTTGACGATCTCGACCGCGTCGTCGGAATCGAGGTACTGCACGGCGGCGGCGATCTGCTCCGGGGCCATGGCCTCGAAGATCTCCTCACGCACCGCCTCGTCCAGTTCGGCCAACACGTCCGGCGCCTTGTCCGGGCCAATCTCGGTGATCAGCTGTTCGCGATGGTCGGGGCTCAGGCGCTCGACGATGTCGGCGATGTCGGCGTGGTGCAGGCCGTCGACCAGCTCCTTGAGACCCTCGGCGTCGCCCGTGTCGAGCGCGTTGATGACCGCCGCGTCGACCTCGTCGTGCGCGGGCTCGGGCGCGCCCTCCGGCTTGGCGGCGGGCTCCATCTCAAGCGTGTCGTCGGGGCGCTCGCTCACGGCGGGGGTCTCCGATCCTGGGTTTCAAGGCTGCCGCTGATGGCGTGATTGCGGGCTGTCCGCACGCGGCCCGCGCAGAACCGACAATAACCGGAAAAAGTTACAATTTCCCCCGGAAAACGCAAAAACCCGCCCTTTTGAGGCAGGTTCTTGGGGATGACTTCAAGGATGGTGCGGTCGAGAAGACTCGAACTTCCACGGGATCTCTCCCACAGCGACCTCAACGCTGCGCGTCTACCAGTTCCGCCACGACCGCATTTTTCCTTGCCGCAAGCGTGTCTCTTGCGAAATACATGGCGGCAGATAGCAAATCGGCGCAACCATATCAAGCGGAAGCGCCATCACGACATTGCAAATAGGAATTTCATGACCGGTCAGCCCATCGAATGGCGGATTTCCGACACCCCCGTGGCCTACGAGGAGGCCGTCGCCTTCATGGAGGACCGGGTCGCGGCGATCCGCGCCGGCGCCGTGCCGGAAATGGTCTGGCTTTTGGAGCACCCGCCCCTCTATACCGCAGGGACCAGCGCCGATCCGGCGGAACTCAGGGATCCCGGCCGCTTTCCCGTGCACACGACAGGGCGCGGCGGGCGCTATACCTACCACGGCCCCGGGCAGCGGGTCGGCTACGTCATGCTGGACCTGAAGCGGCGCGGCGAGGACGTGCGCGCCTTCGTCTGCGACCTGGAGGACTGGATCATCCGCGCCCTCGCGCGCTTCGGCGTGATCGGCGAGCGGCGCGACGGCCGGGTCGGCATCTGGGTGTCGCGCGGCGCGCCGGGATCCAAGCTCTACCGCGAGGACAAGATCGCCGCCATCGGCGTGCGGCTGCGCAAATGGGTGTCGTTCCACGGCGTCGCCCTGAACATCGAGCCGGACCTTTCCCACTTCGACGGCATCGTGCCCTGCGGCATCGCCGAGCACGGGGTGACCTCGCTGGTCGATCTCGGCATCACCGCCTCGACGCCCGAGGTGGACAGCGTTCTGCGGGCGACGTTCGAAGAGACCTTCAGGCCGTAGCATCCGCCCCCTGGTCCGTGCTGTCCGGCAGCGACACCGTGACGGTCGTTCCCACGCCCACCTTGCTTTTGATGTCCAAGCGGCCGCCGTGCGCCTCAACCAGCGACTTCGTGATCGCCAAGCCGAGGCCCCAGCCCCGTTCCGAGGCAAAATGGCTGTCTTTCTCCCTCGTGAAAGGTTTGACTATTTCATGGATGCGGTGGGCCGGGATCCCGCTGCCCGTATCGGCCACCGCGATCTCGGTCGCGCCGCCGGCACGCTGGGCGCTCACCTTGATCTCACCGCCTTGGGGCGTGAACTTGATGGCATTCGACAGCAGGTTCAACAATACCTGCCGGACCGCCTGGCGGTCCGCGTGCACGAGATTAGCCTTTCCCGGCTCGACGTTCGACGTCAACGTGAGCTTTTTGGCATCCACCTGCCGGCTCACGATTTTCATACACTCGGCGATCAGTTCGCCGGCATCCAGGGGCTCCTTGTCCAATATCTTCTGTCCCGCCTCGATGGCCGACAGGTCCAGAATGTCCTCGACCAGGGCTTGCAGGAACCGGCCGCTGGCGCGGATATCGCCGATGTATTCCAGATAGCGCTCGTTGATCGGGCCAAACTGCTGCAGGTGGATGACGTCGGAAAATCCGATGATCGCGTTCAAGGGCGTCCGAAGGTCGTGGCTCATGGCCGCAAGAAAGTCCGATTTCGCCCGGTTGGCGTTTTCCGCCTCTCTCATGGCGTGGAGCCGCTCGACCTCGGCCCGCTTCAAGTCCGTGATGTCGATGTAGGTCAGGGCCGTGCCGCCCTCGGGCGTGCGCGTCTCCTTGATCATGCGCCAGGTGCCGTCGTTGAACCGGCGGAGGATGCGGGCCCCGGGATTGCGGTGCTGGTCCATCCTTTGCCGGATGAATTCCTCTTCCCAGCCTTCGGCTTCCGGGATCATCCCGGCCGTCACCGTCGCCCGCAACAGTTCCTCGAACGTCCCGCGCCGTTTCAGAATATCGCGAACGACGGGGTTCGATTTCAGATAGATGTCGTTGCAATGGACCAGGCGGTCCCTGGTGTCGAATAGCGCAAAGCCTTCCTGCATGCTGTCGATCGCACCCCTAAGGCGCAGGTCCCCTTGGCGCAGCCGGATCAGGATATAGGCGGCATGCAGGATTAGGGCGACCGCCAGGACATAAAGTAAGATCTTGAATTTGTTCGTCTTTGCGTAATCGGCCTCGTATCTGCCCGCCACCAGGGCCTGCACTTGGGCAAGGGGCGGGGCGACCGACTGGGACAATATCTCCTCGATCTGGGAGGTCACGCGCTCCTTGTAGTCAAGGATGACCCTGGCGTGCGACAGGATGAAGTTCAGTTCCACTTCCTGCCACCCGACCCCTTCCACGATCTGGATGGGATCACGCAACCGGTCGCGGGATTTGTCCAGGTCGCGGACTTGTTCCTCGATGGCGTTCTTCAGCCCGCTGCCGCCGATGTAGTAGTCCAGCACGGCGAACCGAAGGCTGTCTATTCGGTCCGCCAAGCCGGGATTCCGGCCCTGATCGCGAATGCGGGCGGAGACATCGGCTACCGTCACCCTGAAATAGCCGAGCGAGTTTCGCAAAATCGCGTTGTCGGACTTGAAATCCTCGATGATCGAAACCCGGCGGGAAAAAGTTTCCCGAATCGCGGCCAAATTCGTCGACAAGGTTTCGCCGACCCTACCGTAGACATTACGGATGATCTCGTCCGTGCCCGTGATCAGGGTCCGGCCCAGGTCGATGTTGGCGACCAGTGAATCCAGGTTGAGCAGCAGGCCCGACCGCAGCATCAGAATGTTCTCGATTTACGAGCGCTTCCTGGTATTCGATGGCGCGGAGCCGGTTCAAGGCCTGGACGTGCGCTTCCGGCTTCACGCCTTTGGTCTGGAAATAGATGACCGTGATAAGCGCCAGAAGAAGCGGAACGATCAGGGTGTGCCTGTTGACTGTCACCGCCATAAGGGAGTCCCTTGGTATTCGCCGGTCAGCGTCTCCAGGAAAGCCACGATGAGTTCGACGTCTTCTTTCGAGATCGGCCGCCCCAACTGGTATTTCGCCATGAAAACCACGGCGCTCCGAAGGGTTTTCACGGACCCATCGTGGAAATAAGGCGCCGTCAACGCGACGTTGCGGAGCGACGGCACCTTGAAGACCTGCCGGTCCCGCTCCCGGCCGGTGACGTTGAACCGGCCCAAATCGGCATCCGTAACGCCGCCGCGGTCGGCCAGATAATTGCCGACCACGCCGATCTTCGCATACAGGTTGCCGCCGACATTGACCCCCTGGTGGCAGGCGACGCACCGATAGTTCTTGAACAGTTCGTATCCCGCGCGCTCGGTCGCGGTAATGGCCGTCTCGTCTCCTCGAAGGAAGCGGTCGAAACGGGAATCCGGCGTGATCAGCGAGCGCTCATAGGTCGCGATGGCGTCCTTGATCGCCGCGCTTTGGATCGGACCGCCATAGATCGCTGCGAAGTCCGAAACCATCCCAGAATCCCGGTTCAGCTTGGCGATGATCTCCGGCCAACTGGTCGCCATCTCGTTGGGCGCGTGGATCGGTCCTTCGATCTGGTCCTCCAGCGTCGCGGCGCGACCGTTCCAGAACTGCACGAAGTTGAATCCGCTGTTGAAGACCGTCGGCGCGTTCAACCGGGTCTGGGCGCCGCCGATACCGACCGAGCGCTCCAATCCGTCGGCGCCGTCGTCCGACACGTCATGACAGTTGGCGCAGGCGACCGTATTGTCGCGCGAAAGCCGCGTGTCGTGAAACAGTTTCTTGCCGAGCGCAACCTTGCCGGGGTCGAGCATGATTTCACGGGGAATCGGACGGATCGGTTCCTGGTCGGCTAACGGGCGGTGATGGTCCGACGTCCCTGGTTGTCCGACGGCCCCCGAGGTTCCGGTCATGTTTTCCGCAAGGAATATGAACAGAATGAAAGCAGCGAAAAGAAGCGCGCGACCTAGGCCCACGGAGTGCAGAAACTTCATCGCACTTTCTTCCTCACGACGATGCCGTGCGTCCGAACGAATCCCGTACCGATTAACAGCATATGATCCCGAGGCCCGGCGGAGCAATCGACGCAAGACGATCCGGAATGGGCGTACGGGATAGCAAGAACGAAATAGTAGCAGCAGTAACCGACCTTCCGAAGTGGACAATGGTCATAAGCACGGCCCCCTGAAACGCCATGTTCGATCGCGCCCCTTCGTCCATCGCGGACGCCGTCAACCGGAACCGGTGAGTGACGAACGGCGGGTGCAGGAGGGGAAGGCGTTTCATGGGCGTTTCCCGTCGCCGTTCGAGGAATTGGATTCCGGCAGGGGATTGTCCAACCACGCGACAACAGTTAAAAAAAATAGAATATGAAATTCCGCGCGGATGCCTTGTCCGCGCCAGCACCGGGAGGTCCACGTAATGAAGCGCCCCGTCACCGTCCTGGCCGCCGCCGTTCTGGCCGCCGTCATCCTCGCCGCGCCGACGGCCCGCGCCGAGGGAGAAATCCTCAAGGTCCGCATCATGTCCTCGGACCTGGCCGCGAAGATCGCCCAGGGCGCCGTGCATGCCTGCCGCGAAAAGGGCTACCAGGCGTCAGCCGTCGTCCTTGACCGCGCCGGCAACATGATCGCCGCCCAGCGTGACACCCTGGCCAGCCGCCATACCCTGGAGATCGCCGAACGCAAGGCCGGGTTGGTCGTCATGTCCGGCGCCGACTCAGGAGACATCCGCAAGAACCGCGGAGACATCCGCTCCGACCTGAACCATATGCGAGGCGTCATCGTCATGGAGGGCGGCGTGCAGATCCGCGTCGCCGGCTCCCTGGTCGGCGCGGTCGGCGTGTCCGGCGCGCCGGGCGGCGACATCGACGCCGATTGCGCCCGCGGCGGCATCGACACCGTGCGCGACATCCTGGACTTCGCCGACTGATCGCGTTCCCCGGGTGCCGCAAAGACGGCCGCCACAGCCGCCTTTGCGGTTATTTGCTACACATTTCCATCGTAACTGGCACCGGGAAATATCAGTAACGATTTGAATTATAAGGATTAATTATTTCATTCAGATTGGTCTAAATTTAAGTTATGACCATCGGCCAGATTTCTCTTCTTAGTGTAGCGGTGTATTGCCGATGAATACCGCGGACGGGGGGTCCGCGCAGTTGCACGCTTGGAGGAGGGCCTGAACAATGTCCCTGTCGTTCATGAAGAACACGAAGATCCGGTCGAAGATCTTCATCGGGTTCGCGGTCGTGCTGACCCTGTTGCTGGTCATCAGCGCGACGGGCGGCGTCAGCCTGAGGAACGGCGAAGGCAATTTCGCCCATTACCGAGAGACGGCCGGCCAATCCAACGGGGCGGCCCTGGTGCAGGCGACATTGCTGAAGGCGCAATTGGCGGTCGCCGATTTCCTGGCCCACTCCTCGGAGGACGCAATCGCCGAGTTCGAGGAGCGGATTTCCCAGACCATGACACTGATCGAGACGTTGAACGGCCAGGTCGTCAACGCCAAGGACAAGAAGGCGATCTCCACGGCGACCGGGAACCTTGCCGCCTACCAGACGGCATTCGACGAGGTCTCGTCCCTGCAGACCCGGCGCAACTCCATCCTCCTGAACCGGATGTACGTCCAGGGCGCGGAAATGGAGAAGAAGCTCACCACACTGATGAAGAACGCCTATGACGAGACCGACGTGTCCGCGGCCTACCTCGCGGCCAAGGTGCAGCGCTCGCTGCTTCTGTTGCGGCTGTATGCGAACCGGTTCGTCACCGGCAACGATCTGGCCGATTTCGACCGCGCCCAGGAAGCGGTCGCGGAAATGAAGGAGAGCATGGCGGAGCTTCTGGGCGAGTTGTTCGACGATAATCGCAAGGCGCTGGCCGCGGAGGTTTCCACCCTTCAGGAGCAATACGAGGCCGCCATCCTGGAAGTGCACGACGTGATCGTCCAGCGCGACGAACTCGTGCTCGGCACCATCGGCTTCCTGGGCCCGAATATCGCAGCCCTCATGGACGACCTTAGGAACAGCCTCAAGACGGAACAGGAGGCCCTGGGCCCCGCCACCAGCAAGGCCATGAAGACCGCCATGATCGTGACCATGGTGGTCGCCGCGGTCAGCGTGTTGCTGGGCGTGCTGGCGGCGCTGCTGATCGGTGGCGGCATCGCCAAGCCGGTGACCGCCCTGACGGCGGCCATGACGTCGCTGGCGGACGGCGACAAGACGGTCGAGATCCCCGGCCAGGACAACGGCGACGAGGTCGGCGACATGGCCCGCGCCGTGCTGGTGTTCAAGGAGAGCATCATCAAGGCCGACGAACTGGCCGAACGGGAGCGGGAAGCGGCCCGGCGGCGCGAGGTGCGCGGCCGCCAACTTGAGGCCCTGACCGGGTCCTTCGACGCCGACGTGTCGGAACTGCTGCGCTCGCTCGCCAGCTCGGCGACGGAGATGGAGGCCACCGCGGCGTCCATGTCCCAAATCGCCGAGGGCACCAACGAACGGGCGACGGCGGTGGCGGGCGCCGCCGAACAGGCGTCGGCCAACGTACAGACCGTCGCCACGGCGACGGAAGAACTGTCCAGTTCGATCCAGGAAATCTCCCGCCAGGTCGCCCAGTCGTCCACCGTGGCAGAACGCGCGGTATCCGAAGCCCATCATACGGACACGCAGATCCAGGGTCTGGTTCGGGCCGCGAACCGCATCGGCGAGGTGGTCGACCTGATCACGGACATCGCCGAGCAGACCAACCTGCTGGCGCTCAACGCGACGATCGAGGCGGCGCGTGCGGGCGACGCCGGCAAGGGGTTCGCGGTGGTGGCGTCGGAGGTCAAGAACCTCGCCAACCAGACGGCGCGGGCGACCGAGGAGATCGGCCAGCAGATCGCCGATATCCAGGCCGAAACCAAGGAGGCGGTGCGGGCGATCCAGTCGATCACCACGACCATCAGCGAGATGAGCGAGATCGCCGGCACCATCGCCGCCGCCGTCGAACAGCAGGGGGCCGCCACCAGCGAGATCGCCCGCAACGTGGAGCAGGCATCCACCGGCACCCTGGAGGTCACCTCCAACATCATCGAGGTGACCCATTCGGCGAACGAAACCGGCACCGCGGCGACACAGGTCACCAGCGTCGCGAGTGAGCTGAATTCCCAGGCCGACCACCTGAAACAACAGGTCGAGAGGTTCCTGGAAGGCGTGCGCGCGGCGTAGACCGTCACACCGTCGGCCAGGGCTCGAAGCCGGGCAGGCCGGGGTCGGCCGCGGGCTGGGTACGGACGTCCGTCACGCGGGCCGCCGGCGGGCCCTCTTGGCAGCGCTCGACCATTTGGCGCACGGCGACCGCGTCGCCGCGGAACACGGCCTCCACCGTGCCGTCGCGCCGGTTGCGCACCCAGCCGGTCAGGCCGAGTTCCCGCGCCTGCTCGCAGGTCCAGCCGCGGAACCAGACGCCCTGAACCCGGCCCGAGATGGTCACGTGAACGGCAGTGCCGGCATCACGCATGGCGGTGCGTCACCTCCGCCGGGCGGTCACTCGAATTCCATGATGACCTGGTCGACCATCAGGCTGTCGCCCGGCTTGGCCTTGATTTCCTTGACCACGGCATCCTTGTCGGCGCGCATGACGTTTTCCATCTTCATGGCCTCGAGGATGCAAAGTTCCTCGCCCGCCTTGATCTCCTGGCCGACCTCGACGGCGAGCGAGACCAGCAGCCCCGGCATCGGCGACATCAGGAACTTGGAGGTATCCGGCGGCTGTTTTTCCGGGATGTGGCGGTAGAGCGCCGCCGTGCCCGGGCTCAGCACCAGGGCGCGCGATTCCGTGCCCGCGTGGATGATGCGATAGGCGATGTCGGAGCGGCCGACCTGGACGCTGCGCGCCTTGCCGTCCAGCGTCAGTTCCATCAGGGTGTCGCCCAGTTGCCAATCCGTGCGCAGTTCCAGTGTCTTGCCGTTCAGCGTGAGGTCGTAGCCGCCCTCGGCGGGATGGACGCTGACCGGATGGGGATCGCGCCCCAGGACCACCATCCAGTCGGACGCAACCTTGCGCGCATGTCCGGCGACCTGGCCGGAAATTCCCGCCGCGCGGTCCTGGTAGGCGCGGTGGAGCGTGGCGGCGACCGCGACCGTCAGGGTCGGGTCGTCGTGGACCGCGTCCTTGGGATTGAAGCCGTCGGGATATTCCTCGGCGATGAAGTTGGTCGAGAAATCGCCGGCGCGCACCCGCTTGTGCGCCATCAGGGCGGCCAGGAACGCGATGTTGTTGGCGACGCCTGTGATCTGGAAGCGGTCGAGGGCGCGCGCCATTTCATCCATGGCGGCGTTCCTGTCCTTGCCGTAGGTCACCAGCTTGGCGACCATGGGGTCGTAGAACATGGAAATCTCGCCGCCCTCGAACACGCCCGTGTCGACGCGCACGGTCCCCGTCTCGGCGGGCGGGCGGTAGCGCACCAGGCGCCCGGTCGAGGGCAGGAAGTTGCGGAACGGGTCCTCGGCATAGATGCGGGCCTCCACGGCCCAGCCGTTCAGGGGCACGTCCTTCTGCGCGAACGGCAGCTTCTCGCCCGCCGCGACGCGGATCATCAGCTCGACCAGGTCCAGGCCGGTGATGAACTCGGTCACCGGATGTTCGACCTGCAGGCGCGTGTTCATTTCCAGGAAATAGAAGTTCTTGTCCTTGTCGACAATGAATTCCACCGTCCCGGCCGAACAGTAGTCGACGGCCTTGGCCAGCGTCACCGCCTGTTCGCCCATGGCCTTGCGCGTCTTGGCGTCGAGAAACGGCGACGGCGCCTCCTCCAGCACCTTCTGGTGGCGGCGCTGGATGGAGCATTCGCGCTCGTTCAGGTAGACGCAGTTGCCGTGCTTGTCGGCCAGCACCTGGATCTCGATGTGGCGCGGCTCGACGATGAACTTCTCGACGAACACCCTGTCGTCGCCGAAGCTGGACGCGGCCTCGGAGCGCGCGCGCTGCAGCCCGTCGCGGCATTCGGCGTCGTTGTGGGCGATGCGCATCCCCTTGCCGCCGCCGCCGGCCGACGCCTTCAGCATCACCGGATAGCCGATCCTGTTGGCGATCTTCACCGCCTCGTCCGGATCCTTGACGGCCTCCGTATGGCCGGGGACGACGCTGACCTTGGCCTTCTCCGCCAGCTTCTTCGATTCGATCTTGTCGCCCATGGCGTTGATGGCGCCCACGGGCGGACCGATGAAGGCGACGCCCTTCCTGGCCAGGGCCTCGGCGAAACGCGCGTTTTCCGACAGGAAACCATAGCCGGGGTGGACCGCGTCGGCGCCCGTCTGCTCGATGGCGGCGAGAATCTTGTCGATCACAAGATAGCTTTCCGACGACGGCGGGGCACCGATGTGCACGGCTTCGTCGGCCATTTCCGTATGCAGCGCGAGCCTGTCCGCATCCGAGTAGACGGCAACGGTCTTGATGCCCATCTTCTTCGCCGTCTTCATGACGCGACAGGCGATTTCGCCCCGGTTGGCGATCAGGATCTTCTTGAACATGCGGCCCGCCCCGGCTGTTGTTTCCTTGTTTGAACCATCGTTGGTCCATCCGTTCGGCCGTTCGCGGCCGCCTCATCCCCAATCTTTTGTGTAACCGAATTTCCATCTTATTGCAGCGCAAAATTCGGCAGCCCGTGTTGATTCTACTAGTAGAATCCCAGATTCCCGGCCTGTTCGCCTTTTGAGCCGCATCCGGTCCGCCTATTTCCGCCCGCCAGGTCCCTTCGCCAGGCCGTCGAACAGCCCCATGGTCCAGGCCGCGTGCACGGCAAGGGGGGCTCCCCAGGCGACCATGGGATAGATGAACCACAGCTGGTCCGGCGTCTTGACGTAGTTCAAGGCCGCGCAGGCGGCGACCACCATAAAATAGGCCATCAGATGCAGGGCGAAACCCTTGAGGCGGCGCGTCGCGCGGGCGTGGTCGGCGGCGGGGTGGTGCGGATCGTTCATGGCGGCTCCTTGGCGTGCCCCGTAATCTATGCCTCAACGGCTTCGGCTGCTAGCGTGGGAGACAGCATGAACGACGAAACCCGCCCCGAAACGAGCGACGACACCGGCCGCCGAGGCGGTTCGCCGTCGAGGCCGTCCGCGGGCCTTGTTGCCGGTCTGCTCCTGGGGCCCGCGCTGTGCCTGACCCTGGCCGCCCTGCCCAGCCCCGGAGGCCTGTCGCGCGAGGCCTGGCTGACCGCCGGGGTCGCCGGCTGGATGGCCGTGTGGTGGCTGAGCCAGGCGGTGCCGCTGGCGGTCACGGCGCTGCTGCCCGTCCTTCTGTTCCCGATGCTGGGGATTGCCGAGGCGGTGGACGCGGCCCATCCCTATGCCCATCCCCTGGTGTTCCTGTTTCTCGGCGGCTTCGTCATCGCGCTGACCATCGAGCGCTGGAACCTGCACCGCCGGGTCGCCGTCGCCATCGTGTCGATCGCCGGCGTGCGCCCGGACCGCCTGATCGGCGGCTTCATGCTGGCCACGGCGGGGCTCAGCATGTGGGTCTCGAACACGGCGACGACCCTGATGATGGTGCCCATCGGTCTCAGCGTCGTCGCCTTCATCGAGGGACGGCGGGACGGCGGCGCGCCATCAACCCCTGAACAGAACCGCTTTGCCCGGGGCCTCCTCCTCGCCATAGCCTATGCCGCCAGCATCGGCGGCACGGCGACCCTGATCGGCACGCCGCCCAACGCCTTCCTGGCCGGCTACCTGTCCCAGAACCACGGAATCGAACTCGGCTTCGCGCGCTGGATGCTGCTGGGGGTGCCGCTGGCTGCCGGACTGCTGCTTATCGCCTGGCTGCTGCTGACCCGCGTCCTCTATCGCGCCGAGGGCCTGGACCTTGCGCGCATCGCCGACGGCATCGCCAGCGAACGCGCCCGCCTGGGCCCGCCGGAACGGGGCGAGGCGCTGACCGCCCTTCTGTTCGCGTCGGTTGCATTGGCCTGGGTGTTCCAGCCCCTGATCGAACGCCTCGTGCCGGTCAGCGACACCGCCATCGCCCTGGCTGGCGCCGTCGCCGCCTTCGTCATCCCCGTCGACCTGAAGAAGCGCCAGTTCCTCATGGACTGGGACCACGCCATCCGCCTGCCCTGGGGCATCCTGATCCTGCTCGGCGGCGGGTTCTCGCTGGCCTCGGCCATCCAGTCGACGGGCTTGGCGGCATGGCTCGGCAGCCTCGTCGCGGGCGGCGGACACCTGCCGCTGATCGTGCTGCTGCTGACCGTCACGGGGCTGGTGGTGTTCCTCACCGAGATCACCTCCAACACGGCAACGGCGGCCGTGTTCGTGCCGATCGCGGCAACCCTCGCCGTCAGCCTGGGGTTCGACGCGCTCACCTTCGCCGTGCCGGTCGCGCTGGCGGCCAGCTGTGCCTTCATGATGCCCGTGGCGACGCCGCCCAACGCCATCGTGTTCGCGGCCGGAAGGCTCGACGTGATACACATGTGCACGGCGGGGATCGCCCTGAACCTCATCGCCACGGCCGCGATCGCGCTTGCGGCGCTTTTCCTGGTGCCGGTGGTGTTCGGTTAGGCCATTGTCCGGGGCACGGAACCTCCCGTAATCTTCCCACCGCCAAGAACCAAGAAACGGAAACCGCCATGACCCGTATCGTCCGCGTCGCCGCCGCCCAGCAGGGCCCCAACCTGGAATCCGACAGCCGCCAGGTGATCGTCGCCCGCCTGCTCGACATGATGAAGCAGGCCAAGTCAGAGGGCGCAGACCTGATCGTCTATACGGAAACGGCGCTGACCACCTTCTTCCCCCGCTTCTACGCCGAGAGCCGGGCCGAGATGGACCAATGGTTCGAGCGCGAGATGCCCAACGACGCGACGCGCCCGCTGTTCGACTACGCCGCCGACAGCAAGATCGGCTTTTCCCTGGGCTATGCCGAGCTGACGCCCGAGGGCCGCCACTTCAACACCTCGATCCTGGTCGACAAGGACGGCCACATCGTCGGCAAGTACCGCAAGGTCCACCTGCCGGGCCATGCCGAGTACGAGCCCGAGCGCTCGTTCCAGCACCTGGAGAAACGCTATTTCGAACCCGGAGACCTTGGCTTTCCCGTGTGGCGCGCCATGGGCGGCGTCATGGGCATGTGCATCTGCAACGACCGCCGTTGGCCCGAGACCTACCGCGTCATGGGCCTGCAAGGGGTGGAACTGGTCATGCTGGGCTACAACACGCCCTCGTGGAACAGCCTGGGCGGCCCGGACACGCCGGAACTGCGCATGCATCATTCGCGCCTCAGCATGCAGGCCGGGGCCTATCAGAACGCGACCTGGGTGGTCGGCGTCGCCAAGGCAGGCGAGGAAGCGCCCGGCTATCACATGATGGCGGGCTCCTGCATCATCAACCCGGACGGCCAGGTGGTCGCCGAGGCCGAGACCGAGGACGACGAAGTGATCGTCCACGACTGCGACCTGGACGCCTGCGCGTTCCTGAAATCCTCCACCTTCAACTTCGCGGCCCACCGGCGCACCGAGCACTACGGCCTGATCACGGAACGCACCGGCGCCGTGCCGCCGCCGGAGTGATGCCGCGCGCATGAACGTTTTCATCGTCCACGCCCACCCGGAGCCCAAATCGTTCAACACGGCGCTGCGCGATCTCTCCGTGAATGTACTTGAGAAGGAAGGCCACAGCGTCACGCTGTCGGACCTTTACGCCATGAACTTCAACCCGGTCGCGGGACCGGACGATTTTCGGGACCGCGCCGACCCGGACTACCTCGTCTACGCCCTGGAACAGCGCCACGGCTGGGAGACGAAGACTCTGGCCCCCGACATCCTGGCCGAGACCGGGAAGTTGCTCTGGTGCGACCTTCTGATCCTCCACTTCCCGCTCTATTGGTTTTCCGTGCCGGCCATCATGAAGGGCTGGATCGACCGGGTGCTGGTCTCGGGCCTGACCTACGGCGGGCGGCGGTTCTACGACCGCGGCGGGCTGAAAGGGAAACGCGCGATGGTGACGTGCACCCTCGGCGGGCGGGAGCACATGCTGGACCGCGACGAGGCGATCCACGGGCGCCTAACCGACATGCTGAAACCGCTCCTCCAGGGCACCCTCGCCTATACGGGGATGACCGTGCTGCCGCCTTTCGCCGCCTGGCACGTGCCCTATGTGGACGACACCACGCGGGCCGGATACTTGGAGACCTATGCGGACCGGCTCGCCAAGCTGGACAGCCTCAGCCCCGTCGCCTACCCGTCTCTCGACGATTTCGACGACAAAATGACGCCGCGATAACGGGTGACACCGAGACCGAGGCTGAGCTAAATCATTGGGCATTCCTTCATCACACCGACTAGGGCGCTGAACTTGAATTCGCTGCAGGACGCATTCACCGCACACCAATCCGGCAGGCTTCATGACGCGACCCGCCTGTACCAGGATTTCGTCCGCACGAACCCGCAACACGCGGAAGCCCATCATCTGCTCGGCATCGCCTGCATGCAGTCGGGAAACCTGCCGGGCGCCATCGAGGCGTTGACCGAGGCGACCCGCATTAATGCCAAAAACCCGAACTATTTCAACAATCTGGGACTGGCGCAGTTCTACAGAGGCGACGCCGCATCGGCGCGTGAGAATTATGAACGCGCCCTCGCGCTGGCGCCCGACAGCGCCGATACCCTCAACAACCTGGGTATGGCGCTGCAACGTCTCGACGATCTGGATGGCGCGATCGCGCGTTTCGAGGCGGCACTCAGGATCAATCCCGACGAACCGGAAATCCTCCACAACTACGGCATCGCGCTGCGCGACTACAACGAACCGGAAAAGGCCATGGCTGCCCTGGAAAAGGCTATCGAGATCAGCGGCGGCATCCCGGATTCCTATGCGGCCCTTGCGTCGATCCAGTTCTTCTTCGGCAAGTACGAGGACGCTGTCGCCTCGTGCTGGGAGGCGCTCAAGATGGATCCGTTGCATATGGACGCCCACAAGACCTTCAAGGGCATCAAGAACGCGATGAACCGTCAGGACGAGCGGTTCGAATCCTATCTCTGGGCCATCGAGGTCGTGCCGCAGGCCGCCCAGGCCCATGAGCAGTACGGCCTGGAACTTGCGGCGGAGGAACGGTTCGCCGAGGCGGAGCCGGTTCTGCGCCGCGCCCTGGAAATCGACCCCAAACGGGCCTACGCCCTGTCAGGCCTGGGCTGGGCGCTATCCATGCTAGGCAAGCACGACGAGGCCCTGGCCCGCTACGCCGACGCCGTCATCCTGGAGCCGAACGATGTCGAAATCCTACAAAGCTATGGACAGAGCCTGATCCGCGCAGGCCGCAATCGGGAAGCCATCAAAGTCCTGCAGGACGCGCATCGCGTCCGCCCGCGGATGAGTTCCATCCTGGGAAACATGACGATCGCAATGGTCGAGGCGGCGGACGCTACCGTCGACGCCTTCGTCGATTACGACAAGGACGTCGTCGCGCGCCGTCTGCCGACACCGGCTGGTTATCAGGACATGGCCGCCTTCAACGAGGCCTTGCACGCGCAATTGGAGAGACGCCACAAGAAGGGCTTACTGCCCCTCGACCAGACCATGCGCGGCGGCACGCAAATTCCCAACAACCTGTTCAAGAATGCGTCGGGCGCCGTCTTGACCGTGCAGAACATGATCACCGAAGGGGTCCGCGAGTTCGTGGCCGGGCTGAAGGAAGATTCCGACCATCCGTTCCTGCGATATATCAACCCGGACTTCAGGTTCGCCGGCGCCTGGTCGACGATTCTCTACGGCGCCGGATACGACGCCAGCCACGTCCACAACGAAGGCTGGTTGTCCGGCGTCTACTATGTGAAGGTCCCGGACCTGCCCGAGGAACTGTGGGCGTCGGGGGAAGGCTGCATCCAGTTCGGCGCTCCGCCCGAAGCTTTCGTCAGCGACAAGAACCGGATCCGCCGCTTGATCCGGCCGGAACCGGGCATGATGGTTCTGTTTCCGTCCTACGTATGGCATGGAGTCCAGCCGTTCACCCAGGAAGGTCTGCGCCACTCCATCGCCTTCGACATCGTCTGAGCGGCCGCCGGCGCCAGTCGGCATCAGACGACTTCGCCGCAGGCATGGCCCGACGCCCAGGCCCATTGGAAATTGTATCCGCCCAGGTGGCCCGTCACGTCGACGGCCTCGCCGATGAAGTAAAGGCCCGGCACGTCCCGTGCCTCCATGGTTCTGGACGACAGATCCCGCGTATCGACCCCGCCGACGGTGACTTCCGCCGTGCGGTCGCCCTCGGTGCCATTGGGCACGACCGCCCAACTATTGACCTGCGCGCCCAGGGTACGGAGCGCCCTGTCCGGCAGATCCGCAAGCCGTCCCGCGACCCCGGTCCATTCGCAGATGCGTTGCGCCAGGGCTTTCGGCAGGAACTGGGCAAGCGCCGTCTGCGCCTCCTTCCTGGGCTGGCTCCGCTTCATCTCCTTCAGCACCGCGAACAGGTCGGTTCCCGGCAGAAGATCGAGGACGATCGTCTCGCCTGCCCTCCAGTAAGAGGAAATCTGCAGGATCACCGGGCCGCTGAGCCCCCGGTGGGTGAACAGGAGCGCTTCGGTGAACCGCACCTTGCCGAGAGTCGCCGTCGCCTCTAATGATACGCCGGACAAGTCCTTCAGCCGATCCAACATGTCACGGTCGAAGGTGAGCGGCACCAGGCCCGGGCGCGGCGTGACGACCCGAAGGCCGAACTGCCGGGCAATATCGTAGGCGAAGCGACTCGCCCCCATCTTGGGGATCGACGGACCGCCCGCCGCGACGACCAGCGCCGGGGCCGAGAAGGCACCCTTGTCGGTCTCGACCCGAAACCCCCCACCTTCCCTGGCGACGCCGCTCAGGGAGACGCCCGTGCGGATGTCGGCGCCGCGGGCCTCGGTCAGCAGCAGGTCGATGATCTGCCGCGAGTCGCCGTCGCAGAACAGTTGCCCCAGGGTCTTTTCGTGGTACGCAATCCCGTACTTCTCGACCAACGAGATGAAGTCGGACTGGGTGTAGCGCTTGAGGGCCGAGACGCAGAACCGGGGATTGTCAGACAGGTAGTTGGCGGGTGACGCGTGGAGGTTCGTGAAGTTGGCACGCCCGCCGCCGGAGATGCGCACCTTTTCGGCAACCTTGGCGTTGCGCTCCAAAACCAGGACCCGCCGCCCGCGCCGGACCGCCCCGGCGGCGCACATGAGCCCCGCGGCGCCCGCGCCGATGATGATGACGTCGATGTCCTCCATGGGCGTCCTATAGCCCATGACCGGTCCCGCCCCAAGCTCCGGTTGCCGACCCGGCGGCGGTCACCGTTTCACCGCCCGCAGGACCTCCGTCGCCCCTTCCGGCGAGAGGGCCGGCTCCGCCACGGGGTCGAGACGGCGCACGGCATAGAGCTTTTCGTCCCGGAAGCCGCTTTGGAAGGTCAGGCTTTCATTGCCCATGGGCATGGCGCCACCCGCGTCTTCCAGGGCCATGCGCTCCGCCTCATGGATGGCGGCGCCCGCCGTCGGAGCGCGGACCACCACGTCGGCCCACACGGGGTGATCCAGCCAGCGCGGGTCGTCCAGGCGGGCGACGGGCGTCAGTCTCCAAAGCGGCATCGCTGCGTCTCCTGGCATGACGCCGACCACCGGCGTCACAGGCAGGAACGCCTGACAGCGGTCATGGTTCCGGAACGACCGGCTTGCCCGGCGGCCGGATCATGATCTAACGTCGCAGGCACCTCCTTCCGGCCGTAAAGTCCGCGGCCCTGCGCCTTTGCCATTCCCGCGTCCAACACCGCCCAGGGATTTCCATGCCCAGCCAGCTTTTCTCGCCCATCCGCCTTCGCAATCTGGAGCTTTCCAACCGAATCATCGTCGCACCCATGTGCCAGTATTCGGCCCATGACGGGAGCATGACCGACTGGCACCTGGTACATCTGGGCCAGTTCGCCTTGGGCGGTGCCGCGCTTGTGTTCGTCGAGGCCGCGGGCGTCGAACCCGCCGGGCGCATCACGCCCGGCTGCGTCGGTCTCTACTCCGACGAAAACGAAGCGGCCATGCGCCGAGTGATAGAGTTCTATCGCGGATTCGGCAGCGCCAGGATCGGCCTCCAGCTTGCCCACGCCGGACGCAAGGGCTCGACTGAAGTGCCGTGGAAAGGCGGCGCTCCCCTGCCCGCCGACGACCCCCGCGCCTGGCAGACGGAAAGCGCCTCGGCGATCCCTTTCGCCGGGCCGTGGCCGACACCGGCGGAGCTCGACGACAAGGGCATGGCGCGCATCAAGGGAGCCTTCGCCGACGCCGCCCGCCGGGCGCTCCGCCTGGGCTTCGACGTGATCGAAATCCATGCCGCGCACGGCTACCTGCTGCATCAGTTCCTGTCGCCGCTCAGTAACCAACGCGCCGACGCCTGGGGTGGCGACTTGGCCGGGCG
>PFFW01000190.1:0-18623 GCA_002781745.1 Rhodospirillales bacterium CG15_BIG_FIL_POST_REV_8_21_14_020_66_15
GCGCTGGGCCTCGGCAACGCGGCGACGCCTTTCGGCATCCGCGCCATGCAGCAACTCGACGACCTCAACCCGCACAAGGGGACGGCGACCGACGCCATGGCGCTGTTCCTCGCCATCAACACCTCGTCGGTCACCCTGCTGCCGACGGGCGTCATCGCGCTGCGCGCCGCCGCCGGCTCGGCGGACCCCGCCGGCATCGTGCCGACCACCCTGTTCGCGACCATCTGCTCGACCGCCGTCGCCATCGTCTCGGCCAAGCTGCTGGCTTCCCGATTCGCCCAGGCGCCCGCGCCGGCGGCGGGCGGGGGCGGGCCTTCGGGCACGACGGAGGAGGCGGCGCTCGAGGCGACGGAGGATCTGGAGGGTGCCGGGGTCGACGCCTATCCCCTGTGGGTATCGGTGACGGCGCTGGCCGCGGTTGCGGCCCTGGTCCCGCTGACGGTCTTCTCCGGGCGCGAGATCGCGCCCTGGATCGTGCCGGGCCTGATGGTGGCGCTTCTCGGCTTCGGCGCGGCCAAGGGAGTCGCCGTCTATGAATGCTTCGTCGAAGGGGCCAAGGACGGGTTCCAGGTGGCGCTCCGCATCATTCCCTATCTGGTCGCGATCCTGACCGCCGTGGCCATGTTCCGGGCGTCCGGCGCCATGGACGCGGTGGTCGGGCCGCTGGGCGCCGTGACCGGCCTGATCGGCCTGCCGGCCGAGGCCCTGCCCATGGCGCTGCTGCGCCCGCTGTCGGGATCGGGCGCCTACGGCGTGCTCGCCTCGATCATCCAGGATCCGGCGCTCGGGCCGGACAGCCTGGTCGGCTATCTGGTTTCGACCTTCCAGGGCTCGACGGAAACCACCTTCTACGTGCTTGCCGTCTATTTCGGCGCGGTCGGCATCCGCCGCATCCGCCATGCCCTGTTCGCGGCCCTTCTCGCCGACGTGGCGGGCATCGCCGCCGCCGTCTTCATCGTCAACCAACTTTACGGCTAGCGATCCCCGCCCAAGCCCAGCGAAGGGTTCTCCCCCATGCCTTTGATGACCGCCGTCCATGGTTCCAGCGCGCCCGGCCGCGCGATTTTGGCGATGATCGGAGGCGGCCTTCTGGTGACCGGCAACGACGCCGCCATGAAATGGCTGGCCTCGGGCTATCCCGTGGGCCAGCTTCTGTTCATCCGCGGCATGTTCGCCTTCATCGCCATCGGCTTCCTGGTCCGCTTCTACGGCGGCCTCGTCAGCCTGCGCATCAACAATCCCCGCTTCCATGTGATGCGCGGCCTGCTGGTCGTGTTCGGAACCTTCTGCTTCATCTCGGGCCTGCGGCACCTGACCCTGGCCGACGCCACGGCGATCGTCTACGCCGGGCCCATGTTCGTTACCGCCTTGGCGCCGCTGCTGATCGGCGAGCATGTCGGTTGGCGGCGCTGGATGGCGGTCATGGGCGGGTTTATCGGCGTCATGATCATCATCCGCCCGGGCACCGAGGCCATGCAATGGGCGGCGATCTTCCCGCTCGGCTCGGCCCTCGCGGGGGCGTTCCGCGACCTGATCACGCGCAGCGCCTCGGTGACGGAGCACTCCAACGCCCTGCTGGCGACCAGCACGGCGGCGGCGGCCTTCGGCGGGCTCTGCACCCTGCCGTTCGGCTGGAACCCGGTGCCCATGGAGGATCTCGCCGTGATGGCGCTGTCGGGTCTGCTGCTGGGCTCCGCCCACTTCCTGATGATCGAATCGTTCCGCTATGGCGAGGCCGGACTGGTGGTGCCCTTCAAGTACCTGAACATGGCCTTCGCCGTGACGCTGGGGTTCGTGTTGTGGGGCGACCTGCCCGACGTCTGGACCTGGACCGGGTCGGGCGTGCTGATCGCCAGCGGGCTCTACATCCTGCACCGCGAACGCCTGCAGCACCGGGCTCCGGCGCTGCCGCCGGACGCGCACGGCACGGGGCCCGCGGGCCGGTCCCTGTGACCGCCTGATGAAGGGGCCATCCGTGATTACTTGGCGGGCGCCGGCGTGACGTTGAGCGGCGTACCTTCGCCGCTGGGCAGGGCGCCGGGGAAGGTCGGCGCTTCCGGCTTGGTGATCTCGGCCGGCAGGGCCTGCTTCAGGGCGTCGCGCGCGACGATGGCCTTCTGGTCGCCGTTCTCGGCGGCGGCGTTGATCCACTTGTAGGCCAGACGGTCGTCCTTGGGCACGCCCTGGCCGTTGTAATAGAGGATGCCCAAATTGTACTGCGCCGCGGCGTTGCTCTTCTCGGCGGCGCGCCCGAACCACGAGGCGGCCTTGGCATAGTCCTTGGCGACGCCGGTGCCGTTGTAGTGCATCACGCCGATGGAATACTGCGCCCCCGGATGGCCGCCGATGGCGGCCTGGGCGAACAATTTGGCGGCCTTGGCCTTTTGATCCTCTGTCTTGGCGTCGGCGAACAGGGCGAGGGCGCGCTTGTAGGTCAGGTCGGCGGCGGCCAGGCGCTCCTCGGCCGTGGCCGGCGGGGCGGCCTCGGGCGTCTCCGGCCGGGCGGCAGTTTGCTCCGCCGGCGCCGGCTCGGGTGCCGGTTCCGGCTTGGCTTCCGCCGCCGGCGGGTTGTTCAGGTCGAGGGGCTTGTCCGTGGCCGCGGGCGCCGGCGGGGCGGGCGGCTCCGCGGGTTTTTCCGCCACGGGCGGTTCCGCCGTTGCGGCCTCCGCCGGTTTTTCCATCGGCTGGGGTTCGGCGGGTGGGGCGCCCGCCTGTTCGTCGCCTTCGCGCCGGACGTCGGGTGGCGGGGCGGCCTCGCCAGGCTTGCCTTCGTCCATCTTGTTTTCGGGCATCTTGTTTTCGGGCATCTTGCCCTCGGCCGCGGCGGCCTCCGCAACCGGCTCCTTGGGGTCGTCCGGGCGGGCCATGGTCTCCATCTGGGTGACGTGGCGCACCGGCGGCAGGTTCCTGGACACCTGGTCGGTCAGGTCCATGTCGAAGCGGTCGCGCAGGTCCCACCACGTGGACCGCGCGGCGAACACCAGGTCGTCGCCGCCGAAATCGGCCGTTGCCTTCACGGCCCGCTTCAAGTCCATGACCCTGACGATCTGCGGTTCGGGCAGCCCGGCGGCGCGCAACTGCGAGGCGAAGGCGTCGTCGTCATAGAACACGGCAAGCGCGACCCCCGCGCCCGCCGCGACGATTAACAGCAGGATAAAGCCTATGAACAGTTGCCCCACGGGGCCTCTGCGTTTCGCCATGCGGCGATCCCTCCTACGCCGAGCACCTAATCAATTTAATCTAATGTGTTTTTTTGCCCCGTGAAACCCGACAATAGACATAGGTCGCCGGGTGTAGGCTCACGTTTGCGACATTTCCCGTCATGTCGGGCAAGGGCTCAGGCATTCCCGGCGACCTTCGCCTCGGCTTGGGCACGGATGCCGGTCAGCGTCGCCGACGGCGTGATGGCGTCCGGGTCCGTGCGCAGTTCGATCAACGCGGGCGAATCGGCGGCGCGGGCGCGGGCGAAGGCGTCCATGAACTGGGAGGTTTCGGTGACCACCTCGCCGGTCGCACCGTAGGCCTTGGCGAGCGCCGCGAAGTCCGGATTGACCAGCCCGGTGCCCGACACGCGGCCGGGATATTCTCGCTCCTGATGCATGCGGATGGTGCCGTACATGCCGTTGTTGACGACGATGAAGATGACGTTGGCGCCGTACTGCTTGGCCGTCGCCAGTTCCTGGCCGGTCATCTGGAAGCAGCCGTCGCCGGCGAAGGCGACGACGTCGCGTTCCGGATGGCGCAGCTTGGCGGCGACCGCCGCCGGCACGCCGTAGCCCATGGACCCCGACGTCGGCGCCAGTTGTGTCGCATATCCGCGGTAGCGGTAGAAGCGGTGGACCCAGGCCGTGTAGTTGCCGGCCCCGTTACAGATCACGGCGTCGGCGGGAAGCTCGTCGCGCAGCCAGGCGATGACCTTGCCCAGCTGCACATCACCGGGCGTTTCCGGCGGTTCGGTCCAGGCCAGGTAGTCGTCATGGGCGGTGCCGGCCCAGTTGTCCCAGCGTCCGGTCACGGGCTGCATTGCCCTGGCGGCGGCGGCGAAGCCTGGCATGCCCGAATTGATGGCCAGTTCCGCGCGATAGACGCGGCCCAGCTCTTCAGCTCCCGGATGAACGTGGACCAGGCGCTGCCGGGGTACCGGGATGTCGAAGAGTGTATAGCCGCCGGTCGTCATCTCGCCCAGGCGCGGGCCGACGGCAAGGACCAGGTCCGACGTCCGGACCCGCTCGGCCAACTTCGGGTTGATGCCGATGCCGACGTCGCCGGCGTACAGCGGATGGTCGTTGGGCAACAGGTCCTGGCGGCGGAACGACACGCCGGTCGGGATGTTGCTGGCCTCGGCGAAGGCGCGGATATCCTGGGCCGCCTGTTCGGTCCAACTGCCGCCACCCAGGATCATCAGGGGGCGTTCCGCCGTTTCCAGCATGGCGCGCAGTCCGGCCATGGCGTCGGGGCCGGGGTGGGCCTGCACCACATGGGCCGGGCCGGGAATGGCGACCTTTTCGGCGACGTCCTCGGTCAGCATGTCCTCGGGCAGGGCCAGAACGACCGGCCCGGGGCGTCCCGACATCGCCGTGTGGAAGGCGTGGCTCACGTATTCGGGCACGCGGGCCGGATCCTCGATCTGGGCGACCCATTTGGCCATCTGGCCGAACATGCGGCGATAGTCGATCTCCTGGAATGCCTCGCGCTCGACCTGATGGCGGGCGACCTGGCCGATGAACAGGATCATCGGCGTGGAATCCTGGAACGCGATATGGACGCCGGCCGACGCGTTGGTGGCGCCGGGCCCGCGGGTCACGAAGCAGATGCCCGGCCTGCCGGTCATCTTGCCGTCGGCGTCGGCCATGATGGCGGCGCCCCCTTCCTGGCGGCAGATCACCAGGTCGATGCCCGGTGCGTCGACCATGGCGTCGAGCACGGCCAGGTAGCTTTCGCCCGGCACGCAGAAGGCGCGGTCGACCCCGTTGGCGACCAGCGTTTCGACCAGGAGCCGCGCCCCCGTTTGACCCTGTGGCATGTAGACGTCCTCTTGACAGGCGGTGGTGTAGAGTTCAGTCCGCCCGGCCGGCGGCACTCTGTCTTAGCGAAAGATCGGTGCCGGGGGAAGCCGCGTCCGCCCCGCAGGCGGTTTCGCCGGAACAGCAGGGATCGACGTTCTGGCCACAGGCGCGGCATTGCACGTGGCCGTGCACGGAGACGGGCTCCGAGGGCCGGTGACACAGCGGGCAGCGCCAGGATGAATTCGCGAACGCCATGGCGGGCTCCGGCGGGCGGGCGACGGGAACTGCGCACAATCGTCGCCTCAAAGCGGTGACAGAGGCCAGCCCGGAATTTAAGATGCCCGCACGCGGGCGGCTTGGGCCGGCCCGGCCGGCGCCGGTCCGGCCCGGAAATCACGCGAATCGATCAGGGAGGCACGCGAAAGATGAGCGGTAAGGAAATCACCATTCAGGCCAACGACGGCGGCAGCTTCATGGGCTATCTGGCCCTGCCGGAGGGCGGCAGCGGTCCCGGCGTCGTGGTCATCCAGGAAATCTTCGGCGTCAACAAGGTGATGCGCGAGATCACCGACGGCATCGCCGCCGCCGGCTACGTGGCGCTGTGCCCCGACCTGTTCTGGCGGCAAGAGCCGGGCATCCAGCTGACCGACCAGACCGAGGCCGAATGGGCGCGCGCGTTCGAGCTGTTCAACGGCTTCGATCTGGACAAGGGCGTCGACGACCTGGAGGCGACGATCCGGGCGCTGCGTGCCACGGACGGCTGTACGGGCAAGGTCGGCAGCGTGGGCTTCTGCCTGGGCGGGCGGCTCGCCTTCCTGACGGCGACGCGGACCAGCGCCGACGCCGCCGTCAGCTATTACGGCGTCATGCTGACCGATCACACCGGCGAGGACTTGAAGGCGCCCTGCATGCTGCACATCGCCACCGAGGACGAATTCGTGCCCAAGGAGCAGCAGGCGGCGGTTCATGTGGCGCTCGACGGCAACCCCAACGCCGTGCTGCACGACTATCAGGGCCAGAACCACGCCTTCGCCCGCGTCGGCGGCAAGCATTACGACAAGGCGTCGGCGGACCTGGCGCGCCGGCGGACGCTGGAATTCTTCAAAAGGCATCTGGGGTGACGGATTGATTTTCAAGCCGTTTCCCTGGCCGGGACTCGTTTTATTAGAAAAATCTCGTTGGAGTGACTCCCATCACAGCCTTCTTGATCCGGCCCCTTTATAAAGGAGGCTGATGAGATTCACTCTTACCTGATCCACACCGGGCCCCGTCGCCCGGTGTTTTTTTGTCTGGACTCCTCCCGCGCCGCACCGATGCTATCCCCCTGGAGTGCCAAGGGAGGGCTTCAATCATGCGCAACGTCGGTATCGCCATCCTGTTCGTCGTTCTCGGGGCCGCGCTGGGGGATGCCTGGGCGAAGGCGCGCGGGCCGCTCTGGACCTACCACAACGGCAATACCCTGCAGGGGCAGACCGCCGAGTACCGGCGCGGTTTCATGATCGGCGTCGTCGACGGCTACCTGCAGGGGCAGCGCGCCCGCGCGGAAACGGGCGACGACGGGTTGTGGCTTGAACACTGCCTGACCGCCGGCTGGACCCTGAAACGCACCGACCGCGAATTGGCGGACCGGTTCGAGGTCTCGGTCCCGCTCTATCCCAACCCCGCCGCCGCCATCGTGATCGACAACCTGAAGGACGCCTGCGCGGCCAAGGCCAAGTAGGCGGGCGCACCCGGGGACTTTCACGGCGCCCTGGACAGGCGTAGAATGAAGGTCGCCGTTAACCATGAAATCGCAATCGAACAGCCATGCGTGCGCCCGCTCCGGGATCCCGTGAACAACAAACGGATTTCTCGCCGGCCCTTCCTGCCGATCCGCGGGTCGGCGGCATCAGCCCGCGGCTGCGCGCCCATGTCCACCACCTGGTAGAGACGTATCCCGCCGAGACCGTCCGCGTGCTCCGCGAATGGATGGCCGAGGGGCCGGCGACCCTGGTCCGCCATTGAGCGTTTGCGCGGCGGCGAAAACCTTTTAAAAACTGCGCACGACCATCCGCCCGCCTAAGGAGCCCATCCCCTTGTCCGACATCGACCTGAAAGACCCCGCCAGCTTCGACTGGTGGACCGACGTCTCGATCCGCTTTTCCGACCAGGACCCCAACCTTCACGTCAACAACACGGCCTTCGCCGTCTACGCCGAGGCCGGACGGGTGGACTACCTGAACGCCATTCGCCGGCATCTGGGGATCGAGCCGCGCTCGGCGCTGGCCAGCGTACAGATCAGCTACGTCAACCAGTTGCACTATCCGGGCACGGTGCGGGTCGGCACGCGGCTGCAGCGCCTCGGCAACAAGTCCTATACCCTGGGGCAGGGGCTGTTCTCGGGCGAGACCGTCGTCGCCACGTCCGAAGCCGTCCTGGTATTCTTCGATTATGAAAGAAACGGCAGCCGCGAAGTCCCGGTCGAGCTGCGCCGGGCCTTCGAGGCGGGGGCGCCCTTGGTCGCCTCCTGACCGGCGGGCCGTTGACGTATCCGCGCCGGTTGGTGCAGGCTTCCGGCCCGCACCCGCCACCAACAACCCGGAAAAGCAAGCATGTTCTGGAACGTCCAAGATACCGTGGAGCACGGCCTGCCGCGCAATCCGTGGAAAGCCTGCGTCGTGCCCCGGCCGATCGGCTGGATCACCACGATCTCCGAGGACGGCGAGGTCAACCTCGCCCCCTACAGCTATTTCAACGCCTGCGGCGAGAACCCGCCCATGGTCATGTTTTCCGGCGGGCCCCGTCCCGAAGGACCGAAAAAGGACACCGTCGCCAACTGCGAGACCCAGGGCGAGTTCGTCTGCAACATGGCGACCTGGGCGCTGCGTGAGGAGATGAACCTGTCGAGCGCGGCCCTGCCGGCGGGCGTGGACGAATGCGCGTTCGCAAACCTGGAGACGGAACCGTCGACCTTGGTCAGGCCGCCGCGCATCAAGGCCTCGCCGATCCACCTGGAATGTGTCTATCACCAGACGGTCGTGATGCCCCATAACCTTCGCGAGGAAGGCAACCGGGTCGTGTTCGGCCGCGTCGTCGGCATCCATATCGATGACGGTGTGCTGACCGACGGCTTCGTCGACATGGCCAAGGCGCAGCCCATCGCCCGCCTGGGCTACATGGACTACACGCGTGTGGATGGGGATACGGTGTTCCGCATGGACCGGCCGACCCTGAAGGCGGCGGAATAGCGGGGCAAGCAGGCTCAGCCCGTACGCTTGAGCCGCATCAGTTCGTGCACGGATACCTGCGGGAAGATGCCGGGCGCGCCTTCGCGGTACAGCATCATCACGCCGTTGCGGATGTCGGGGAAGCCGTCGCGGGTGTCATCGTAATGGCGGATTTCCAGGGACACGTCCTTCTGCGTGACCCGGTCGACCGCGCGCCAGATCATCGTCGGGTTGTCGCGCCGCGCCTGTCCGAAGGGGGCGACGGACCGGGTCACGGTCGCCGTCGGCGGGCCGAACCGGCGGACCAGCCAGTCGGCGATGATGTCGAAACCGTCCGCTGCGAAAACCACTTGCATGCGGGTCGGCGCGCCGTCGTCGAAACGCACCACCGACGCCGTGCCCGTGTAGAGGATGGTCGAGACCAGGAACTTGGACTCCAGGAACGCCGGCCATTGCAGTTCCTTGATGCAGAACTGGGTGCGCCCGCCCGCCTTCTCGATGCATTCGGGGGCCCGGCCCTCGCCGCCCTTGGCGTTTTCCGGAATGAAGGTGTTGTAGAGGCTTGCGCCCGAGCCAATCGACAGGGTCACGCCCTCGAGCGCCCGGCCCTCGTTGCCGAGCGCCGAACGTGGTGGTCCGTCCGCCGCGTCGGCCGTCGCCGGCGGGGCGACGACGGCACCGTCGGCCATCTGGATCTTGGTCACCGGCCAGGCGCTGGCCGCGTTCGCCCCCGGCGGCATGGGGCCTAGTTGGGCGCCCAGTTCCGTCCCCTTGTCGAACCCGGCGCGGAAATTGGCGGGCGTCACGTAGGCGCTGGCCAGGTCCTTCAGGGGCGGCGCCTGTCCCGGCAGGACCACCGGCAGGGTCCAGACCGCGGGCAGGGCCGGGCGGCCTTCGGGGTCAAGACGAACCTGGGATCCGGCAGGCAGGGCGGCGAGGATATCCGCGGGCGTCGCGGGGGGCGGCTCGGCCTCGACGGCGGAGGGGCCGGCCGGCTTGTCGCCGTCGATCAGGCTCGACAGGTCGCCCAATGCCTGGGAAAGGGGGTCTCCGGCACCGGCGGAATTCTGTTCGCTCTCCGGCGCGGCGCCGACCCCCAGTTCGGCGGCCAGCGGGTCCGCCGCCTTGCCGTCACCGCCGATGCCCAGTTCGGCGGCCAAAGGGTCGGCGGCGGGTTTCTTGGCGTCGGGCGCGTTCAGGCCCAGTTCGGCGGCAAGAGGATCGTTCTTCGCCGGGGGCGAGCCGAATTCCTTTTCCAGCGCGTCCAGGGTGTCGCCAGGCTTGGCGGGCGTCGCGGCGGGAGCCGCCGGACGGGCGCTCTCGCGAATGGGCGGCGGCGTGGGAACGTCGGCGGCAAGTTTCTTGTCCGCGTCCTTGCCCTTGGGCAGGTTGGTGAACTGCGGCACCTTCGGGATGGCGGGGGCGGGCTCGCCGCGCTCGGGCGGCGGCGCCCGCAGCGACCGGTGGGCGGCGCGCACGTCCGGCTCGTCCGGCGATACGTCGCGGAACCAGGGGTCGCGGGCGAAGTTTTTGCGGCCCTTGGGGTCCGGCGGCGGCAAGGGAACCTTCAGGCGGCGCGACAGGTCGGTGCCGGGTGGCGGCCCGTCGACCGCGGACAGGTCGGTCTTCAGGGCCTTCTTCTCGGCCTCCGACAGGGCGGCCTCCTGCGCCGCCGCGGCGGCGGCCTTCCGCCGGGCCCGCTCGCGCAGGTGGCTCAAGGCCTCGTCCTTGCTTTCCGACAGGGCGTCCTCGGCGTCGCGGGCGACCGGCTTGGCCAAAAGGGCGTCGAGCCACGCCAGCCGCTCCTTGGGCGCCATGGCCATCAGATCGACCTTGGCGGCCGCCCCGCCCGCCGGGACAGCGGGCGCGGGCCTGCCTGCCGGCTTGTCCTGCGCCGCGTCAAGGAGCGTGAGAAGCGGGTCCATGCCGCCGTCGGGCAGGGGCTCGGTGCCGCCGTCGGGCTTGGCCAGGGCCTTGGCCAGGGGATCGTCGGGCACCGGGGCCTGGGCGATGGCGCGCGGCAGGTCGGCTTCCGGCAGGTCCGGCCGGGCGGGCTCCATGGTGCCGTCCGTCGCCGCCGCCAGCCGGTCCACATCCGGCACGGCGCCGGGCGTTTCGCCCGTGTCGGCCTGCGGTGGGGTCAAGGCGGCGGGGGCCGTTTCCTCCGCGACGGCCATCGCGGGCGGTGGGGCCGTGTCCTTGTCGTCGCCGAATCCCAACATGCCGCCCAGCCATCCCTTGGCGCGGGCCAGCAGGCCGGGTTTGTCGTTTTGCTTGGGTGCGCCGGCGTCTTTGACAACGTCCTTGGCGGCCGGCGTTTCCGGATCGAGGGCCAGCGGCGATGACGTCTTGCCGGCCTCTTCCGGAACGGGAGTCAGGACCGGCGTGGTCTCGTCTTGGCGCGGCACCTTGGGGCCTTCGCGGCGGTCCGCGACGTCGGCGGGCGCCGGCGGCTCCGGTTCCTGTGTGGCCTCGGCAATGGGCGGGGCCGGTTCGGGCAGGGTCACGGGGGTGTCGGCGGCCTGGGGCGGCGGGGCTGCGTCGGGGATCGGGCCGGTGGTCTTCTCCGTCTCGGCGACGGCCTCGTCGAGGGCCTTGTCGATGGCCCGGTCCGTGGGCGCGTCGGGTTTGGGCCGACGGTAGGCCAACAGGTAATGGGCGATCACGTGATGGCCAAGGCGCACGGCGGCCTGTGGCGCGGAAACACCGCTTTCGTCCCGCGCGCGCGGATCGGCGCCCGAGGCGACGATCTGCTTCACGGCCTCCAGGTCGTTGGCGCGGATGGCGGCGAACAGTGCACCCGAACCCCGGTCCTGGGCCGTGACCGGGGAGGTGCAAAGAACCGCGGCGCCAAGGCACGCGGCCAAGGCCGCCGCGCGTGCCGGCGTTCTCCAATCAACGAATTGATTTGAATGGCGTTTCGCCATCGATCCTTGCCCAACGTTGCGGCTGCGGCGGAACCCCATCCGCGCACGCCGCCCCCAAAAGCTTAACACGGACCCGGTCCCTGGCGGGAGCCCGGTCCGCCTACCCCGAATGCACCACGGAAATATGGCGATTCAGGGTAAAAATCCAGTTAAGCGCTTGAATCGGTGGGGGGTATCGTGTCCGGGCGCGTCATGCCGCGGCCCGGCCCGTGGCGTCCTCGATGATCATGTCGCTGGCCTTTTCGGCGATCATGATGGCGGGAGCGTTGGTGTTGCCGGACGTGATGGTCGGCATGATCGAGGCGTCGACCACGCGCAGCCCCGAAATCCCGTGCACCCGAAGCCGATCGTCCACCACGGCGTCGGGATCCGAGCCCATCTTGCAGGTGCCGACCGGATGGAAGATCGTCGTGCCGATCTGTCCCGCCGCGTCGGCAAGCTCGTCGTCCGTGGTCAGGTGCGCGCCGGGCCTGTATTCCTCGGGTTTGAAGCGGGCGAGGGCGGGCTGCGAGACGATGTGGCGGGTCAGGCGCAGCGCGTCCGCCGCCACCTTGCGGTCGCCCGGCGTCGACAGGTAGTTGGGCTGGATCGCCGGCGGCGTGAACGGGTCGGGCGAGGTGACATGCACCGTGCCGCGGCTTTCCGGGCGCAGGTTGCACACGCTGGCCGTGAAGGCCGGAAAGGGATGCAGCGGCTTGTCCCAGGAATCGAGGCTCAGCGCCTGGATGTGGTATTGCAGGTTGGGCGTCTCGCGCGACGGGTCCGACTTGGCGAAGGCGCCCAGGGTCGACGGCGCCATGGACATCGGCCCCGTACGGAACAGGGCATATTCCAGGGCGATGCCCATCTTGCCGATCAGCGAGCCGGCCCGCTGGTTCAATGTCCTGGTGCCGTGGACGCGGTAGACCGGGCGGACCTGGAGGTGGTCCTGCAGGTTGCCGCCGACGCCCCGAAGCGCGTGGCGAACCTCGATTCCGAGCCCCTGCAGGATGTCGCCCGGCCCGATGCCGGAAACCTGCAAAATCTGCGGCGAACCGATGGAGCCGGCCGCCAGGATCACCTCGCGCCGCGCCGTGACACCCGCGTCCTCGCCGGCGACGGAAAGGTCCAGCCCCGTGACGGTCTTGCCGGAAAGGTGTAGGGCCTTCACATGGGCATGGGTGACGATGTCCAGGTTGGCGCGGTCCTTGGCCGGGCGCAGGAAGGCTTTCGATGTATTCCAGCGGATGCCCGCGCGCTGGTTCACGTGGAAATAGCCGCAGCCCTCGTTGTTGCCCTTGTTGAAATCGTCGACCTTGGGGATGCCAGCCTCGGCGGCGGCGTTGCGGAAGGCGTCCATGATCTCCCAGGTGGTGCGCACGTTCTCGACCCGCCACTCGCCGCCGGCGGCATGGAATTCGTCCAGCGGAATGGCGGCCTGGTCCTCGGATTTCTTGAAATAGGGCAGCACGTCGTCCCAGCCCCAGCCGCGGTTGCCCATCTGGCGCCAGCTGTCGTAGTCGCGGGCCTGGCCGCGCATGTAGATCATGCCGTTGATGGACGAACAGCCGCCCAGCACCTTGCCGCGCGGATAGGCCAACGCCCGTCCGCCCAGCCCCGCCACGGCCTCGGTCTTGAAGCCCCAGTCCGTGCGCGGATTGCCCATGCAGAACAGGTAGCCGACGGGAATGTGGATCCAGTGGTAATCGTCCTTGCCGCCTGCCTCCAGCAGCAGCACCCGATTGCCCGGGTCCTTCGACAGGCGATTGGCCAGCACGCAACCGGCGGTGCCGGCGCCGACGATGACGTAATCGTATTCTCCCAGATCGCGCATGGGCCGGTCGGTCCCTTTCCCGGATGCAGATTGCGTTGCCTTGTTGTCCCGCCGCTGCGTTCCCCCGCGCGCCGGTTCCCCGTCGTCAGCCCCCGAACAGGCCGAAGAAGCCCCGGCGCTTGACGGTGCCACCCAGGGTACTCAGCGGACGGCGCATGGCAATAGCCTCGATGATTCGGAACTGGCCGCCGGTCAGCTTGCCGAACCGGCAGCCCAGGCTGGTTTCCGCATAATCTATGCGCACGACTTCGGCCGGTGCGCCCAGCGGCACGCGGCCGTCGTCCTCGGTCACCGCGTGGGTGACGGTGAACTTCTGGCCGGGGCGCATCTTGCCGATGGCGCCTTTCAGGCGGAACCCGCCGACGCTCATGTCGCCCACCGGGAATTCGTGCCCGCCGATCACGAACTTGACGCCCTTGCCGTCCAGGCGCACGTCCCGGCGTTTGTTGTCGTCCTTGTACCCGGCCAGCTTGCGCCCGCTCATCGACCATGCCTCGATTCTTGATCCCGCGATAATACGCTTTAAAACGAGCCGCCGAGAACACGGCATTTGATCTTTTTCATACGCCGGAACGACCCGGTGGCCGGAGCATGCGGAAACTGTGGCCGCCGCCCCGCCATCGTTGTTAGAGTGGAGCCCCCATGTTCCCGCAAGATGACCGGTAATGCCCAAGACGCTGATCCTGACTTTCATCGCCGACGACCGGCCGGGCCTGGTGAAACGCGTTTCCCAGACCGTCGCCGAATCCGGCGGCAACTGGCTGGACAGCCGCATGGCCCACCTGGCGGGCAAGTTCGCGGGCGTTGCCGAGATCGAGATCGCCGAATCCGCCATCGCCCAGTTGGACGCGAACCTGCGCGCCCTGGATACCGAGGGCTTCCAACTGGTGATCGAGGAAGCGGCCGGTGTCGCCGCGCCCAATGGGACGATGTTCGAGATCGAGCTTCTGGGCCCCGATCATCCGGGCATCTTGCGCGAGATCGCCCACTGTCTGGCGGAACGGGGCGTCAGCGTCGAGGATCTGGAAACGGAGATCCGCGAGGCCCCCCATTCCGGCGGCACCCTGTTCCACGCCCGCGCCCGGGTGCGCGCGCCCGAGGGCCTTGACGACGCGGACCTGAAGGACAGCCTGGAAATCCTGGCGGGCACCTTGATGGTGGATATCATGGTCGGCAAAATTCTCTGACACAAATTCATCCCTTGGGAGGACATCCATGGAATTGACGATGACGGGTCGCAAGGCCCTGGTTACGGGCGGCAGCCTGGGTATCGGCCGGGCCATCGCCCAGGCCTTCAGCGGCGCCGGGGCCGAGGTCGCCATCGTCGCGCGGCGGCCCGACGTGCTGAACGAGGCCAAAGCCGCGATCGAGGCCGCGACCGGCGGGCGCGTGGTCGCCGTTCCCGGCGACGTGTCCACGGCCGAGGGCTGCCAAGCCGTGTGGGACGCCGCCGTCGGCGCGCTGGGTCGGATCGACGTTCTGGTCAACAACGCGGGCTCGTCCCACCGCGCGCCCTTCGTCACGGTGACTGACGCGGAATGGCAGGCGGACCTGGACCTCAAGCTGTTCGCCGCCATCCGCCTGTGCCGCCTGGCCTTTCCCGGCATGACGGAGCGCAGGTGGGGGCGCATCATCAACGTGCTGAACACCGGCGCCAAGGCGCCGCCCGCAGGCGGAGCGCCGACCGCCGTGACCCGCGCCGCCGGGATGGCGCTGACCAAGGTCCTGGCCGGTGAGGGGGCACCGCACAACGTGCTGGTCAATTCCCTGCATGTCGGGCGTATCGAAAGCGATCAGTGGGTGCGCCGGGCCGAGAAGGCGGGCAAGGACGTGCGCGCCCTTTACGACGAAATGGGCAAGGATCTGCCCATGGGGCGCATCGGCACGGCCGAGGAATTCGCCGCCGCCGCCTGCTTCCTGGCGTCAGACGCGGGCTCCTACATCTGCGGCGCGGCGATCAACGTGGACGGCGGCCTGTCGCCGGTGGTCTGAGGCCGGATCGCCCGTTGGGGGTTGCACGGTTTTCGGACTCAACGGGCTGTAGGCAGTATGCCCGCGATGGCCTAAACTGCCCGGTGCCCGGGGGGGGCGGGAAGCAACGGAGGGCGGAGGCAGATGCCCGCAGACGCCGACAACATGGTCGTCCGCTACGTCATCGACAGCGCGGACGGCTCGCGCGAGGTGTTCCACCTGGACATCGCGCTTCCCGAGGTCGCCTTGGCGCAGCCCGATCCGTCGTCCCTGCCCGATTGGGCGCGGCTCGACTACCACAAATGCCGGCACTGCCCGCTGACCAAGGAAAGCCATCCCCACTGCCCGGTGGCGGCGCTGCTGGTCGACTACGGCCAACGCGTCGGCCGCATGGTGTCCTATGCCCAGGTCGACCTGACCGTCGAACAGGCGGGCACCACGACCACGGCGAAGGTCCCGGCCCATGAGGCCCTGCGCTCCGTGCTCGGCCTCGTCATGGCGACCAGCGGCTGTCCCCACATGTCGTTCTTCCGCCCGCTGGCGCGCTATCATGTGCCCTTGGCGGACATGGAACTGACGATCCTGCGCGCCATGTCGTTCTATCTGGTCGGCCAGTACTTCGGCGGCAAGGAGAAGCCCGACTGGGACACCAGTTTCGACGGCCTGATCGAGATCTATCGCAACGCGCAGGACGTCAACAAAGGCATGGCGGAGCGGCTCCGGAATGCCGAGGTGTTCACGGAATTGAACTGGCTGGCCGCGCTCGACACCTTCGCCGGAATGATGCCGCTGACTGTGCAGCGCTCCCTGTTGAAGGCCAAGGCCTATTTCCTAAGTTAAGATTCCTTCTCCCCATCAGACCACGCAGACGAGATCATCATGAGCCCAGACAGCACCCATGCCGAACCGGGCGGCCGCGTCGCCGCCGACGACCTGCCCGCGCCCTATGACGGCCCCCGGCCGCGGGACGCGCTCGCCGAACTGTTCATCCACGACGGCTATGCCAAGGACGACCCCAGGCTGTGGGTGCCGCTGGCGCCGGGCCGCTGGTCGCGGCCGCTGTGCCTGAACGTGTCGAACGGCTACTGGGTGCATCTGACCAAGGTGGTCGGCGGCGGCCTGCTGTCGCGCCACCGCCATCCCGCGCCCGTGCACGGCTTCGTCATCAAGGGCCGCTGGCGCTATCTGGAACGTGACTGGATCGCCGAGCCCGGCTCCTACCTGTACGAGCCGCCGGGCGATATCCACACCCTGGTGGTGGAGCCCGACTGCGACGAGATGATCACCCTGTTCCACAATTCGGGCGCGCTCATTTACTGCGACGAGGACGGCACCACCACCGGCACCACGGACGTGTTCGACCGCATCGATGCCTGCCGCCGCCACTTCATCGACGTCGGCCTGGGCGCGGACTTCGTGAAGCAGTTCATCCGCTAGCCGAAGCCAACACCACCAGCGCATCCACCGCGAGCGGACGGTCGCCGGCGACGATCACCGGGTTGACGTCGATCTCCTGAATTTCCGGGTGCGCCAGGGCGGCCGCGCCGACGCCGATGACGGCGCGGGCCAGGGCGTCCCGGTCGACGGCAGGCATGCCCCGGTAGGGGCCCAGAAGCGCCGCCGCGCGGATCTCATCCATCATCTCCAGGGCCTCGCGCCCGCTCACCGGGGCGAGGCGCAGGACCGTATCGTTCAGGGCCTCGGCGAAAATGCCGCCGAGCCCGAAGGTGATGCAGGGGCCGTACTGAGCGTCCCGCGTCATGCCGATCAGGAACTCGCGCCTGCCCGATGCCATCTCCTGGATCAACAGGTTCCCGCCTTCCGGCAGTTTGGGCATGAGGCGCGTCGCCGCGGCCCGGACCGCGGCTTCGTCCGCCAGGCCGATTTCGACCAGCCCCGCCTCGGTCTTGTGGGCAAGGTCCGGTGCGCTGCCCTTGAGCGCGACCGGAAAGCCGATCTCGCCCGCGGCGCGGGCTGCTTCGCCGGCGTCGGCGGCCAGGGTCTCCCGAGTCACCGGCACGCCGTAGGCGGCCAGCACCTGCTTGGACTGGTGCTCCGACAGCGTGCGCAAGCCCCGGGCTCGGGCCTCGCGGATGATCTCGGCGGGGGTCATCGGCCGGCCTCCGCCGCCTGGGCGTCGAGGAAGCGGCGGTAGTCGAGCAACGCCCGCATGGCGTTCACCGCGCCCCGGGCCGAGAAATAGATCGGCACCTGGTTGCGCTTGATCCGGGGGATCGCCTTGACGGCAAGGGACTGCGCCCCGGTCCAGGCGATGATCACGGGCTTTTCGGTCGCCCGCGCGGCCTCGGTGAAGATGTCGCAGTAGAAGCTGGCGCGCGGCTCCCCGACCATGGTGACCAGCAGGAACACGCCGTCGATGCAGTCCTGGTCCAGCACCGTGCGGATGGTGTCCTGATAGCCCGTGGCGGACGATCTGATCTGCTGCGTCACGTCGACGGGATTGCGCAGCGCCCCGAACGGCGGGATGAACTGTTTGAGCGTTTCCTGGGCGTCCTGCGGCAGTTCCGGGACGTCGAGGCCGAAGCGGTGGCATTCGTCGGCGCAGATGCCGCAGATGCCGCCCGACGGCCCGATTAGGCCCATGCGGGGGCCCCTGGGCAGTTTGTCCAGCAGGCGGGAGAAGGTGATCGCCGTGGGCAGCAGGTCGGCCGCGTCATCGACCCGGACCACGCCGTACTTCCGGCACACGGCATCGAACACCGCGTTCGATCCGACCATGGCCCCGGTGTGGGACGCGGCGGCGGCGGCGGAAACCTCGGACAGGCCGATCTTGTAGACGACCACGGGCTTGCCGGCCCGGGCCGCCTTGGCGCAGGCGCGGGTGAATTTGTCCGGATCGCGGATGCCTTCGATGAACAGGGCGATGACGCGGGTGTCCGCATCGTCGGCGAGATAATCCAGATAGTCGGCGACCTGCAGGTCGGCCTCGTTGCCGACGGAAATCCAGTGGCTGAAGCCGCCCTGTTCCTCGGTCCCGGTGCCGAGCATGGAACCGCCGACGGCCCCCGACTGCGTCAGAAAGGCGATGTCGCCCTTGCTGAAGCGGGGCATGGCGCAGACCATGGAGGTGCAGCACACCATGTCGTTCACGACCGAGATCAGGCCGTTGGTGTTGGGGCCGCAGAAGCGCACGCCGCCCGCGCGGGCGGCGGCGGCAAGTTCGGCCTCCAATTCCGGTTCGCCCGCTTCGGCGAAGCCGGACGCCAGCACGACGGCCGTCTTCACGCCCTTGGCCCCGCACTCCTTCATGACCGCGACGCTGGCCTTGGCCGGCACGGCGATGAGGGCGAGGTCGATGTCGTCCGGGATATCTTTCACGCTGGCATAGCAGGCGAGGCCCCGGATCTCCGTTTCCTTCGGATTGACGGGATAGACCTTGCCCGCATAACCGTGGGCCAGCAGATAGTCGAGGGCGACGGTACCCAGCTTGTCGCCGCCCGTCTCGGTCTTCCGCTGGGAGGCGCCGACGATGGCGACGGAGCGCGCCCGGATCATGGCGTCGAGCACGGCGATCAGTCCTTGTCGCCGCCCCGGGTCTTGGACTTGGTCTGCAGCATCTCGGCCATGGCGTTGACGGCCTCCTCGTGCTCCGGCGTGTTGTGGGCGAGGGCCTGGAACGCCGCCGACATCTCCAGCAGCGTGTCGAGCCGCGCGTGGTGGCTTTCGCGCAGCAGGCGCT
>PFFW01000190.1:18642-18821 GCA_002781745.1 Rhodospirillales bacterium CG15_BIG_FIL_POST_REV_8_21_14_020_66_15
GCCGGGGTTGCAGGCGATACGGTCGGCCAGTTCGTTGGCGGCGGTCATCAGGTCGTCGGCCGGGACGACCTTGGACACGAGGCCGCAGGCGAGCGCTTCGGCCGCGTCGATGGTGTCGCCGGTAAAGGCCATTTCGTATGCCTTGGAAAAGCCCACGGCGCGCGGCAGGAAATAGGCCC
>PFFW01000028.1 GCA_002781745.1 Rhodospirillales bacterium CG15_BIG_FIL_POST_REV_8_21_14_020_66_15
ACCGAGGAAGAATGCCGAAACTACTTCAGAAACGCAAAATACGGTTCCGTCAAAACGTGAAGGACTCTAAGTCCGGGTCTCCGCGAAGCCGAACAAGACGAAGCCCCGGGGCGACAAGCTCCGGGGCTTTTTCTTGTCTGACCGGCGGGTAGTTCGCGCGGCGTGTTAGCGGGGCCCGCCGCCGGTCGGCCCCCCGGGAGTGGTATCATTCCCGGCGCCCTTGTTGAAGCGGCCCAGATTGCCGAACAGCTGGTCCCAGAACGTGACCTCGTTGCCCGACGTCGGCGTGACCCGCTCCACGTGATGGACCTCCTGGGCGGCCGACAGGTCCAGCTTCTTGATCTCGCTGACGACACCCTTGTCGTTGAAGCGGACCATGATGACGTTGCGTTCCACCACCTTGGGCGGCATGAAGGCGAAGGTTTCCGTCTTCTCGTTGATGTAGAGCCAGAGGTGCGAATCGAACGGCGTGACGCTGGACGGCGAACCGAGGATTTCCGCAACTTCCTCGCGGCTCATGTCGCCGGGGACCACCTCGGCCAGGCGCTCGGAATCGGGCTGGTTTCCGCGCACCGCGACCCGCGTCGCGCAGCCCGCAACGGCGGCTGACACCAGCACGGCGGCGGTAAGGCCGAGCCAGGGGCGGGCGGCGAGGAACTTTCGCAAGGGCGGTTTTCGTGTCATCGGCTGCCAGCGGTGGTGTTTTTTCATGCGGGGCCCGTCCGTCTTTCGGTAATCGGGCGCACGACATGGGACTTGATAATTGGTCACATGCGTGCGCATGTCCAGAGCCCAGTTCGTGGTTTATCCCCCAAATCGGACCCGACGGCAATGATCTTGTCCCTTTTCAAGCATTCTTCCCGTCCGGCGGCGGCGCGCGCCCTGTACGGCGACGTCGTGCGCCAGGCGCGCCGGACCGCATTCTACGGTCCCGGCGGCGTCGCCGACACGGAGGACGGCCGCTACGACCTGATTCTCCTGCACATGTTCCTGGTCCTGGAACGCCTGAACCGGGTTTCGCCGGACCCGGCGCAACTGAAACAGGATCTGTTCGACACGCTGTTCGAGGATCTGGACATCAATCTGCGCGAAATGGGATACGGCGACACGGGCGTGAAGATCCGCATCCAACGCATGGTCGAGGGCTTCTACGGCCGCATGACCGCCTACCGCGACGGCCTCGCCGGCGGCGACGGCGGGCTGGAGGCGGCGCTGCGCCGCAACCTTTTCCGCAATACGGAACCCGCGACGGCCCATGTCGCGCGCCTGGCGGACTACGTGCGTGCCCAGACCGCCGCCCTGGCGGCGCGGGACGATGGCGACCTTCTGGCCGGGCGGGCCGGGTTCTCCGCCCCGCAATGGCCGGAGGAGGGGGCCGGGCCATGAGCCCGGTCGCCACGTTCCCGCTCAGCCGCCCGGTCGCCATCAGCGAACTTCAGCACGGCGAAGCCCGGGACCTGAACATCGACGCCAACGCGGACGAACGCGGGGCGCTGGCGGCCTTCCTGGGCATTCCCGAGGTGCGCGCGGTCACCGCCCGCGTCCGGCTGCGCGCCGAGCCGGGCCGCCGGTTCTCCCTGGACGGCACGCTGAAGGCCGAACTGGTGCAGACCTGCGTGGTCACGCTGGACCCTCTCGAAACCCGCGTCGAGGGCCCGATTCGCCGCCTTTACCAGGATGCCGCGGCGGACGCCGAAGACGCCGAGATGGATCCGTTCGACGACGACTCCCCGGATCCGGTCGAGGGCGGCGTGATCGACGCCGGCGCCGCCCTGTGCGAGCACATCGCCCTGGAAATGGAGCCTTATCCCCGCCGCGGCGACGCCCCGGAGCCGGAAACGCCGGCTTCGGACGGCGAGCCGGAGGACGGTCCGCGGCCGGACAATCCGTTCGCGATCCTTGCGCAGACACGTGATCTTGAAAAATAATGGTGGGTTAGCGCTTGCAGGCATTAGCGAGATTGTTTAAGTAACCGGCTTTGCGCCGCAGGCGGTCCGCCGCCCGGGCGTTTTTCAAATGAGGTGTAGTCAGCATGGCTGTTCCAAAGAAAAAGGTCTCGAAGTCAAAACGGGACATGAGGCGAGCCCATCACCGCTTGTCGCCGTCTTCGTACAACGAATGCTCCAACTGCGGTGAGCTGAAGCGCCCCCACCATGTGTGTCAGGCGTGCGGTCACTATGACGACCGCGAAGTGATCGAAGCCGACAACGCCGCGTAGTCTCTGCCTTCCAGGCGCTAACAAAACGAGACTGTCGGGAAAGGACATTTCCTTGTCGGATAACCTGACGCTCTCCATCGACGCCATGGGCGGGGACAACGCTCCGGACATGGTGGTGGAAGGCGTGGACACGGCTCTTGAGCGGCTGACCGACGTCAGCTTTCTTCTGTTCGGCGACGAAGCGCGCCTGAACCCCTTGCTGGACCGGTTCCCCCGGGCCCGCGCGGCGTCCCAGGTGCGCCATACGACCGAGGTCGTCACCAACGACGCCAAGCCGGCCCAGGCCCTGCGCCAGGGGCGCAATTCCAGCATGCGCCTGGCGATCAACGCCGTCGGCGACGGCGAGGCGGCGGGCATCGTGTCGGCGGGCAATACGGGCGCGCTCATGGCCATGGCCAAGTTCGTGCTCAAGACCCTGCCGGGCATCGACCGGCCGGCGATCGCGACCTACTTCCCCACCCGCAGAGGGGAAAGCGTCATGCTGGACCTGGGCGCCAACGTGGAATGCGACGCCGAGAACCTGATTCAGTTCGCCGTGATGGGCGAGGTCTTCGCGCGCAACGTGCTGGGCCTGGAAAATCCCACCGTCGGCATCCTCAACGTCGGCCAGGAAGACCTGAAAGGCAACCAGGCGGTGAAACTCGCGTCCCAGGGGCTGATGAATTCCAAGCTGCCGCTGCGCTTCCACGGCTTCGTCGAGGGGGACGACATCGGCGCCGGCACCGTGGACGTGATCGTCACCGACGGCTTCACCGGCAACATCGCCCTCAAGACGGCCGAAGGCACGGCCAAGCTGTTCGGGCATTTCCTCAAGGAGGCGCTGACCAGTTCCCTGCCGGCCAAGCTGGGGGCGCTTCTGGCCAAATCGGCACTGACGACCTTGAAGATGCGGGTCGATCCCCGGCGCTACAACGGCGCCATGTTCGTCGGCCTTAACGGGATCTGCGTGAAAAGCCACGGCGGTACCGACGCCGTCGGCTTCGCCAACGCCATCAATGTGGCCTATGAATTGATCTCCAACAATTTCAACGAAAACATCAAGCAGGACTACGAGCAGTTCCGAGCGACCTTCGACGCCGACGCCCTTGCCGCGGCGCAGGCCGGCGGGGTGGACGATGGGGGCACGACGAACGGGCCCGGCGGCGCGGTGGCGAACGGATGACCATGCATCGCTCGATCATCCTGGGGTGCGGCTCCTACCTGCCGGAGCGCGTCGTCACCAATGACGAACTGGCCCAGCGCGTCGACACGACCGACGAATGGATCGTGGAGCGCACGGGCATCCGCCAGCGCCACCTCGCCGAGGAAGGGCAGTACACTTCCGACCTTGCCGTCATCGCCGCCGAGCGCGCGATCGAGGATTCCGGGATCGCGGCCGACGACATCGACCTGGTGATCCTGGCGACGACGACGCCGGACCAGACCTTCCCGTCGACGGCGACCAAGGTGCAGGCCCGTCTCGGCATGTCCAACGGCGCCGCCTTCGACATCCAGGCCGTGTGCTCGGGCTTCCTGTACGGAATTTCCACCGCCGACGCCTTCATCCGTTCGGGCCAGGCCAAGACGGTGCTTCTGATCGGTGCCGAAACGTTCTCCCGCATCCTCGATTGGGAAGACCGCACGACCTGCGTGCTGTTCGGCGACGGGGCAGGGGCCGTCGTCCTGCAGGCGTCGCCCAACGGCGCCGCGTCGGCCGATGACGCCGGCGCTGGCCACAATCGGGAGCGCGGCGTCCTGTCGACGCATCTGCATTCCGACGGCAAGCTTAACGACCTCCTCTACGTCGACGGCGGGCCGTCGACGACGCAGACCGTGGGCCACGTGCGGATGATCGGGCGCGAGGTCTTCCGTCATGCGGTGGTCAACCTGGCCGCCGTGGTCGACGAGGCGCTCGAGGCCAACGGCCTGGAACGCGACGACATCACCTGGGTTGTCCCCCATCAGGCCAACAAGCGTATTCTTGACGCCACGGCACGCAAGTTGAACCTGCCGCCGGAACGGGTCGT
>PFFW01000184.1 GCA_002781745.1 Rhodospirillales bacterium CG15_BIG_FIL_POST_REV_8_21_14_020_66_15
CGGCCTGCCCGCCGCCCACCGCGCGGCGGCCATGGCGCGCGGCCAGTCGGAATCCCTCATGCCCATGATCGCGGACGTCCTGGCCGAGGCCGGCGTCGCCTACGGCGACCTGGACGCGCTTGCCGTCACGGTCGGGCCGGGGGCCTTCACCGGGCTGCGCATCGGTCTTGCGGCGGCGCGCGGCCTGGCGCTGGCGCTGGGCATCCCGCTTGCCGGGGTGACGACGCTGGAGGCCGTGGCCCATGCCGTGCCCGCCCCCGCGCGCGCCGGGCGGCGCCTGCTGATCGCCCTCGATTCCAAGCGCGAGGACCTCTACGTGCAGCTGTTCGGCGAAGATCTCGCCCCGCTGACCGGACCGGCGGCGGCGATGGCGGACGCGCTCGCCGGGATCGTCGGAACGGGGCCGCTCGCCGTCGCCGGCGACGCCGCCGGCCGCGCCGCCCGGGCCCTCGCCGCCGCCGGGATCGCGGCGGACGCGGCGGCGGCGCCCGGCGTGCCCGACGCGGTCCAGGTCGGCGAGATCGCCCTCGCCCGCCCTCTGCCGCCGGCGGGCGCGCCGCCGGCGCCCCTTTACCTGCGTCCGCCCGACGCCGTGCGCGCCAAGAACGGCGGGCGGCTACGTCCCTGATGTCAAGCGGCTTCGACGGCGAAAGCCCCGGTTTTCAGGACGCCTTGCGGATCACCAGGCGGTGCGGTGCGGCGGGCTCGGGGTGCGCCGAATCCTCGGGGTCCAGCGACAGCACCTCGTGACCGTGGTCGCGCACGGAACGGGGCACGTTGCCGAGCGGTTCGGGTCCCTTGAGGCGGACCTCAAGTAGAGCCCCGGGGCCCAGGCGCTCCAGGAACAGCTTGGTTTTGACGAACGTCATGGGGCAGATGTCGTTCGTAATATCCAAAAAATGCGCGATCTCCGAGGTGCCGGCCGTTTCTTCGGGTTTTCCCATCGTATACTCTTGTGTACAATAGACGCCTACTTTATATAGGCGCCGCCGGATCAAATAAAATATTTTGACCGACGTTTTTTTGCCGCAATGAAGCGGCAGACCGCCATCGGCCCGGCGGGCGCCGGCCGCAGCCGCCGTTCCGCAGGCGGCCCACCAATGACATGCTTCCAAGGAGAAGGCGAGCCTATGACTGAAAAACCGAACGCTTCCGACCTCATCGAGCTGACGACGGAGATCGTCGCCGCGCATGTCGGCAACAACACCATAGCGCCGAGCGACATACCCGCCCTGATCAACGAGGTCTACAATGCGCTCTCCAACGTAGGCGCCGTTCCGCAGCAGACGGAGCGTCCCAAGCCCGCGGTGCCGCCGAAGAAATCCGTGTTCCCCGATTACATCGTGTGCCTGGAGGACGGCAAGAAGCTGAAGATGCTGAAGCGGCATCTGAAGACCGCCTACAACATGACGCCCGAGGAATACCGCGAGCGTTGGGGCCTGCCGGCCGACTATCCCATGGTGGCGCCGAACTATGCCAAGCACCGCTCGAACCTGGCCAAGAAGATCGGCCTCGGCACCAAGCCCCGGCGCAAGCGCTGAGGCCGCCCCGGGACGATCCTCGGGCTTTGGCGGGCGTTCCGATGGGGGTATAGTATTCGGGCGAGCCCGAAGGGCCGCAGGCAGTCCGTGGGGAGAGTATGTCGGTATCACGCATCGAGCAGCTTTGCATCGACAAGGGCATGAAGATGACGGACCAGCGCCGCATCATCGCGCGCGTGCTGTCCGATTCCGACGACCATCCGGACGTCGAGGAAGTGCACCGCCGCTCGTCCGAGATCGACAACCGCATTTCCATCGCCACGGTGTACCGCACGGTGCGCCTGTTCGAGGAGGCGGGCATCATCGAACGCCACGACTTCGGCGACGGCCGCGCGCGCTACGAGGAAGTGACCGACGAACACCACGACCACCTGATCAACGTGCAGTCGGGCGAAGTCATCGAGTTCCAGAATTCGGAGATCGAGCGCCTGCAGGAGATAATCGCCCGCGACCACGGAATGCGGCTGGTCGGGCACAAGCTGGAGCTGTACGGTGTGCCTGTGAAGAAAGGTGCCGAAAAATAGGAATGACCCGACGCGACATTCCCCTGGACAGGTCTTTCGGGGCCGGCGAGAAGCGGGGCGCGAGGTAACCGGTGACGGACGCGGCGCCCAAGAAACTTCATATCAAGACCTACGGCTGTCAGATGAACGTCTACGACTCCGAGCGTATGGCGGACCTTCTGGCGCCGCTCGGCTACGCGCTCACCGACCGCGTGGACGATGCCGACATGGTGCTCCTGAACACCTGCCACATCCGCGAGAAGGCGGCCGAGAAGGTCTATTCGGAACTCGGCCGCATCGCCCGGCTGAAACACGCGCGCACGGCGCGGGGCGGGTCCATGATTCTCGGCGTCGCCGGCTGCGTTGCCCAGGCCGAGGGCGAGGAAGTGCTCAGGCGCGCGCCCTATGTGGACATGGTGTTCGGCCCGCAGACCTATCACCGGCTGCCGGAGATGGTCGCCCGCCTGCACCGCGAGAAGGGGGCGCAGCTCGACACCGACTTCCCCGAGGACTCCAAGTTCGACCACCTTTCCGCGGCGGCGCGGGTCGAGGGCAGCACGGCCTTTCTGACCGTGCAGGAGGGATGCGACAAGTTCTGCACCTTCTGCGTCGTGCCCTACACGCGGGGCGCCGAATTCTCGCGTCCCGTCGACCAGGTGCTGGCGGAAGCGCGCCGGCTCGCCCGGTCGGGCGCGCGCGAGATCACGCTTTTGGGCCAGAACGTCAACGCCTATCACGGCCGTGACGCCGACGGGCGCGAGACCGGCCTGGGCGGCCTGATCCGCCGGCTCGCGGAAATCGACGGCATCGACCGCCTGCGCTACACGACCTCCTATCCGGCCGAGGTCGACGACGCCCTGATCGCCGCCCACCGCGACGTGCCCGAACTGATGCCCTATCTGCACCTGCCCGTGCAGTCGGGATCGGACCGCGTCCTCAAGGCCATGAACCGGCGCCACGGGCGCGCGTTCTATCTCGACCTGGTCGGCCGCCTGCGCGACGCCCGGCCCGACCTGGGCCTGTCGTCGGACTTCATCGTCGGTTTCCCCGGCGAATCCGACGCCGACTTCGAGGACACGCTCCGTCTGGTGCGCGAGGTCGGCTACGCGCAGGCCTATTCCTTCAAGTATTCGCCCCGGCCCGGCACCCCCGCGGCGGCCATGGAGTGCCAGGTGCCCGAGGACGTCAAGGACGCACGCCTGAAAGCGCTCCAGGATCTTCTGAACGCGCAGCAGCGCGCCTTCAACGAAAGCTGCGTCGGGCGCTCGATGCCCGTGCTGCTCGACCGGCCGGGCCGCCGCGCGGGCCAGCTTGCCGGGCGCAGCCCCTACATGCAGGCGGTGCATGTGGACCTGCCCGGAAAGCAGGCGGAGGCCTGGCTCGGCCGCCTCGTCGATCTGACCATCGTCGCGGCCGGCGGCAACAGCCTGCGCGCCGCGGCCGCCGAGCCCGCCGCCGGCCGGTCGCCGCGAAGGATCCCCGCGTGAGCCGCGGGCGCTCACGGCGTCAGGGGCGCGGCGGCGCCGAGATCGCGGCCTCCATGGCCGCCGCCGGCGGTGCCTCGGTCGGCGCCGCCGGACCGGTCGCCACGGAACACATGACCTTCGCCAACAATGCCCTCGCGGCGGCGCTGTTCGGATCGCACCACGCCCATCTGGCGCAGATCGAACAGGGCCTGGGCGTCACCATCCACGCCCGCGGCAACGAGGTCGCGGTCACCGGCGACGGTCCGGCGGTGGACCGCGCGGCGGCGGTGCTGGCCGCCCTTTACGACCGCCTGAAGCAGGGCCTTTCCGTGGACTCGCCCGAGGTCGACGCCATGCTGCGCATGTCGAACGGCGCCGCGGGGGCGGGCGGCGATCCCGCGGCGGGGCTGAAGGACGCGGGCGTCGGGGTGCACACGCGCAACCGGACGATCACCGCGCGCACGGCGACCCAGGCGGAGTACCTGCGCGCCATCGACGAATGCCCGCTGGTGTTCGGCCAGGGCCCGGCGGGCACGGGCAAGACCTATCTGGCCGTGGCCAAGGCGGTCGAGCGCCTGGTGCAGGGCCGGGTCGACCGCATCATCCTGTCGCGCCCGGCGGTCGAGGCGGGCGAGCAGCTGGGCTTCCTGCCCGGCGACATGCGCGAAAAGGTCGACCCCTACCTGCGCCCGCTGTACGACGCGCTGTACGACATGCTGCCGAGCCCGCAGGT
>PFFW01000134.1 GCA_002781745.1 Rhodospirillales bacterium CG15_BIG_FIL_POST_REV_8_21_14_020_66_15
AACATGACCAGCATCATGCCGATGATCTGCAGGAAGATGAACGGGATCACGCTGATGAAGATTTCCTGCAGGGTCACGTCCTTGGGCGCCACGGACTTGAGCCAGAAACAGGCCGGGCCGAAGGGCGGACTGAGGAAATAGATCTGGATGTTCATGACGAACAGTATCCCGAACCACACCGCCGCCCATTCCGGCGTCATGCCCAGGTCCGGCGCCAGGTCGCGCACCACCGGAGCGAACACCGGCACAGTAATGAAGATGATGGCGATCCATTCCATGAAGGTGCCTAAAACGACCAGGATCGCCATCATGACGAAGATCGTGCCCAAGGGCCCAAGGCCGGCGCCCTTGATCAACTGGCGCATGAAGTCAGCACCGCCGATCAGGTTGTACAGCCCGACGAAGGCCACGGCGCCCAGGATCAGCCAGATGATGGTGCCGACCACCGCCATGGTGTTGGCCAGGCAGTCGCGCAGCAGGGCGTAATTGAACTTGAAGCGCACGGCGGCGACGGCGATGGCGCCGAACACGCCCACGGCGGCCGCTTCGGTGACGCTGGTGATGCCGCCGTAGATCGACCCCATGACGCAGAAGATCAGCCCGATACACATGGCGACCGCCGCGACCTGATGGCGTTCCAGCCTGGTTTCCTTCCCCGTCTTCAAGGCGATCTCCGCCGCCGTCGGCGCCAGGGCCGGATTGATGTTGCAGCGCGCGAGAACGAACGACACATAGAACGCGGCCAGCATCAAGCCGGGAATGAAGCCCGCAGTGAACAGGTCCCCGATGCCGACGTTGGCGCTCAGCCCGTAGACGATCATGACGATCGACGGCGGGATCAGCGTCGCCAAGGCGCCCGCCGCGCAAATCAGGCCGATGGTCAGCTTGCGGTCGTAGCCCAGGCGCAGCATCTGCGGCAGTGCGACCAGACCCAGCATGACGATCTCGCCGCCCATGACGCCCGACATGGCGGCCAGGATCACGGCGACGATGGTGGTCTGCAGCGCCACGCCGCCGCGCAACCCGCCGGCGAAGATCGACATGGCGTCGAACAGGTCCTGGGCGATCCCGGCGCGTTCCAGGATCGACGCCATCAGCACGAAGAACGGCACCGCCACCAGGGGATATTTCTCGAGCAGGTCCATGGCGTTGGTGGACACCAGGTACATGCCCTGCAGCCCGTAGAACGCCAGCGCGCAGATCACGGAGATGATCAGCGTGACGATGCCGAGCGGCATGCCCGTCATCATCAGGACCAGAAGAGCCGCGACGATGAACAGCGAGATCGCGGCAATGCCGACGGCGTCACGGTCGACGCGGAATTGATCGACGATGCCGCCCGAGACTTCGACCAGATGCTCTTCCAGGTTGACCCACATGTCGCCGCCTTCGCCGTAATGGGCGAAAATCTGCACCAGCAGGCGCAGGCAGATCAGCGCCAGAACGGCATAGACCGTGACCTGCAGCGCATGGGAGCGGAAGTGGCGGCACAGATTGACCAGCAGTTGGACCAGGTAAAGAAACAGGCCGGCGACCAGAACGGTCTTCAGGATCATGGGCAGCGGCGAGTTCCAGGCCGAGCCGCCGCGCTCCACCAGGTCGATGCTTTCCAGCGCCCGGATCAACGTGTCGGACACCAGCATGTAGAGAGCGAACACGCCGACCGCCATGGCGAACAGGTCGAGCCACCAGCGGGCCCGGTCCGACACCATGAGATAGAAAACGGTGATGCCGATATGACGCTTCTGCAGGGTGACGAAGCCGGCCGACAGCATCCACGCGCTGGCGCACAGAACCATCACCACCTCGAACACCCATTGGGTGGGCGCATGGAAGACGTAGCGTGCCACGACCTCCCACATCGTGCAGAACGCCGCGATCAGGTAGAGGTTGCCGACGGCCAGACCGAGAAACCGGCTGAAATGGTCGACGGATCGGCTGAACGTCGCGCCCGCGGGCGCGCCGACCAAGGTTTCCGTGAATCCGGACATCGCCCCCTCCTGGACCGGCGGACAGTATACCAGAAAATGAAGTGAAGGGCCGCCGCGCCCATTGTGGGCGCGGCGGCGAACCGGTGCCTACTTCAGGAGACCGACGGACCGCATGTACTTCAGATGCGCGTCCAGGGCTTCCTTGGCGAGGGGCGACTTCTTGGCGAAATCCTCCCACGCGCCGACGGCGATTTCGCGGAACTTGGCGCGCTCTTCCGTCGTCCAGTCGACGACGGTGATCTCACCGCCCTTGCGCTGTGCGTCGGCGATCTTCTGGTCTTCAAGATCGGCTTCGCGGCGCATGGAGTCATAAGCGGCCTGGTACCAGACTTCCAGGGCGGTCTGGCCCTTCGGACCCAGCTTTTCCCAGACCTTCTTGTTCACGATGAACTGCAGAACGGCCATGGAGTGGATGCCCGGATAGATCGGGAACTTGGCGACCTTGTAGAGGCCCTGGGCGTTGTTGTTCACGTGGGCGGAGGCATCGGCGGCATCGATGACCTTCTTCTCCAGCGCGGTGTAGACCTCGGAGAACGGCAGCGACACGGGCGCAGCGCCGACGCGTTTGAACACTTCGGCCGCCAGCCCCTCGGGCGAACGCACTTTCACGCCCTTGAAGTCGGCCACGCCCTTGATCGGAATGGTCGAAACGAAGGCTTCCTTGGCATAGGGGCCGCAGCCGACGACATGGACCTTGCCCTTGGTGTACTTGTCGTAAAGCTTCTGCAGGATTTCCTTGCCGCCGCCGTACTGGCAGAAGGTGCGAACCTGATCGACCGTGTCGTAGCCGGCGATCAGGTCGCCGATTACGGCGAACGCGGGATCGCGTCCGGAGAAGTAGGAAACCGCGTTCAGGTCGCCGTCGAGAATACCGTTGGCCACGGCGTCGATGGTTTCCCGGTGCGGCACCACGGCCTTGGTCGGCAGGACTTCGATCTTGACCGCGCCGGCGGTCATGGCATCGAGCTTGGGCGCCCACTTATCCGTCATGAAACGGTGGGCCCAGTCGCCGGCCTTGGAGCTGGCCTGAACTTTGAGCGTTTTTGCGGCGGCATCGCCGGTCGCCCCGGCAACAACCAAACCGCCGACGGCAAGCGCCATCAGTGTCTTCTTAAACATCGTCCTTGGACCTCCCTAAAATTCGGTTCTTTCGTGGCGATATTGACTTCACCCTCACTGAAATACTAATATATCAGTTGCGGAGTCAAGGTCTAACCCGGCTCGCAGGTGCAGCAAAAATCCCAGTGTTTGCGCCGTTTTTGGGGGATATCGACCACGTGATGCCCGACATGACCGGCCTGTTCAAGGATCGCCCGACCCAGCCGAAAGGCGGCCGCCTGACCGCCGTGCAGCAGATCTACCAAAGCCTGCGCGACCAGATCGTGTCTCTTGATCTTCCGCCCGGAACCGTCCTGCAAACCCGCCAGATTGCCGAGCAGTTCGGCGTCAGTCCGACACCCGTGCGCGAGGCCCTGATCCTGCTCGAGGAAGAGGGCCTGGTCGACGTGTTCCCCCAGTCGCGCACCTGCGTCGCCTTCATCGACGTGCAAAGTGCGCGCGAGGCTCATTTCCTGCGCCGCAGCGTCGAGGTCGAGATCGCCCGCACCCTGGCCGGCGACATCGACGGCCCGGATATCGACGCGCTGCGCGCCGTGATCGGCCGGCAGAAGGCCGCCCTCTCCTCGGGCGACCTGTCCACCTTCATTCCCGCCGACAACCGGTTTCACGAAATGATGTACGAGATGGCCGGGGTCGGCGGTCTGTGGGACATCATCCACGCCCGCCGCGCACATCTCGACCGGCTCCGGCGCCTGCACCTGCCGACCAAGGGCAAGGCACCCAAGATCATCCGCGACCACGAAGCCATTCTCGACGCCATCGCCGCGCATGATTCCAACGCGGCCGAGGCGGCCGTGCGTGCGCACCTGAAGGACACGGTTTCCTCGACCGAGGAAATCCGCACCCACTTCCCGGAATACTTCGGATAATCCAAAATCCGGCATCATCGGCCGGACGCATACGAGGAGCATCGACGCCACCATGACCACCGAGACCGTGATCGACGACGCACTGGCCGCCGCCTACAGGGACAAGGGCTACATCATCGTCGCGGACATCTATTCGCCGGACGACATCCGGGAAATGCAGGGCGCCCTGGCCGAACTGGTCGAAGGCGCCAGGGGCCTGACCGACCATACCGGCGTCATCGACCTGGAGCCCAACCACACGCCGGACCGGCCCCGCGTGCGCCGCATCAAGGAGCCCTTCAAGAACCATCCGGTGTTCAACCGCATGGCGCGCCACCCGCGCCTCATGGCCGTGCTGACCGCCCTTCTCGGCCCCGCCTTCCGCATGCACGGCTCCAAGATCAACCTGAAGTCGGCGCAATACGGCTCGCCCGTGGAATGGCACCAGGACTGGGCCTTCTACCCGCACACCAACGACGACGTGCTGGCTGTCGGCGTGATGCTCGACGACATGACGGAGGACAACGGCCCGCTGCTCTGCGTGCCGGGGTCCCACAAGGGGCCGACCTACGACCACCACCAGGACGGCCGCTTTCTCGGCGCCATGGACCCGGACGCGCCGGGGGCAAATCTGGACACGGCCGAAATGATCACCGGCCGCGCCGGGTCCTGCAGCTTCCACCACGCGCGCACGATCCACGGCTCGGCCCGGAACATCTCCGGCAAAGACCGCACGCTGCTGCTCTACCAGGTGACCGCCGCAGATGCCTGGGACATCCGCGGCCTGCCCGCGGGCAGCACGTGGGACGACTACGTCGCCAGCTTCATCGCCGGAGAGCCGGTGCTGGAGCCCCGCGTCGTGCCCACGCCCGTCCGCCTGCCCTATCCGCCACCGCTCAAGGGCGGGTCGATCTACGAAAGCCAGTCGCTGGCCAAGAAGAAATTCTTCGGCGCCAAGACGGCCGCCGAATAACCGCGCCGCGGCACCGCAAGAAAAACCACATCAAGACCGGAACATCCATGACCAAGAAAAAAATACTCATGACCGAGCGCATCCATCCCGCCGGTCACGCCATCCTGGACGCGCGCGACGATGTCGAGGTCGTCATCGCCGACGACATCCGCCCGGAAACCCTGGCCAAGGCGCTTCCCGGCGTGCACGGCATCGCCGTGCGCACCGCCAAGCTGCCCGAGGAGGTGCTGAGCCACGCCAACGCGCTCGAGGTCGTCTCGCGCCACGGGGTCGGCTGCGACAACGTGGCCGTCGACCATCTGACGGCGCGCGGCATTCCCGTCTGCATCGCCGCCGGGGCCAACGCGCGCTGCGTCGCCGAGCACACCATGACCATGATGATGTCCCTCGCCCGCGACCTGACGGCGCAGACGGCGCTGGTGCGCGAGAGCCGCTGGACCGAACGCAACAGCTACCGCGCCAAGGATATGTACCGGTCGAAAATCCTGATCATCGGCTATGGGCGCATCGGACGTCTGCTGGCCCCCCTTTGCAAGGCCTTCGGCATGGATGTGGTGGTCGCCGACATCAAGCTCGACCGCGCCCTCGCGGACCGACAGGGCGTGCGCGCGGTCGAGGACTTCCGCCCCGAACTGCCCGCGGCCGACTTCGTCTCCCTCCACGTGCCGCTCGACGAAACGACCCGCCACCTGATCGGCGCAACGGAGCTGGCCGCCATGAAGCCGGGCGTCATCGTCATCAACAACGCGCGCGGCGGCGTGGTCGACGAACGCGCCCTCGCGGCGACGCTCGACAGCGGCCACGTGGCCGGCGCCGGGCTCGACGTGTTCTCGGAAGAACCTCCGCCCGCGGATCATCCCCTGGTGCGTCACCCGAAGACGGTCCTTGCTCCCCACAACGGGGCGGCGTCGATCCTGGCGTCCGAGGCTGCATCCGTCATGACGGCGCAGAACATCCTGGACCATTTCGACGGCCGCCTTAAGGATGAGATGATCTTCAACCTGGACGCCTTGAAACGGGCGTCCTGACGGCTGGCGGAGGGAAGTCGGGCATGTGCGCGCAGACCGTCCATATCGGCTCGGGCGCCGGGTTCGCGGGCGACCGGCTGGACGCCGGCCTGCCCGTGGTCGAGACGCTGGCCCGTCGCGATGGTCCCCGCTACCTGATCTTCGAGGTCATGGGCGAACGCACCCTGGCGATCGCCCAGCGCATCAAGATGCGCAATCCGGAACTCGGCTATTCGCCGTATCTGGAACCCTACCTGCGCGGCGTGCTGAAGGCCGCCAAGGACGCGGGCGTGCGCGTCGTCGCCAACCTGGGCAACGCCAATCCCCTGGGCGGTGCGAAGAAGACGCTGGAGATCGCCAAGGAGCTGGGCGTCAAGGGCCTGCGCGTGGCCGTGGTCCTGGGCCCCTTGATCCATGAATTCGGCTGGATCGCCGACGATTGGGACCGCCTGGCCGCCGGCACCCTCGCCGGCCATTTGCTGGAATGCGGCGGCCAGGTCACGGGCGGCTACTTCTGTGACCCCGGGTTCAAGGACGTGCCGGGCATGGACGATCTGGGCTTTCCCATCGGTGAAATCGACGCCGACGGGTCCATCGTCATCACCAAGGCGGAGAACACGGGCGGCTTGGTGACCCGGGCCACGGTGACGGAACAGATCCTCTATGAAATGCACGACCCGGCCGCCTATCTGACGCCGGACGTGGCCTTGGACGTCACGGGCGTCGTGCTGGAGGACGCCGGCAAGGACCGCGTGCGCGTCGTCGGCGCCCGGGGCCATCCGCCGCCCGAGACGCTGAAGGTCACGGTCTCCGCCGACGGGGGCTGGCTGGGCGAGGCGGAGCTGACCTATGCCGGGTCCAACGCGTTGGCCCGCGCGCGCCTGGCCGCCGACATCGTGCGGACGCGCCTTGTCCGCAACGGCGTCACCGAGCCGGTCCGCGTCGAGGTCGTGGGCGCCGGCGCCGCCTTCGACAACGACGCGGGCGACCGGGCGCAGGGCCGCAACATGCCGCTCGACGGAGAATACCGCCTGCGCGCCGCCGTACGCTCTGCCGACAAGGCGACGGCGCAATACGTCAACGACGAGGTGCTGAGCCTGTTCTGCTCCGGCCCGGCAGGCGGCGGCGGCTATCGCTGTTCGATCACGGGGCAGGTCAACACGGCCTCGGTCCTGGTGCCGCGCGGCCCGGTCGAGGCGCAGGCGCGCGCGGAGGAAGTGACGGAATGAGCGCCGACGGCCGTCTCACCCTGCCCCTTCACGCCGTGGCCCACGGGCGCGCCGGCGACAAGGGGAACCGTTCCAACATCTCGGTCATCGCCTACCTGCCCGAGGCTTTCCCCCATCTGGTCGGCCAGGTGACGGAAGACAGGGTGCTGGAGTTGTTCCGCCACAAGGGCGCGACCAAGGTCACGCGCTACCTGCTGCCCAACCTGAACGCCATGAACTTCGTTATCGACGACGCCCTGGAAGGCGGGGTCAACAGCGCCCTGACCCAGGACCTGCACGGCAAGACCCTGTCGTTCCTTCTGCTGGGCGGGGTCGAGGTGACGGTGCCGCGGGCCTGCGTGCCGGCGGGCTCGCGCTATCTCGACGGCTAATCCTGCCCGCCTTGTCCTATTTCCGGCACAGTATCGCGCCGTAGCGCAGGACGAACAGGGCGAAGGCGGCGCACCACAGCCCTCCGGAAACGGACAGCATCAGGTGGTATTCGCCGACCAGGGGAGCCGCGACACGGCTGGCCGCCGCCAGGAAGGCCAGAACATAGATCACGGTGGTCGCCGCGTCGGCCGCCAGCCCTCGACCCGTGTGGCCCAGGGTCGCCCGAGTCATGACGGCCAGCACCATGCCGCCCATCGCGCCCGCGGTGAGCGCGTGCAGGCCGGCGCTTTGCGGCACAACGTCCACGAACGCGGCCAGGCCCATCAAGGTCAGGCCGACCGGCACCCAGAGATAGCCGGCGTGCAGGCTCCAGACCAGGGAATCTCCCAGGCAGCGAAGCCCCCGCCAGCGCCCCATGCGGACGACATGGAGCGCCCCCGCCGCCATCAGCGCGTAGGCCGTCGCAAGGTGGTCCGGCGCCGCCGTCCAGCCCGCCAGCGCCGCAAGCGTCGCCAACAGAACGACCCGGTCGAAGAGACCGAAGGGCACCGGCCTGGGGACATCGGGCTTGTTCCTGGCGAGCCAGTTTCCGGTGAAACTGGGAACGATCCGCCCGCCGATCAGGGAGATCAGCAGGACGATCACGGCCACCCCCATGCGCGGTCCCAAGTGATGGAGAACCGGCAGGCCCGCCGCCTCGGCGTGGGTCAGGCCGTTGGCCGCGGCCAGCAAACCGATGGCGACGACGACCGGCAGGTTGCGCCAGTTGCGCCCGACGGCGATCTCGCGCAACGCCACCGCCATCAGCGCGATCAGAAAGGCGACGTCGATCGCGGCGGTCGGCAGCGCATCCAGGACGGCGCCGTAAGCCACGGCGATACGCCCGCCGAACCACAGGGTGAACAGGCCGATCAGGCCCCACCCCTGCAGCGGCATGCGCCCGGTCCAGTTGGGAATCGCGGTCAGGAGAAACCCGCCGACGACGGCGGCGATGACGCCGAACAGCATCTCATGGGCATGCCACAGGGTGACCGGAAACCCGGTGCGTATGGCGATGCCGCCCGACAGCACCGCGACCCACAGCGCCACATAGGCTACGGCGAAAACCCCCGCCGCCAGGAAAAACGGCCGGAAGCCTTGACTGAACACCGCTGGTCCGCTCCATCCCGCATACCGCGGGATCGCGCCCGCGTTGGCGATGCGCGTGGTCACGGCAGCTCTCCCCGGCCGGAAACGGGTGAGGGCGCGGCGTCAAGCTCTTCGCGAATAACGCTCTCCAGGCGGGCGACCTTCACGCCATAGGCGGCGCAGGCCTCGCCCACGGTTTCGAAGGGCGCCATGGTGCATCCCGGACAGGCCATCTTCATCCGGTTGAAGGCACGCACCGCGGGTGGCCAGCGGGTCAGCACGTCGTCGACGATCATTCTCGCAAGGTCGGCCTTGTTCATTTCGGTCCTCCGGTGCCAGGCATGCGGCAGTCTTTGTCAGAGCTAGAAGATCGAACGCGGCGCGTCTTTGCGCGGGCGCAAATTCCGCAGCGATCGCCGCGCCTATTCGTGTTCGGCGATTTCGACAAGACGATGGGGCTTGGTGATGACCAGATGCGACGACCGCTTGCCGCTGAGAATTCCCTCCTGCTCCCAGGCCGACAGGGTGCGGCTGACCGTGTGCAAGGTCGTCGCGTTCATTTCCGCGATCTCGTTGCGCGACAGGGTGAAGGGAATTTCCACCCCGTCGGCGACCCGCCGCCCGGCCTGGCGCACCATCCGCAAGAGGGTCGCGGCGATGCGCCGCTCGACCCGCTGGGTCGCCAGTTCCTGTAGGCGTTCCTGCAGTTCCTCCAGACGTCCCCCGATCAGGTTGATGGCGTTGGCGGCCAGGGTCGGGTGCTCCGCGATCAGCTTGGCCTTGGCGGCGGCGCTCCAAAACAGGGCCATGCCGTCCTCGACGGCCACGGGCGTCGCCGGATAGGGCTTCCGGCGCAGCACGGCGACCGTGCCGACCAAGTCTCCCGGCCCGAGATAGCGGATGACGACGTTGCGCCCGTCGGGTGTCGTCTGATCCAGGCGCAGGCGCCCCCAGGCCAGAAGGTAGCTGTAGCTCGCCTCCTCACCCTGATGAAACAGGGTCTCGTCCTTCTTCAGCGCGAGTTCGCCGGCGGCTTCAGCGGCGGCGCTCAGCGCGGGGCCGTCGGCGTTCTTGAAAAAAGCCGTCCGCTGCAGAACCGATTTCCGGGCATCCATGTCCAAAGGTGTCATCCTTCCGGTGTGGCGGCGGCCATATTAAAGCGGATTCTCGTTTGATTGAACGCGTTCGGACGCTCCCGGACCGAACCGCACGCATGGTGGCCGGCCGGCGGCCATCCGCCCCTGCCCGGATTCAGTCCGGTCGCACGGCCGAATCGGGGACGCCGTGCTGCTTCGACGGGCCGGCCTGTTCCAGGTCGCGGGCGGCGCCGAGGCCGTGGAGGGCCAGCAGGATGCGGCCGAGAACATCGCTCTGTCCGCCGGGCATGCCCTCCTCCACGGCGACGCAGGTCTCCTTGGCGTCGTATTCCCAACGCTGCAGGATGTCGATCTTCTGCGCCTTCGTCAGGCCGTCGTGTTCGACCACGGCTTCGGGCGTGCCGAAGGCGGCTTCCGGATTGAGAAGCGCCTTCTCCAGGTCGGTGGCAGGCGACTTTGCGGTCTTCGTCATCGTATCGCTCCCTCTCAGAGATGTTGCGACAGGTGCCGGCGCCAGACCTTTTACAGGTGGGGATGGAATGGACCTTCGGCAACGCCCGGTTCCGGCGACGAAATTGCGCAGGATGTCCCGCACGGCATGTTCGGCGGCGACAGGTCACACGGACCTGCCTGAAATCCGCGTCGCGAACCCGTCGTGCGCCGATGAATATGCCTCACTCCATGCACCAACCGTGACTGACGATAAGCGACTGTCCGGTCAGCGCGTTGGTTTTGGCACCGGCGAAGTAAAGGACGGCCTCGGCGATATCCTCCACCGTCGTGAACTGGCCGTCGACGGTCTCCCTGAGCATGACGGTCTTGACCACATCCTCTTCGCTGATACCGAGTTCCTTGGCCTGTTCGGGAATCTGCTTCTCAACCAATGGCGTTCGCACGAACCCCGGGCAGACCACGTTGGCGCGGACGTTGTGTGCCGCTCCTTCCTTGGCAACCACCCTGGCCAGGCCCAGAAGTCCGTGCTTGGCGGTTACATAGGCGGCCTTGAGGGGCGACGCTTCCTTGGAATGGACCGAGCCGATATAGACGATTGAGCCGGACTTGGCCGCGTACATGTATTTAAGGCAAGCCTTCGTGGTCAGGAACGCGCCGTCGAGATGGACGGCGAGCATCTTTTTCCACTCGGCGAACGGAAACGATTCGATGGGATGGACGATCTGAATACCGGCGTTGCTGACCAAAATATCAATCCGGCCGTAGGCGGCATGGGCAGCGTCCATCCCTGCGTTTACCGCGGCCTCGTCGCCTACATCCATGCCCAAACCCAAGGCGGTCCCGCCGTTGCCGACGATTTCGGCGGCGGCGGCCTCGGCGGCATCTTGCTTCAGATCGGCGATGACAACCCTGGCGCCCTCGCGGGCGAAGGCATGGGCGATCTCCTTGCCGATCCCGCTTGCTGCCCCGGTGACGATCGCGACTTTGTCTTTAAAACGGCTCATGTCGATCCTGTCCTTCGTGTGGTTTCATGCGACGAGGTAATCGTGGACGACCTCGCCATGGTTGCGTGTCAGATCGGCGATCAAGGGGATACCGGAATAGCCCGGCATCTCCTTCATCTTGTCGTCGGCAAAAGTGGGCAAGCAAACGGCATCGCGAAAGCCGTCGCGATCACCTCAAGAGCATCCCGCCTGTTACGCTGACGGTTGCTTGGCCGGTGAGTTCTCTGACGGGTGTTTCTTCGTTCGCCGCTTGCTCTCTCGATCGCCTTCGGTTGTTTTTGCTTCCCTCGTTGCCGCATTCTTCGCCACGAGAAGGTCGTGCATCACATCGAACACGCGCACGCCGACTTCTCTCGGCTTTGGCGCAAGCCAAGGTGCGGCGCGCAAGGTCGTGGCGGCATCGGACAGGCCCTGCTTCCAGCGGTCATTCATCGTCCCGCGGCTGAATTCATAATCCTTCGATGCGCCTTGAGGTTCGAACGGGCGATAGATGAGCTGGACGATGTCCATCTCGGTGACGCAGCCGAACGCGTACAGCCGCTTGGCCTGTTCAGTGCGTGCAATTTCCGGCGGCAGCAACTTGTGCAGTTCGTTGATCGCGTGGCGCACCTCGTGCTTTTGCTGGAAGACATCCGTGTTGACCCGCGTCCGGCTCGAATAACGGATATCCTTTTCCCGCTCACTTACCTCTTCGAGATTTTCGGGAATTTTCCCATAGCCTTGGAAAACGTCGACCTGGAAACACAGCCGGCTGCGGCGCGGATAATAGTCCAGCACATATTGCAGCGGCGTGTTCGAGACCAAACCGCCGTCCCAGTAAAATTCGCCGTCGATCTCGACCGGAGGAAAGCCCGGCGGCAGCGCGCCGCTTGCCATCACATGCTCGGGGCGGATGGAGATTTCCTCGCTATCGAAATAGGCGAAGCGGCCGGTCCGCACATTGACCGCGCCCACGCTGAAGCGCATTTCCCCGGGGTGGTTGATGCGGTCAAAATCGACCAGCCGCTCCAACGTGCCTTTTAGCGCGTTGGTGTCGTAGTAGCCGGTGGGCTTTTCCGGCGAGAGCCAGTCTTGCGGTGCGTACGGAGCAAAGAACCCAGGTTGACCGAACAACAAGGATGACAGCGCGCTTGCCTTTTGTTGCCAAGCGGCGAACGGGCCATCCAGATTGGAAGGCCACAACGCGGTAGGCGCCGTGATCTCTTGCCAAAATTCGCGCAGGCGCGGGACGCGGTCCGCGGGCGCATTCCCGGCAATGAGCGCCGCGTTGATCGCGCCGATCGAGATACCGGCGACCCAATCGGGCAGGTATTCCGTCGAGGCCAGCGCCTCGTAAACGCCGGCCTGATAGCTGCCCAGCGCGCCACCGCCCTGCAAAACCAGAGCGATCTTTTTGTCATAAGAGGATGGCCGTGCGGATGAATTGCGATTGGTCATTTGTATATCCGGAAAAGGGGCGAGCGTTCCTTTTTGGCTCCTCGACGCGGCAAATGGAATTCGGCAACGGTATTTGGCCCGCACCCTTCGAGACGGCGGCGATGCCGCCTCCTCAGGGTGAGGAAAAAATGGCGGGCCGGGAAGAAATCCTCATCCTGAGGAGGGCCCCACGGGTCCGCGCGTCGCGCGGCCCGAGGACAGGCTCCGGCCCGTCTCGAAGTATGAGGGCGTTGTTCCTTTCGCTCCCGAGGCAATTCCACATGAAACGTCGAAGAGCCTCCTTTTTTAAAGGCAGTGCGCGCAATAAATAGAACTCAGATATTGGCTTATATCCTTGTATGACAAAGACAATTAAATACACAAATCTGTGACTTGCACGGCATCGGTGTAAATACGTGCGCAAAATGCCTCCCGCGGGCCCGTACCAATCTCGCCCGCAAACTTGCGCCGGACCGATTTCCCTGCCGCCGCCGTTTGCTAGGATGGCAACGCCATGATCGAACTTTCCGCCGCCCTGGCCGCGATGGCGCTGGCCCATTGGGTGCCGTCGGCACCCCGCGTGCGGCCGATCCTCATCAGCGTGCTCGGCCCACGCGGCTTCCACGCCGTCTACAGCCTGGTGTCCTTCGGCGTCCTCGTGTGGCTGGTCGCCGCCTACGGCGCGGCGGCCGACGGGCCCTGGCTGTGGACGCCTCCCTTCTGGGCGCGGTGGACGGCCGTGCTCGGCATGCCGGTGGCGCTGTGGCTGATCCTGGCGCGCCTCATGCAGCGACCGGGCGACGCGCCCGCCAGCATCTACCGCCTGACCGCGACGCCGGGTTCCCTGGGAATTCTCCTGTGGGCGGGCCTGCACCTGTTGAACGTGGGCGCGGCACGCGCCGTCGTGCTGTTCGGGACGTTCGCCGTGATCGCCCTGGCGGCGGCGGTCAAGAACCTGTGGACCGCGCCGCCCGGGCGGCGGCTGATCGGCATCCTGCCGGGCCGCGCCATGCTGCAGGGGCGCACGCCCGCCCGCCTCGACGACCTTCCCCTGACGCCGCTCGTCCTCGCATTCGGACTGTGGCTGGCGCTGCTCGCCCTGCATCCTCTCGTCATCGGCGCGGACCCGCTGGCCGGCATGCTGCCCTGACTCTCCTGCCCCGGGCCAAGTTCGCCGAACTTGTGCCAGCGCAACAAGCCGGCCGGTCCCCTGCGCTACGCCTCTCCGATCCCCGCGGGCTCATCCCGCGGTCCCGACCATGGAGGTTGCTGCATCATGCATACGAATTCCTTGAAACGGCTGTGGCTCGCCCTCGCCCTCATTCTCGTCGCGTCCTTCGGAACCCTCGGGTTCCTGGGGCGGGAAATTCACCGCGAGGCCCCGCCGGTACCGGCGGCGGTCGTTTCCGCCGATGGCCAGGTCCTTTACACCAAGGACGACATCCAGACCGGCCGCCAGGTCTACCAATCCATGGGCGGCCAGCAGGTCGGCTCGATCTGGGGCCACGGCGCCTACCTGGCGCCCGACTGGTCGGCGGACTGGCTGCACCGGGAAGCCGTCACCCTGCTCGACGTCTGGGCCGAGCGCGATTACCGCGCGGCCAAGTTCGACGACCTTACCCCTGGACAGCAGGCGGCCTTGAAGGACCGCCTGAAAACGGAGATGCGGACCAACACCTACGATCCGGCAACCGGGACGATCACGGTCTCGAACGACCGGGCCGAAGCCATCGCCCGCGTCGCCGGGCATTATGTCGCCCTGTTCGGAAACGACCCCGAACTTACCGGCCTGCGCGAGGACTACGCCATCGCCAACGGCGCCATTCCCGACCAGGAGCGGCGCGAGAAGCTGGCGGCGTTCTTCCAATGGACGGCCTGGGCGGCGACCACGGAACGCCCCGGCCAGGACATCACCTACACCGCCAACTGGCCGCACGAGAAACTGGTCGGCAATTCGCCGTCCACCGCCAACGTCGTCTGGTCGGTCGCCAGCGTGGTGCTCCTGATCGCCGGCATCGGGGCGTTGACCTGGTGGCACTCGGCGCGCAAGCAAGAGGACGCACCGCGGGCCCCGGCCGAGGATCCGCTCGGCGGGCTCGATCCGACGCCGTCCATGAAGGCGACGGCCAAATACTTCTGGACCGTCATCGCCCTGTTCGGCGCGCAGATCACCCTGGGCGCCGTCACCGCCCACTACGCTGTCGAGGGTCATGACTTCTACGGCATCCCCTTGGCCGACATCCTGCCCTACGCGGTGACCCGCACCTGGCACACGCAACTGGCCGTGTTCTGGATCGCCACGGCTTGGCTGGCCACGGGACTCTACCTCGCCCCGGCGCTGGGCGGGCGCGAGCCGAAGTTCCAGAAGCTCGGCGTCGACCTGCTCTACGGCGCACTCGTCCTGGTCGTCGTCGGTTCCATGGCCGGTGAGTGGCTGGGCGTACAGCAGGCGTTCGATCTGGACACCAACTTCTGGCTCGGCCATCAGGGCTGGGAATACGTCGACCTGGGCCGCCTGTGGCAGATCGCCCTGTTCGCCGGGTTGATGCTGTGGCTAGCGCTGATGGGCCGGGCACTCTGGCCGGCGCTGCGCAAGCCCGGCGACCAGCAGCCACTGATCGTCATCCTGTTCCTGTCGACGGTCGCCATCGGCCTGTTCTACGGCGCGGGCCTGACCTGGGGCAAGCACACGCACCTGTCGATGATCGAGTACTGGCGCTGGTGGGTGGTCCACCTGTGGGTCGAAGGCTTCTTCGAGGTGTTCGCCACGGCGGCCATCGCCCTTTTGACCGTAAAGCTGGGCTTGGTACGCGCCCGCACGGCCAACCACGCCGTGCTGTTCGCCACCGTGATCTTCCTGACGGGCGGCGTGTTGGGCACCCTGCACCACCTCTACTTCGCGGGCACGACCACGGGCGTGATCGCCGTGGGGGCAGTGTTCTCGGCGCTCGAGGTGGTGCCGCTGGCCCTGGTCGGCCACGAGGCCTATGAGACCTATCGACTGACCAAACGCGCCCCCTGGGTCGAGACCTACAAGTGGCCGATCCTGTTCTTCGTCGCGGTCGCGTTCTGGAATCTGGTCGGCGCCGGCCTGTTCGGCTTCCTCATCAACCCGCCCTTGTCGCTCTACTACGTGCAGGGCCTGAACCTGACGGCGACCCACGGCCACGCCGCCCTGTTCGGGGTCTACGGGCTTCTGGGCATCGGCCTGATGCTGTTCTGCCTGCGCGGCCTGTTTCCCCGCCACGCCTGGTCGGACCGGCCGCTTGCCTGGGCCTTCTGGCTGCTTAACGGCGGGCTCGCCATGATGGTCGTCATGAGCCTGTTCCCGGTCGGCGTGGTGCAGGCCTGGGCCAGCGTCTCGGAGGGCCTGTGGTACGCGCGCTCGGCCGAGCTGATGCAAAGCCAGCTGATCCACACCCTGGTGTGGCTGCGGGTGCCGGGCGACATCGTGTTCAGCGCCGGGGCGGCGGTCCTGGCCCTGTTCGCGGTCGGGCTGGTCCTGCGGTCGAGGCGCAAGCGCGCGCCGGCCGCCGAAACACCGGCCGTCACCGCCCAGCCTGCCGAATAACCGGGCGCAACCTGGGTGCCGGCCCGTCTCCCGCCTTCGGGCGGGGGCGGGCCGGTTTCTTTTTTGCCTGCGGTTACACCTAGATAAGGCGGTTTCGGAACTATTTTCCGCGAACTTGCTGCAACGCAAAAACCCCTGTCCCGTGTTGGGGCATTGTCCAGGGGTCAGCGACGACGACCCGGTGAGCGAGCCGCCGTCGGCTGGACGTCAAGCAACAAGGAGTAGCTTGCGATGAAAACGTTCCTGAAAGCCACGACAAGCGCACTGGCCCTTGCCGCCGTCATCGGCCTGGGAAGCGCGACGTCCGCCGCCGCCGCCGAGAGCATCGTCCGCGACCCGGCCGAGGTCCCGGCTCCCATCACGCGCAGCGAGCCCGCAACCGTGAAGGTAGAGTTGGAGACCATCGAGCGGGTGGCCGAACTGAACGACGGCGGCACCTACCGCTTCTGGACCTTCAACAACCAGGTGCCCGGCCCCATGGTCCGGGTGCGCGTCGGCGACACGGTCGAGGTCACCATGAAGAACGCCGACGACAGCTGGGTCGGCCACAACGTCGACTTCCATGCCGTGACCGGCCCGGGCGGCGGCGCCAAGGCGACCATCGCGGCGCCCGGCGAAGCCAAGTCCTTCACCTTCAAGGCGCTGAAGCCGGGGCTTTACGTTTATCACTGCGCGACGCCGACGGTAGCCCAGCACATCGCCAACGGCATGTACGGCATGATCCTGGTCGAGCCCGAGGGCGGCCTGCCCAAGGTGGACAAGGAGTTCTACGTCATGCAGGGCGAACTCTACACCAAGGAGCCCATCGGCACGCAGGGCGAACTGACCGAGGACTACGACCGCCTGATCGACGAGCTGCCGACCCACTACGTGTTCAACGGCAAGGTCGGCGCCCTGACCAAGGACAAGCCGATGACCGCCAAGGTCGGCGAGACGGCGCGCCTCTACTTCGGCGTCGGCGGGCCCAACAAGACCTCCAGCTTCCACGTGATCGGCGAGATCTTCGACAAGGTCTACGACCTGGGCGGCGTCAAGGCGACGACCGAGGACGTGCAGACCGTCACCGTCGCCCCCGGCGGCGCCACCATCGCCGAGATCAAGTTCGAAGTTCCGGGCACATACGTGGTCGTCGACCATGCCTTGAGCCGCCTCGAAAAGGGCCTGGCCGGCCACATCAAGGTCGACGGGCCTGAGAACCCCGAGGTGTTCAACGCGCCGAAGAAGGAAGAACTGGCCGACAACCACTGACTGTTCGACTTTCTCCTCCCCACCGACTGCCCCCGGGCCCGCAAGGCGCCCGGGGGTCTTTTTGTGACGGGCGCGGACGGCGGTTTTCCCGGACCGCCCGCTTCGGTTACCATGGCCGCATGCGGGAACCGGAAATCATCACTGCCGCCGATCTGGCGGCGCTTTCGGTCCGGGCCAGGGAAGCACGGCGCCGACGGACCCACCGCAACCTTCATGCCGCATTTGACGAACCCGTCCAGCGCTTCCTGATTGCCGCCGAGCCGGACACCTACTTCCCGCCCCACCGCCATGCTGATAAACCCTGGGAAATGGTCGTCCTCGTCCAAGGCGCGGTCGACGTGCTGATGTTCTCGGACGACGGCGTTTTGCAGCGGCGGATGCCGCTGCGCTCCGACGGTGACCGGATGATCCAATACCCGGCCGGTACCTTTCACAGCGTGGTCGTGGCGGAACCGGGCACGGTCGTGCTGGAGATCAAGGAAGGCCCCTACGTTGCCGAACGGGACAAGCAGATGCCGCCCTGGGGTGCCGATGAGGGCAGCCCCGAGGCATCCGCCCGTCTGGAGCGGCTTAAGGTCCTGCAGCCCGGCGATAGGCTCGGATGACGGACCGTAAGAGGACATAGGACTTCACACGGAAAGGTCACAGCCTCGCAACCGGGAACCCGGGTTAAGGTTCCGGGATCGAAGGGCTGGTCCCGTGTTGGGCGCGCCGGATCGACAACAAGGGGACCGCGATGCTCCATAGGCTTCGTGACCGCCTCGCCACCGGGCGGCTCTCGCCGCTCGCCCGCAAGGTGCGAGGCAACAACCTTACCTATCTCTCACCTGCCAAGCTTCTGTCCCTCGAGGCGGTTCTTCGACGCGTACGGCGTAACGGCGCCGACGGCGACTACCTTGAGTTCGGCGTCGCCCTCGGTGGATCGGCAATCGTGATCGCCTCGAATTGTCCGGCGGGCTGTACCTTTCACGGTTACGACGTGTTCGCGACGATTCCGCAGCCCGGCCCGGAAGACGACGCGCGTTCCCATCAGCGTTACGTGGAGATATCTTCCGGTCGCTCGCCGGGCATCGGGGGCGACCCCTACTACGGCTATCTCGACAACCTGTATGAGCGGGTGTGCCGATCGTTCACGGCGTTCGGCCTGCCGGTGGACGGTGTCCATGTCAGCCTTCACAAAGGCCTTTTTGAAGACACCCTCGACCCAGCCGACATACGGCCCGTGGCCTTCGCTCACATCGACTGCGATTGGTACGAGCCGGTCCGCTACTGCCTCGATGCGCTGCGCAACCGGCTGACGCCGGGCGCGATCGTCGTGCTCGACGACTATGGCGATTACGGCGGTTGCCGGAAGGCCGTCGACCTCTTCCTCACCAAGACCGGCGAATTCCGCGTACGTCGGCTTAGCCCGCACGCGGTACTGGAACGTGTGCGGCAGCCTCATTGACCGGAGGTCGGGAGCGTTTTCCCATGAAAAGCCATGAGGCCGCCGCACTGGCTCCACGGCGGCCGTCAGGGCGTCTTCGCTGCAAAAGGACAATGCCGTCCTGTCTGGCGTCGAACCGATCGCTTTCGGCCGACCACGGCAGCCGAAAGGGATCGTTCCATCCAATTCAAATCGGAGACAGCCACGATTCCGCAGTTGGCGGACGCATCTTCATCGCCGGTACAGCGCTCGCCTTCGTGGCGCTCGCACAGTTCGTGCCCGGCTGCGAAGGAAGGTTGGGCCGCCATGTCCGGTTTACACGCTCTGGACCTTGTCGGCAGCGGCAACTGGCGGCACGCGGGTCGCGTCGGACCGCCTCGTCGTACGCGCCGGCACCGATCCGGGCGAGATGTGTCTCGACCGCATATCCTCGCACCAGCAGCACCGGGGACAAGAAGGCTCCTGCTCCTCGGATCACGCGGCCGGGCGTATCACGCGCTTTCCGGTCATTTTGATTTCCTTGTCACACCCCGTTCCGGTCCAGTAGCCGGAAGGGGTGCCCCTCTGCGCGTTGCAGCGAGGCACCCCTCCCAG
>PFFW01000169.1 GCA_002781745.1 Rhodospirillales bacterium CG15_BIG_FIL_POST_REV_8_21_14_020_66_15
GTTGTCCCACAGCACGATGGTGCCGGGATCGCGCCATTTGAACTGGAACTGGAACCGTGGCTCGGTCATGTGGTCGAACAGCTCGTCCAGCAGCTCGGCGCTTTCGACCGCCTCCATGCCGACGATGCCCTTGACCCCCGCCGACACGCCGGGGAACACGAACAGGCCCTTGCGCCCCGTTTCCGGATGGGTCCGCACCACGGGCCGCACCACGGCGGGCGTCTTCTCCCGCTCCTCCTCGGTCAGCATGGCCCAGCGCGATTCCGGATCGCCCCGGTTGGTGGTCCAGCGGTACTGCGACACGTAGCGCAGGCCGTCGATGCGCGCCTTGGTCTTTTCCGGCAGGGCGTCGTAGATGGCCTCCATGTCGGCGAACAAGGTGTCGCCGCCCTGGTCCGGGATCTCCACGGAATAGAGGATGGTCGCGTCGGCCGCGCGCTCCATGTAGGAGCGGTCCGAATGCCAGAACGAGCCCGCGTCCTTCACGCCCACGGGCTTGCCGTGGCGGGTCGAGTTGGACAGCACCATGACCTTGGGGAATTCAGGGTGGAGGAAGTTCTTCACCGGATGCTCGACGGTCTCGCCGAACAGCTGGCCGAAGGCGTCGAACTGGCCGACGGACATGTCCTGTCCCTCGATGACCAGCACCTTGTGGTCGAGATAGGCCTTGTGCAGGTCGGCGGCCTGGGCATTGGTGAGATCGCCGGCGTCGATGCCGGTGACGCGGGCGACGAAGCTGTCGCCCAACCGTTCTACGGTCATGTCCATCGTGGATGCACCCCAAGATTTTCTACGTTTGTGATTGGCCCGTTCCCATTGCGGGTTCCCGCAGGTATTGTACGCCGCCGTCCGAGGACGGCAATGGACCAAATCTCCGGCCCTATTTGAGGAAATCTCCGCCCATGGCGCATCCCGTTCCGCCGCTCAACGCGCTGCGCGCCTTCGAGGTCACGGCACGCCTCGGCACCCTGACCCGGGCGGCGGACGAGCTTTGCGTCACGCCGTCGGCGGTCGGCCATCAGGTGAAGAACCTGGAGGACTGGCTGGGCCTGCGCCTGTTCCTCGTCGAGGGCGGCGCCCGCCGCCTGACGCCCGAGGGCGAGCGCCTGGCCCGGCAGCTTCACGACGCCTTCGGCCAGATCAACCTGGCCTGCCGGGCGCTGGCCCACGCCCGCGGGGCGACGGAACTGCACATCCACGTCACGCCGACCTTCGCCATCCGCTGGCTGGTGCCCAGGCTGGGCCGGTTCCAGGCCCTGCACCCCGGCGTTTCCGTGCATATCGCGACGACCGGGCGGCCCATCGATTTCGGAAGGGACGACGTCTACGCGGCGATCCTGTTCGGCGGCGGCGCCTGGCCCGGCGTGACGGCGGACCTCCTGTTCATGGAGGACGTGTTCCCCGTGTGCCATCCGCGGCTTCTGGAGGGTCCGCACCCGCTGGCCGATCCCCGCGACCTGAAGCACCACACCCTGCTGCATACCTATCACCGGCGGGGCGACTGGGCGCGCTGGCTGGCGGCGGCGGGAGTGCCGACGGCCGAGGTCGACCCCGGCCAGGGCCAGGTCTTCGACCTGACGACCATGGCCATCGACGCCGCCGAGGCGGGCATGGGCGTCGCCATCACCCGCGAGGCCCAGGCGCGCGACGCGCTGGAGGCGGGGCGGCTCGCCGCCCCCTTCCGCCGCGACCTGCTGCGCGGCGAGGGCTGCTATTTCGTGACCCGCCCGTCGCGCCGCGACGACACCGCCGTCACGGCGTTCCGCGACTGGCTGCTGGCCGAGGCCGGGAGCTGATCGGACACCGGCAACGCGCCGCGTGGCGGCTCAGGTCTTTCGTGTGCCGAGCCAATAGGCATGGATCGCCGCCGGCACCAGGTTGAGGTCGAGCCCGCCGCGCCGCGCGGGGCCGCCGCGGTCCCTGGTCAGCACGGTCATGCGCGCGTCCGGGTTGGTGCGCACGGCGAAATTGACCATGGTTTCCGGTCCCCTGGCGGAGGCGGCGACCGCCCCCGACCAGTCGAACTGGAACAGCTGCTCCGGGCGGCCGTCGGGGGCATCCAGCAGGATCAGGTCGATCCGCCCGCCCTTCCAGCTGGCATAGGCGAGGCGGTCGGCCAGGCCCGTGGCGAAGCATTGCGCGGCCACGGCCGTTTCCACCAGGCGCGCGTAGCCGGGCGCACCGGGCGCCACGGGGCCGAACAGCGCCGTGTAGAGGGTCGGCGAGGTCAGATAGACCTTGAACAGCACCTGGCGCTGGAACGGCCGGCCGTCGCGGTTGAGGCGCGGCACCCGGCGGATGAGGAAGGCGCCTTCGAGGAAATCCAGGTACTTGCGCAGCGTGTTCTTGGCGACGCCCGTGGCCTTGGCCAGATCCTCGATGGCGGCCTCGGCGCCCGTGTTGCGGGCCAGCACCGCGAACAGGCGGCCGAGTTCCCTGGGCTCGATCACGCCCGCGAAGGCGGCGAGGTCGCGGTGCAGGACGTCCGCCAGCAGGGCGTCGCGCACCAGCGCCGGGGGCGCCTCGTCCTCGCGCTTGGCGGCGATGCCGGACGGGAAGCCGCCGAAGGCGACGTAGCGCGCAAACTCGTCGTTGACGGCCTTGATGCGCCCGGCGTCGAGGGCGAGGGACGCGCCGGCCTCCGGCAGGACGCCGCCGAGCCCCGCGTCCGTGCGCCGGAACCCCATGAATTCGGCGAAGGTGAGCGGCGGCAGCACGCGGACCTCGACAGCGCCCCCGTCGACCTCCGCGCGGCCCGGCGTCAGGCGGGGTGCTCCCGACGACAGGCCGGCGATCAGCCGCGCGTTCGGCAGGCGCGCCTGCAGGGCCGCCAGCCGGCGCACGCCGTCCACCGCATAGTCCAGGTCGTCGATGAACAGGAACACCTTCTCGTCGCGGCCATAGACGAAGCGGTCGAGCACCCGGTCGGCGAGGCCCGCCAGGTCCTCCCCCGCGAAGACCGGGGCCCCCAGGGCCAGATAGGCGATGCGCATGGGCGAGACGCCGGCGCGCACCACGGCGGCCAGGGTCTGGCGCAGCACGATGGTCTTGCCCGCCGCCGGCGGTCCGGCGACGATCAGCGGAAGGTTCAGGTCGCCGGCGAGGGCGCGGGCCGCGAAGTCGCGCGCGAACCCCCGCTGCGGCGGATGGCGGAAGCGCACCCGCGTGCCCGAGCGGAAGGCCCACCAGGGATTGTCGAATTCCAGGCGGCGCAGGATGTCCGATGCGGCGATCTGTTCCAAGGGATACCGTCCCGTCGTTCCCCGGAGAGTCAGCAAAACAAGTTCAAGCGGATGAACTTATCGAGGGAAAGCATGGCGCACCGGGCCCCTGACGTCAAGGCCCCGGCGGGATCAGCCGAGGGCTTGGGCGACCCGGCGCCGCAATTCGGGCACCAGGTCCGCTTCGAACCAGGGGTTCTTCTTCATCCAATGGGTGGTGCGCCAGCTGGGATGCGGGGTGGGCAGGAAATCGGGCAGGAAGTCGCGCCAGCCGGCGACCGTTTCCGTCATCGTCGCGCGGTTGCGGTCGCCCAGGTGGTACTTCTGGGCGTAGCCGCCGACCAGCAGGGTGAGTTTCACCTCGGGCAGCAGGGCGCGCAGGACGCCGTGCCATTGCGGCGCGCATTCCGGGCGCGGCGGGTTGTCGCCGCCGCGCGGGTCGCGGCCGGGATAGCAGAACCCCATGGGCATGATGGCGACGCGCGTCTCGTCGTAGAACGCGTCGGGGCCCAGGTCCAGCCAGTCGCGCAGCCGCTCGCCCGACTTGTCGTCCCACGGCACGCCCGAGGCATGGACCCTGGTGCCCGGCGCCTGGCCGATGATGAGAACGCGCGCCGACGGCGCCATGCGCACCACGGGCCGGGGCCCCAGCGGCAGGTGGCCGGCGCAGGTCCGGCAGGCGCGGACCCGTTCAAGTACCGTTCCGAGATCGTCCGCTGCCATGCCGCATCTCCCGCTTGCAGGCCGATGAATTTCATTGCGATCCGGGTCCCCGCGCATGATTTGAATGACTGCGGGAACCTTTTCGCGCCGAACCGCGTCCAACGACCAGACACAGTTAACCCCTCAGGGACGGATTTCAATGCACACAGCCGGGAAGCAGGATCACAAAGACGTCACGATGACGCCCGCCGTCGTCGAGCGGGCGCGCGCCGGCGACCACGCGGCGTTCGAGGCGGTCATGCGGGCGCACAACCGGCTCCTCTACCGGTTCGTCCGCAACCTGGTCCCGAGCGACGCCGACGCCGAGGACGTGATCCAGGAGACCTATGTGAAGGCGTTCCGCTCGATCGCCGGGTTCGACGGGCGCGCCCGGCTGTCGACCTGGCTGATCCGGATCGCCCTCAACGAAGTGCACAACCGCGGCAGGAAGACCCGAATGACCGAACCCTTGGATACCGTGGAGAACGTGATTTCCATGGCCGCCCACCTGCGACCGTCGGGCGGCCTGGTGCCCCGGGCCACGACGCCGGAGCAGGCGGCGGCGCGGGCGCAGATCCGCCGCTACCTGGAAGCCGCCATCGCCCGGCTGCCCGAAGAGTTCAGGACCGTGTTCGTGCTGCGCGGCATCGAGGAGTTCTCCGTCGAGGAAACCGCGGAAACGCTGGACATTCCGGCGGCCACCGTGAAGACGCGCTTTCACCGCGCGCGGGCCCGCCTGCGCGACCTGCTTGACCGGGACGTCCATGCGGCGCTGCAGGACACTCATCCGTTCGCCGGCGCGCGATGCGACCGCATCGTCAGCCGGGTCCTCGACCGCCTGACCGCCCGGCCCGACTAGCAAACCGACGTCCCATTCCCCCGGTTTCCGGGCGCCCGGTCGGGCGCCAACGCCCCTCGCTTGCCCGGACGCCATCCCTACCCACCCAACCGTCAAACGCAAGGAGACTGACATGACCGACCTTAAAACACCCCCGCAGCCCGCGGACTCCGGCATCGTTCTGCCCCGCCGCAGCTTCCTGCAAGGCGCCGGCACCCTGACCCTGTCGGCCGCCGCCGTGGCCGTGCTGGCCGGATGCGAGACGGCCGCCGCCGGCAGCAGCGCCGGCGAGGCCGACATCAACATCCTGAACACCGCGCTGGGCGCCGAACTGGAGGCGATCGCCGCCTACCAGGCGGGCGCCGAGAGCGGCCTGCTGCAGAAACCCGTCCTCGACCTGGCGGTGCAGTTCCAGGGACACCACAAGGAGCACGCGGACGTCCTCGCCAAGACCGTGCGCAAGCTGGGCGGCGCGCCGGTCGACGCGAAGGCCAGGTACGACTTTCCCCTGCACACCCTGAAGTCCCAGAACGACGTGCTGGCCTTCGCCGCCGGCCTGGAGAAAGGCGCGGTCAGCGCCTATCTGGGCGCGGTGCCCCTGTTCAAGGACCGCGCCCTGGCCAAGGCCGCGGCCAGCATCCTGGGCGACGAGGCGATGCACTGGGCGGTGCTGCGCAATGCCCTGGGCCAGAACCCGGTGCCGGGCGCGTTCGTATCGTGAGCGCGGCGTTTCCGTCATCCCCGCCCGCGCGGGCCGGCGGCTCTCTCCTTCGGGAGGGGGCCGCCGCCCTTCTCGTGGCGGGCCTTGTCCTTGCGTCCGGCGCCGCAACGGCCGGCGGCACCGATGCCGCCGTGGCGCGCGGCGCGGCGGCCTACGGCCGCTGCCTGGCCTGTCACGCCGTCGCCTACGACCGGGTCGGCCCGCGTCATTGCGGCATCGGCGGTCGCCGGGCGGGCGGCGTGGCGGGATTCGCCTACTCCGACGCCATGAAGGCCTCGGGCCTGGTGTGGACCCGCGAAACGCTCGGCCGCTTCCTGGCCGATCCCCTGGCAACCGTGCCCGGCACGAAAATGACCTATGACGGGGTCAAGGATCCCCAGGTGCGCGCGGACCTGGTCGCCTATCTGCTGTCGCTCGAACCCTGCGGCAGGCCGTCCGGCCATTGACGGGAGGGGTGCCGGGCGCCGCGACTGTTCGCGATTGCCACGGAATGGCCCCTTTACGGCCCTGTTCCCGTACCCTTTGAATGGGTAACAGAAGTCGCACGTCCAAGGATTGCGATGCCGACAAGGTCTTGCAACGCCCGTAGGCGGATAACATTTAGGCACTCAGGAAGTGATGACCATGAGCACATACCCACAGCGACTGACGTCGGCGCGCTGGACCGCCACGGCCGGCCTGTTGGCGGCGGCGGCCCTGGCCACCGCCGGGGTTTCCTTCGACCACGCCGACCGCGACCTGCGCCGCCAGGCCGCCGAGCAGACCGCCGCCCGCACCACCCGCATCCACGACCCCCTGCACGCGGTTTCCCTCGACAAGGTGCGGGCCACGGGCGTGGTGCCCGCCGCCTTCGCCGCGCGCATCGACGCCGACCTGGACGGCCTGGATCCGACGGCGAAGAAGGAAACCTTCCTCAAGATCACCCTGCCGCTGGTGGCGCGCGAGAATGCACGCATCCGCCGCGAACGCCACCACGTCGCGGGCAAGGCCGCGGACGTGCCCGAATACATCTGGGAGAAGTACAAGGTCGCCGTGGGCGACCTGACGACGCTGCGCCGGCGGGTCGACGTCGTTCCCGCCTCCATGGTGCTGGCCCAGGCGGCGCTGGAAAGCGGCTGGGGCACGTCGCGCTTCGCCCGCAAGGCCAACAACCTGTTCGGCACGCGCACCTACGACCCGGACGCTCCGGGGCTGTCCCCGGAAAAGGCCGTCGGGTTCAAGGTCGTGAAGTACGCCGACCTGAGCGAGGGCGTCGGCCATTACCTGCTGAACCTGAACACCCATCCGGCCTATCTGGATTTCCGCCGCGCGCGCGCCAAGATGCGCGCCCTCGGCCGTGACCCGGACGCCCGCCATCTGGCGACGCGCCTGACCCAGTATTCGGAAATTCCAAATACCTACAGCACGATCCTCAACCAGATCATCGAGAACGAGAAGCTGGAGGCGTTCGACGGCGTGCGTCTGGTGGACGAGGGCTGACGCTGACGTCCCCGCGCCTACCCGGCCGCGGCCAGGCCCCGCGCCAGCAGGTCGTCGACGAAGGCGGGCACGGTCTCGGACGCCGGGCCGTAGCGCGCCCGTTCGAACAGGGTCGCGCCCTCGCTGGGCTCCAGGTTCAGTTCGACCGCCCGGGCGCGGCCCAGCATCCGAACCTGCCGCACGAAGCCGGCCGCCGGATAGACGTTGCCCGACGTGCCGATGGAAACGAACAGGCCGCAGGCGCCGAGCGCCGTGTCGATGGCGTCGAGGCCGAGCGGAATCTCGCCGAACCACACGACATGGGGGCGCAGGGCGCCCAGGGCGCCGCAGGCCGGGCAGGCATGGTCGACCCGGATGTCGTTGCGCCACGGCCTGACGTCGGGACAGGAGGTGCAGCGCGCCTTGAGAAGCTCCCCGTGCATGTGGATCAGGTTCCGGCTGCCCGCCCGTTCGTGCAGGTCGTCGATGTTCTGGGTCACCACGGTCACGCCGCCGGGCCATTCGGCCTCGAGCCGCGCCAGCGCCAGATGCGCCGCATTGGGCCGCACGTCGTCGGCCGTCATGCCCCGGCGCCGGGCGTTGTAGAAGGCGAGCACGCGTTCCGGATCGCGGGCATAGGCCTCGGGCGTCGCCACGTCCTCGATGCGGAAGCGCGCCCAGATGCCGTCCGGGTCGCGGAAGGTGGCGAGCCCCGATTCCCTGGAGATGCCCGCCCCCGTCAGCACGACGATGGGCGGGTGGCCGCCTGATGATGCCCCGGGCATGGTTGTTGCGCCTCCCCGCCGCGCGCTAATCTGCGCCGATGATTTTTCCTGCACCCAATTAAGGAAGAGGGTCCGGCCCTGGTCAACGTCCCCGTCAATCCCCGCGTCAACGTCCTGTTCGTCTGCCTTGGCAACATCTGCCGCTCGCCCACCGCCGAGGGCGTGTTCCGCCACCTGGTCCGCGCCGAGGGCCTGGACGGCGTGATCGGCGCCGATTCCGCCGGTACCGGGGCCTGGCACGTGGGTGAGCCGCCGGACCGCCGGGCCCAGGCCGCCGCCCGCCGCCGCGGCGTCGATCTTTCGGACCTGCGCGGCCGCCAGGTGCGGATCGCGGACTTCGACGCCTTCGACTACCTGCTTGCCATGGACCGGCGCAACCACGCGGTGCTCGCCTCGCTGGCGCCCAAGGGGCGGGAGGACAGCCTGCACATGCTCCTGTCCTTCGCGCCGCACCTCGACATCCTGGAGGTGCCGGACCCCTATTACGGCGGCGGCGACGGGTTCGAAATGGTGCTCGACATGATCGAGGCCGCGTCCAGGGGCCTTCTGGAGCACATCCGCAGGACCCACCTGGAGCCATGACCGTGGATCGCGCCCTGGCGGACCGCCTGCGGGCGGCGACGGGACGTGCGGTCACCGGCCTGACGCCGCTCGGCACCGGCACGGCGGACGACCGCCTTTACCGCGCCGGTCTGGCCGGCGGCGGGGCGGCCGCCGTCAAGGTGTCGCGGGGCGGGACGCACCTCGGCGTCGAGGGCCGCATGCTGCGCCTCCTGGCCGAACGCTCGGCCCTGCCCGTGCCGGGAGTGATCGCCTGCGAGGCGGATCTGCTGGTCATGGATTTCGTCGAATCCGGGGGTCGCCTCGACCGCGCCGGCGAGCAACACGCCGCGGACATGGTGGCGGCGCTGCACGACCTGACGGCGGACACCTACGGCCTGGAGTTCGACACGGTGATCGGCGGCCTGGCGCAGGCGAACACGCCCGATACGGACTGGCGCCGCTTCTTCGCCGAACGGCGCCTCGTCGCCATGGCCGGGCAGGCGCGGGACGCCGGACGCCTGGACGGGGAGACGGCGGCGCGCGTCGAGCGCCTGGCCGGGCGACTCGACCGCTGGATCGACGCCCCCGGGCCGCCGTCGCTGCTGCACGGCGACCTGTGGGGCGGCAACGTGCTGGCGCGCGGCGGGCGGGTTGCCGCGTTCATCGATCCCGCCGTCTATTACGGCGACGCCGAGGTCGAGCTTGCCTTCACCACCCTGTTCCGCACCTTCAGCGATGCCTTCTATGCGCGGTACGGCGAGCGGCGGCCGATCCGCCCCGGCTTCTTCGAGGCGCGATGCGCCCTTTACAACCTCTATCCCCTGCTCGTACACGTGCGCCTGTTCGGAGGGTCCTATGCGGCCCAGGTCGACCGCACCCTTTCCCGATTCGGTGTCTGACAAAGGCTTTTCATCCTCGCCATGCTGCTGATTTTCGATTGTGACGGCGTTCTCGTGGACAGCGAGATGATCGCATCCCGCGTGCTGGCGGGCCAGTTGTCGGCCGCCGGCTATCCGGTCACCGCCAGACAGTGCCGCGAACGCTTCACCGGCAAGTGGATGACCGACGTCGTCAACATGGTGCGCGCCGAGGGGGTCGACGTGCCCGACGATTTCATCGAGGTCCTGAAGGTCAAGGACCGTGAGGCCTTCGCCCGCGAATTGAAGCCCATGCCCGGGGTTCTTGAGATGGTGCGCGAACTGCGCCATGACCGCTGCGTCGCCTCGTCGGGGCCGATCGTCAAGATGGAGACGACGCTGGGCGTCACCGGCCTGCTGCCCTATTTCCGCCCGCACCTGTTCTCGGCCGCCATGGTGCGGCGCGGCAAGCCCGAACCGGACCTGTTCCTGCACGCGGCGAACGCCATGGGCCGGGAACCCAGGGACTGCCTGGTGATCGAGGACTCCACCGCCGGAATCACCGCGGCGCGGCGCGCCGGGATGCGCGTGCTGGGCTTCGCGGGCGCGTCCCACGCGCGCGAGGTTGCGGGCTACCAGGGCATGCTGATGGACGCCGGAGCCGAGTGCGTGTTCGACGACATGATGCGCCTGCCGGACCTCATCAAGGGGGTCTAGATGTGATGTCTCAGGAGGTTGTCCATTCGGCCCGAACCGAGGAAGCTGATGTTGTTGAAGCATCCGTTTCCAAGGAAGGACCGAATGGACAACCTCCTGAGACATCACATCTAGACCTCGCTGTCCGCATAGTCCTCGGCCAGGTCCGCGTAGTCCTCGTAATCGAAGGACCCCAGCGGATATTTGCAGATCGGCGTGTAATGCGCGCCCTCGCCGCCCAGGGTGCTTTCGAACAGCACGAAGCGTTCCACCGTGAACGGCCGGGACGTGAACCCGGCGTGGTCCTCGAGGAACCTTCGGGCGGCGATCTCCGGCGTGCCCTTGAGGCGGGCCAGGGTCACGTGCGGCTTGAACTTGCGCTGTTCCTCGGCGAAGCCGGCGCGGATCGACGCGCGCTCCACCTTGTCGTGCAGGTGGTTGAGCGCGCCAGACGGCTGCAGCCCCGCCCAGATGGCGCGCAGCCGCCCGCGCGAGGCGAAGCTGCCGACCCCGCCGAAGGCGAGGTCGAAGGCCGGCGCGTCGATGTCGGCCAGCGCGTCGTCCAGGTCCGCCGCCTGGTGGCGGTCGGCCTCGCCGATGAAGCGCAGCGTGATATGGAAGTTGCCGGGCGCCATCCAGCGGGCGCCGTTGATGCCCGCGCGCAGGCCGGCCAAGGTGAGGCGGAGGTCTTCGGGCAGGTCCAATCCGACGAAAAGGCGCATGACGCGTCCTCCCTGGCTGGCGGTGGCTCCCGGAACAAACGACGCCGTTCCCTCGTTCGCTTGTATGGCGAGGTCCGGAAGAAGTCCAGACGCACGCGCCCGCGAACGGGCGAAGCGCCGGACCACGCCGCATTCCGGGACGCAGGCTGGAAACGAAATGCGTCACCATCATGGCAGGGACGGCGGGCGCGGAGCGGGACGGGCGCCGATTCGCGGAACCCGCGCGCTACAGGAACAACGCCAGCACGCCCGTGTAGCCGTAGAGCCGCGCGTTGGAGATCTCGCCGTTGCCGTAGAACCCGACCAGGGGGAAGTCGCCCAGGCGTTCCACGATCAGGGCCATTTCCTTTCCGGGGGCGCCGAACATGCCGGGGCCGCGCGCGACGCAGGAGAAATAGAGCCCGCCCCGGGGCTTCGAGGGCAGGCGCGCCTTCAGTCCGTTGACCATGTCGACCAGGTCCTGTTCGGCCGAGATGGGATCGCGGCGCACGAACATGACGCGGTCGCCGGCCTCGACCTCGCCGCCGACGGCGACCCAGCCGCGCTCCACGTCGATGCCCAGCAGCGAGCGCACCAGATAGTCGCGCGTGTCCGATCCGGGCACGGGAAAGGCCGCGTGGATGTACCCCGCGACCCGTTCCAGGTTGCGGGCGAGAAGCTCGCCGATGTCGCCCTTCATGACGTCGAGCGCGCGCTTGCCGTCGATGGACATGATGATGTTGTCCTCGGCCTCGGTCACCAGGCGCGGCTCGCCGACGGGCGTGCAGCCCTGGCTGAGCCCCGTCGCGACCTGGACCTGGGACGCGAACAGGACGCCCGACACGCCGCCCTTGGTGACGCCGCCGGCGACCTGGGGGCCGCCGCCGCGCGACGCCGTCAGGCCGCCGACCAGGAACGACGACAGACCCGCCGCCGCTTCCTCCAGGACGTCCGGCAGGCGGGCGTTGTGGGGATCGCCGTGCACCACGGCGAACGGCGCGGCGCCGCCGTCGACCCAGCCGCGCACGGCCGCCGGCATGTCGCCGAGCCCGCCGCGCAGCACCGGGAAGACGCGGAACGAATCCTCGGGAAAGGCGCCCAGCAGGACCGCCGCCGCCGGCTCGTCATGGTATTCCTGCGCGCCGCCGCAAATGCCCAGGCCGACGGTGCCGACCCAGTCCTCGACGCCCGAGGTCTGGCGCAGGAAGGTGAGGATCGAGGCCATGTCGTCGGCCAAGGCGTCGGTGACGTAGAGGAATCCCAGGTTGGCGTTCTCGGGGATGGGGCCGAGCTGGCGGGCGCAGTCGCGGGCGATCTCGGCCCAGTCGCCGCCCCCCGCGTGGGCGTGTTTGAAGCCGCTCATGACCGGTCGGCCCGCTCGCCCGCCCGCGCCAGAAGGTCCAGCACGTAGGGCAGGATGCGCTCGACGATCACCTTCACGCCTTTCGCGTTGGGGTGGATGCCGTCGTCCTGGTTCAATTCCGGCCTGGCCGCCACGCCCGCCAGGAAGAAGGGATAGAACGGCACGCCGTGCTTTTCCGCCAGGCGCGGATAGACGGCGTTGAAGTCCTCGGCGTAGTCGCGGCCCAGATTGGGCGGCGCCAGCATGCCGGTCAGCAGGACGGGAAGCCCCGCCGCGCGCACCGTCGCGAGGATGGCGTCCAGGTTGTCCCGGGTCGCCCGGGGGTCGAGGCCGCGCAGGCCGTCGTTGGCGCCAAGCTCGACGATCACCGCGTCGGGCCTGTCCGCCAATGCCCAGCCGATGCGCGCGCGGCCGCCCGCGGTGGTGTCGCCGGACACCCCCGCGTTCAGCACCGTGGCGTCGCGCCCGGCCGCCTTCAGCGCCGCGCCGAGCCGGGCCGTAAACGCGTCCTCGGCGGCCAGGCCGTAACCCGCGGTCAGGCTGTCGCCCAGCACCAGCAGGCGCAGCGGCTGGGCCGCGCCGGACGGCGGGACGGCCGACAGCAGGACCGCCAGCGCCAGGGCCGCCGCGTTGACAAGCCTTGAAAACGCCACATATCCCTGGGACGACGGACGATCCGAGGACACGGCCCGGTCCGCCCCGTCCGTAAGACTTGCCGCGCGATGCGAATTGATGGGATCCATGAATGACTACCGGAATGGAACTTCGTAGATGACCGCACCCCTGGATGCGGCCGCCGCCCGTACCGCCCCGCCCGCGGTGCGCACACGGGACCTGCGCCTTACCCTGGAGAGCGAAGCCGGGGAGGTCAATATCCTTCGCGGTATCGACCTGACCGTAGGCCAGGGCGAGACGGTGGGCATCGTCGGCCCCTCGGGGTCGGGCAAGACGTCCCTTCTGATGGTCGTCGGCGGCCTGGAGCAGGCGACCGGCGGGACCGTCGAGGTCGCGGGCCAGGACCTGGGGGTCCTGGACGAGGACGGCCTCGCGCGCTTCCGCCGCGAGAACCTGGGCATCGTGTTCCAGGACTTCCACCTGATCCCGACCATGTCGGCGCTGGAGAACGTGGCCGTGGCGCTGGAGTTCGCCGGGCGCAAGGACGCCTTCGCGCGCGCGGCCGAGGAACTGGCCGCCGTCGGCCTGTCCCACCGCACGGGCCACTATCCGGGCCAGCTTTCCGGCGGCGAGCAGCAGCGCGTGGCGCTGGCCCGCGCCTTCGCCGGATCGCCCAGGCTGCTGCTGGCCGACGAGCCGACGGGCAACCTGGACGAACACACCAGCGACCAGATCGTCGACCTGCTGTTCGGCATGCACGCGCGCGAGGGCACGACGCTGCTGCTGGTCACCCACCAAAGATCGTTGGCCGAACGCTGCGGGCGCATGCTGACCATCCGCGACGGCCTGGTCGCCCAGGACCGGCCGGCGCTCCGCCAGGCCGGGGACTGACCGCCGTGGCGAGCGGCCTGGCCCTCTCCTGCCGCATCGCCTGGCGCGACCTCGCGGGCGGTCCCGGCCCCGGGTTTCGCGGCCTCGCCATCTTCCTCGCCTGCCTGGTGCTGGGGGTGACGGCCATCGCCGCCGTGGGGTCGCTGTCGCGCTCGTTCGTCGCCGGGCTCGACCGCGACGGCGTGAAGCTTCTGGGCGGCGACGTGGACCTGCGCCTGACCCATCGCGCGGCGGAACCGGAACAGCTCGCCTGGCTCGCCGGAAAATCCCGCGCGCGGTCGGACGTTATCGAGATGCGCACCATGGCGCGGCCGCTCGACCCCAAGGCGCGGCGCTCGCTGGCCGAACTGAAGGCCGTCGACGGCGCCTATCCCCTGGCGGGGTCGCTGGTCACGGATCCGGCGCTGCCGCTCCCCGGCATCCTCGCCGCGCGGGACGGCGTTTGGGGCGCGGCGGTGGACGGCAACCTGCTGACCCGCCTGGGCCTCAAGACCGGCGACCGGGTGCGCGTCGGCGAGGCCGAGTTCGCGATCCGGGCCGTCATCGTCAAGGAGCCGGACCGCGTCGCCAGCGTGTTCTCCTTCGGCCCCCGCCTGATGATCTCCAGGGACGCCCTGCCGGCGACCGGGCTGGTGCAGCCGGGCAGCCAGATCCGCTATCACCACCGCCTTCTGCTGCCCAGGGGCGTCTCGGTCCCGGCCTTCATCGAGGACCTGAAGGAGCGCTTTCCCGACGCCGGCTGGCGCATCCGCGCGGCGGACGAGGCCGCGCCCGGCGTGCGCCGCTTCGTCGACCGCCTGAGCCTGTTCATGGGATTCGTCGGACTGACGGTCCTGCTGGTCGGCGGCATCGGCATCACCAACGCCGTCTCCGGATACCTGGACCGGCGGGCGGCAACCATCGCGACCTTGAAGTGCATCGGCGCCGCCGGCCGCCTGATCTTCGCCGTCTACCTGATCCAGGTGCTGATCCTGGCCGCCGTCGGCGTGACGCTGGGCCTGGCCCTGGGGGCGGCCCTGCCGTGGCTGGGCGTGGTCACGTTCGGCCACCTTCTGCCCGTGGCGCCGGAGCCCGGAATCCACCCGACGGCCCTGGCAACGGCGGCGGCGTTCGGCCTGCTGTCGGCGGTGACCTTCGCGCTGTGGCCGCTGGCCCGCGCGCGCGAGGTGCGCGCGGGCGACCTGTTCCGCGACCGCGTGGCCCCGGCGCGCCGCCGGCCGCGCACGGAATACCTGGTCCTGATCGGGCTCGGCGGCGCGGCGCTGGCGGCCCTCACCGTCGCCACGGCCGGCGACCGCTGGTTCGCCTATTGGTTCGTCGGCGGCGCGATCCTGTTCCTGTCCGTGCTGCGCGGCGCCGCCTGGGCCGTCGGGCGGCTGGCCCGCGCGTGCAAGCGCCCGCCGGGCGCGCGGCTGCGCCTGGTGGTCGCCAACCTGGGCCGCCCCGACAGCATGGTGCCCAGCGTCGTCACGTCCCTGGGGTTGGGTCTGGCCGTGCTGGTCGCCGTCGCCCTGATCGACGCCAACATGACCCGTCAGGTGACGGAGCGCCTGCCTGAACGCGCCCCCGCCTTTTTCTTCCTGGACATCCAGCCGGACCAGGTGGCGGCCTTCGACGCCGCCGTCACGGCCGTCGACGGCACCGCCAACCTGCGGCGCGTCCCCAGTCTGCGCGGGCGCATCACGCGGATCGACGGCAGGCCCGTGGACCAGGTCGAGATCGCCGCCGACAGCCAATGGGCGATCCGCGGCGACCGCGCCCTGACCTATGCGGCGACGCGCCCCGAGGCCAGCGCGATCGTCGCCGGTGAGTGGTGGCCCGCCGATTATTCCGGGCCGCCGCTGATTTCCCTCGACGCCAACCTGGCCAGGGGCTTCGGCATCGGGCTCGGCGACACCCTTACCCTCAACGTCCTGGGGCGGCCGATTACGGCGACGGTCGCCAGCCTGCGCGAGATCGACTGGCGGTCGCTGCGCTTCGACTTCGCCATCATCTTCGCGCCGGGCACGCTGGAGGGCGCTCCGCACAGCCACGTCGCCGCCGTCGAGGCCCCGGCGTCCGCCGAGGACGCCGTCGAGCGCGCGGTCGCCGACCGCTTCCACAACGTTTCGGCCATCCGCGTGCGCGAGGCCCTGGAGGCCGCGGCGCGCATCATGGAGGGCGTGAGCTGGGCCGTGCGCGGGGTCGCCGCCGTCACCATCGCCGCCGGCGCGCTGGTGCTGGCCGGGACCATCGCCGCGGGCCACCGCCGCCGGGTCTATGACGCCGTGGTGTTCAAGGTGCTGGGCGCCGGCCGCGGCCGCGTGCTCGGCGGCTATCTGCTGGAATACGGCGCCCTCGGCCTGCTCACCGCCATCGTCGGCGCCGGCGTCGGCACGGCGGCGGCCTGGGGCATCGTCGTCCACCTGATGAACAGCGACTGGGCCTTCGACGCTCCGGCGGCGCTCTCCACGGCGCTGTTCTGCCTCGCCGTGACGTTGCTCATGGGGCTCTACGGGACCTGGCGGGCCATGGGGCAGAAAGCCATGCCGCACCTGCGGAACCAGTGACGGCGGCTTTTGTGATTCCTGCGTGACCGCCCCCGGAACCAGTTGAATTTTCGCGATTCACTGCCATATTAGGCGCAGGGATATTCACAGGTTTCACCGGGAAGCCCACCGGCATCACAAGGACGGCTTCCCGATCGGGAAGTTAAGAAGGAGAACTTCAATGGCAATGGGTCCGAACGACAGGTTCCGGCTGCAGACCGCGCGCATGGATCATGCGCAGGCGGCGGACGCCGGCATCGACGTCGGCCTGCGCAGCTACATGCTGCGCGTCTACAACTACATGTGCATCGGCCTGGCGCTCACCGGCGCCGTGGCGTTCGCCGCCTCGACCTCGGGCGAGCTGATGAACGTGATCCACGGCACGGCGCTGCGCTGGGTCGTCATGCTGGCGCCGCTCGGCTTCGTGTTCTTCCTCGCGGCGCGCATCCACTCCATGAAGGCGTCGACCGCGCAGACCGTGTTCTGGGTCTATGCGGCCCTTATGGGCCTGTCGCTCAGCTATATCTTCCTTGCCTTCACGGGCGTCAGCGTCGTCCGCGTGTTCTTCATCACCGCGGGCGCCTTCGCCGGCCTGTCGCTGTACGGCTACACCACCAAGAAGGATCTTTCCGGTTTCGGCACGTTCCTGATCATGGGCGTGATCGGCATCCTGATCGCCTCGGTGGTCAACATCTTCCTGGCGTCGACGGGCCTGCACTTCGTGATCTCGGTGCTGGGCGTGCTGATCTTCGCCGGCCTGACCGCCTACGACACGCAGCGCATCAAGGCGATCTACGCCGAGGGCGACCATTCGGAAGTGCACGAGAAGAAGGCCATCATGGGCGCGTTGACGCTCTACCTGGACTTCATCAACATGTTCATCTTCATGCTGCAGTTCTTCGGCAACAGGGAATAGACCGGCCGCTTTCCTCCCCTGGGAAAACAGTGAAAACCGCCCGCGGGCCCCGGCCCCGGGCGGTTTTTCATGCCCAGTCGGCACCCTTTATTCCAAAACGGCCCTGACTTGAGAAAAGGTGTGGATTCCCGCATTCGCCTGCCTGCGCGAAGCCGGGGCTTCGCTTCGGTGAAGGCAGGCGGGAATGACGCGGAGGCACCTGCTCAGGCCAACCGGTCGCGCGGCTCCGCGCCGCGGAAGAAGGCGTCCAGGTTGTCCAGCGCGCGGAAGCCCATGGCGTTGCGGGTCTCCACCGTGGCGCTGCCGATGTGCGGCAGGATGAAGGCGTTCTTGAGCGTGAAATAACGCTTGTCGACGTCGGGCTCCCCATTAAACACGTCGAGGCCGGCGGCGGCGAGGCGCCCGCTTTCCAGCGCCTCGATCAGGGCGTCGTCGTCGATGATGTCGCCGCGCGCGGTATTCACGACGATGGCCCCCGGCGGCATCAGGGCGATGCCTTCCCGGTTGACCAGGTGCCGGGTTTCCGGCGTCGATTCGCAGTGGATCGAAAGGAACTGCGACACCTTCAGCAGCGACTGCGGCGTGTCGTGATAGACGGCGCCCTGTTCCAGATCGGGCGCCAGGCGCGAGCGGTTGTGGTAGTGGATGACCATGCCCATGGCCCGCGCGCGCGCCGCCGCCGCGCGGCCGATGCGGCCCATGCCGAGGATGCCCAGCACCTTGCCCTGCGGTCCCGCGCCGAGGAACTGGGTCGGTTTCCAGCCGCCGATCTTGACCCACCGGTCGCCGCTCAGCATCTCGAAGGCCTCGCGGGCGCGGCGCGACGCCGCCAGCAAAAGGAGGATCGTCAGGTCGGCGACGGCCTCGGTCAGCACGTCGGGCGTATTGCTGACCACGAGGCCGCGCGCCTTGGCGGCGGCGATGTCGATGTGCTCGTAGCCGACGGAGAAGGTCGCCAGCATGCGCACGGTCGCCGGCAGGTCCCGGATGACGTCGGCCGGATACTTGGTGCGCGCGCTGGTCAGGATGGCGTCCACGCCGCCGGCGCGGGCGATCACGTCCGCCCCCGTCCAGTTGGCGTCCCGGTCGTTGACGACGCAGTCGTAGTCGCGGGCGGCCCGCGCCATCACGTCGGGCGGGAAGACACGGGCGACCAGCAGGCGTGGCTTGTTGTCGGGCATGGATGTTTCCTTTTCTTGGGGAACGCGCGGGCGGCCTCAGATGCAGCGGCCGCCGTCGACCTCCAGGCAGACGCCGGTCAGGAACTCGGCCTCGTCCGAGGCCAGGAACAGGGCCGCGTTGGCGACGTCCTTGGGCGTCGACATGCGGCCGAGCGGAATGGTCGCGTTGAACTGTGCGCGCAGTTCGGGCGTGTCGCCGCCCATGAAGTCGGCGGTCAGGCCGGTGGCGCCGAGCACGGGATTGATCGCGCAGACCCTGATCCCGTCCGGCGCCAGTTCCGCCGCCATGGACCTGGTCAGCGTGATGACCGCGCCCTTGGAGCCGTTGTACCAGGTCAGCCTCGGGCGCGGGCGCACGCCGGCGGTGGAGGCCGTGTTGATGATGACGCCGCCGCCCTGGGCGCGCATCTGCGGCACGGCGTGGACCGCGGCAAGGTAGACGCTTTTCACGTTGACGGCGTAGATGCGGTCGAATTCGGCCTCGGTAACGCCCAGCATGGGCCCCCGCTTCTGGGCGATGCCGGCATTGTTGACCAGAATATCGAGGCGTCCGAACCAGCCGACGGTGGCGTCGACCATGGCCTTGACCTGATCGTTTTTGGAGACGTCGCAGATGAACGAGCGCGCCTGGATGTCCCTGGCGACGCGGTCGGCCGCCGCCCCGTCGATGTCGGCGACGACGACGCGCGCCCCTTCCTCGGCGAAGCGGTGGACGATGCCCTCGCCGAAGCCCGAGCCGGCGCCCGTCACCAGGGCCACTTTATCCTTCAATCTCATCGTCTTGTCCCCATCGCGGTTGGCCGCCCCCGGCCGGCATGAGGCCACAACGGGCGGCGCGCCTCAAGGGAAATTGGCTGCACACGGCATCGCCGTGGCGGCGTCGATCGTTCCGGGGGCGCACCGGCGCGCCCGGATGCGCATGGCCGCGCGCGGCCGGGCACGGGGCAGGGTCAGGCGGCGCCGCGTTTCAGGATGTCCATGGCGCTGTTGAGCTGGCTCATGCGGCGG
>PFFW01000095.1 GCA_002781745.1 Rhodospirillales bacterium CG15_BIG_FIL_POST_REV_8_21_14_020_66_15
GGCCGACGGCCGGGCGGGACACGGGTTTCGGCGGGATCTGAAGGGCAGGCGGTCGATGGACCGGACTTTCGACGTCATCGTGGTGGGCGGCGGGCACGCCGGGACAGAGGCGGCCGCCGCCGCGGCGCGCCAGGGTGCCGGCACGCTGCTGCTTACCCACAAGGCCGCGACGATCGGCGAAATGTCCTGCAATCCGGCCATCGGCGGTCTCGCCAAGGGCCAGCTGGTGCGCGAGATCGACGCCCTGGACGGCGTCATGGGCCGCGCCATCGATTGCGGTGGCATCCAGTTCCGCATGCTCAACCGCTCAAAGGGACCGGCCGTGTGGGGCCCCCGGGCCCAGGCCGACCGCAAGCTCTACCGCCGGGCGGTGCAGGCGATCCTGGCCGAGACGGCGAACCTGACCGTCGCCGAGGGCGGCGCCGACGACCTGATGTTTGGCGCCGACGGCCGCCTTGCCGGGGTGCGCGCCACGGACGGGCGGGAATTCGCCGCCGCCGCCGTGGTCATCACCACGGGCACCTTCCTGCGCGGGCTGATCCACGTCGGGGAAACCCGCATTCCCGCCGGGCGCGTCGGCGACAAGCCGGCCATCGGCCTCAGCTACACGTTCCGGCGCCTGGGCTTCGCGCTGGGGCGCCTGAAGACGGGGACGCCGCCGCGCCTCGACGGCCGCACCATCGACTGGCGGGGGCTGGAGTCCCAGGAGGGCGACGACCCGCCGGTGCCGTTCTCCTATCTGACCGAGGCGATCGCGACGCCGCAGGTCGCCTGCGGCATCACGGAAACCACGCCGGCGACCCACGACCTGATCCGCGCCAACATCCACCGCGCCCCCATGTATTCCGGGCAGATCGAAAGCACCGGCCCGCGCTACTGTCCGTCCATCGAGGACAAGGTGGTGCGCTTCGCCGGGCGCGAACGGCACCAGATCTTCCTCGAGCCCGAGGGCCTGGACGATCCCACGGTCTATCCCAACGGCATCTCCACCTCGCTTCCCAAGGAGGTGCAGGCGGCGATGCTGAAGACCATCCCGGGCCTGGAAAACGCGGCCATGCTGCGGCCGGGATACGCCATCGAGTACGACTTCGTCGACCCGCGCCAGCTCACGCCGACCCTGGAAACCCACCGCGTCCCGGGCCTGTTCCTGGCCGGGCAGATCAACGGCACCACGGGCTACGAGGAGGCGGCGGCGCAGGGCCTGGTGGCCGGCGTCAACGCCGCGCTGCGGGCCGGGGCGGGGGGTGCGGACGGTCCGCCGCGGGAGTTCGTGCTCGACCGCGCCGACGCCTACATCGGCGTGATGATCGACGACCTGGTGACCCTCGGCACCCGCGAGCCCTATCGCATGTTCACCTCGCGCGCCGAATACCGGCTCAAGCTGCGCGCCGACAACGCTGACCAGCGGCTGACGCCGCGCGGCATGGGCGTCGGCTGCGTCGGCGCCGCGCGCGCCCGCGCCTACGCGGCCAAGCAGACGGCTCTCACGCTCGGCCGCCGCCTGCTGGAGCGCCTGGAGGACAGCCCCACCGCGCTCGCCAGCGCCGGCTTCGCCGTCAACCGGGACGGCGCCCGGCGCAGCGCCTGGACGCTGCTGTCCTATCCCGGCGTCACGGCGCGCGACCTTTCCGGCCATTGGCCCGAGATCGCGGAGGTCCGCCCCGGCATCCTCGACCAGCTTGCCATCGAGGCGGGCTACAGCCAGTACCTGGTGCGTCAGGAGGCGGACATCCGCGCGTTCCGCCGCGACGAGGGCCTGACCCTGCCGGCGGCCCTCGACTACGACGCCGTCCCGGGCCTGTCCAACGAGGCGCGCGAGAAGCTGAAGCAGGCCCGCCCGGCGACGCTCGGCGCGGCCGCCCGCGTGCCGGGCGTGACCCCGGCGGCGCTCACCATCCTGCTCGCCCATGTGAAGCGCCGCGACGCGCGCCTGAGCGCGTGACAGGGCTCGCCGACCGGACCCGTTGTTTCACGTGAAACACTCGCCGTCCGAACCCGCTGCCCGCATGCCGGACGACGTCGCCCGGGCCCTCGCCCTGCAGGGGCCCGCGGGCGCGGCCGCCCGGGCGCGGCTCGAAACCTATGTCGCCGCCCTGGCAAAGTGGCAGAAACGCATCAACCTGATCGGCCCCGCCACCGTCGCCGAGGTCTGGCGCCGCCATGTGCTCGACTGCGGGCAGCTCGCGGCGCTGATGCCGGTGCCGCCCGTCCGCGTCTGCGATCTCGGCTCCGGCGCCGGACTGCCGGGCCTGGTCCTGGCGGCGATGGGCGTCGGCGAGGGGCAGGGGGGCGGCCTCGACCTGGTCGAGAGCGACGCCCGCAAGGCCGCCTTCCTGCGCGAAGCCAACCGCCTGATGGGCGCCCATGCCCGCATCCTCAACCGGCGCATCGAAGAGGTCGCCGGACGCGAGGCCGCGCCCTACGACGTCGTCACCGCGCGCGCCCTGGCACCCCTGCCGAAACTCCTCGACCTTGCGGAAAACCTGTTGAAAACCGGTGGAAAACTTCTGTTTTTAAAGGGCAGGGGGGCCGATGCGGAATTGACCGAATCGGAAAAAACCTGGAAGATGCGGGTCACCAAAACGCCCAGCGCAAGCGATGCCGAGGGCGTCATTCTCCTGATCGAGGACCTGGAAAAGCGGCATGGCTGAGTCCCCCTTCGACGCCGGCACCGGCCCCGCGCCGCATGAACCGGCCGCCGGGCCATCCGGCCCGGCCCCGGCCGGCCCGCGCATCATCGCCGTCGCCAATCAGAAGGGCGGGGTCGGCAAGACGACCACGGCGATCAACCTGGGCACGGCGCTCGCCGCCGTCGGCAACCGGGTTCTCATCATCGACCTGGACCCGCAGGGCAACGCCTCCACGGGCCTGGGCATTCCCCGGCACGCGCGCGCGGTCAACGCCTATCACCTGCTGATCCATGCCGAGCCCCTGGCCGCCGCCGTCCAGGCGACGGAGATCCCCAACCTGGAGATCGTCCCCTCGGGGATCGACCTGTCGGGGATCGAGGTGGAACTGGTCGACGAGGACGGGCGCGAATATTTCCTGAAACGGAGCCTGGAGGCGGCCCGCTCCGCCGCCGGCCCGGCCTACGACTATGTGCTGATCGACTGCCCGCCGGCGCTCGGCCTGCTGACCGTCAATTCCCTGGTCGCGGCGCAGGCCGTCCTGGTGCCGCTGCAGTGCGAATTCTTCGCCCTCGAAGGGGTCAGCCAGCTCATGCAGACCATCGAGCGCGTGCGCGCCGCCTTCAATTCCGCCCTGGAGATCCAGGGCATCGTGCTGACCATGTTCGACCAGCGCAACAACCTGTCGGGCATGGTCGAAACGGACGTCCGCGACCACTTCGGCGACAAGGTGTACGAAACGGTCATTCCGCGCAACGTGCGGGTGTCCGAGGCGCCGTCCCACGGCCGCCCGGTGCTGATCTACGACACCGCCTGCGCCGGCTCGCGGGCCTATCTCAACCTGGCCAGCGAAGTCATCAGCCGCGAGCGCCGGACGCAACACCGCCAGGCCCTGGCCCGCCAGGGCGGCGGCCAACCGATGGGGGTCTCATGATGGCCGAGAAACGCAGGAACCTGGGGCGCGGCCTGTCGGCCCTGTTGGGCGAGGACACCTCGGCCGAGCGCGCCGGCGGCCCCCGCCAGGTCGGCGTCGCCAAGCTGCACCCGGGCCGCTACCAGCCGCGCCGCACCATGGGCGAGGACGAGCTGAAGGATCTCGCCCAGTCGATCCGCGAGATGGGCGTGCTGCAGCCGATCCTGGTGCGCGAGCATCCCGACCGCTCCGGCGAATTCGAGATCATCGCCGGCGAGCGGCGCTGGCGGGCGGCGCAGCTGGCGCAGCTCCACGAGGTGCCGGTCCTGGTCAAGGTGCTGTCCAACAAGGAGACCCTCGAGGTCGCCCTGGTCGAGAACCTGCAGCGCGAGGATCTGTCGCCGCTCGAAGAGGCGGTCGGCCTGCAGCGCCTGATGGACGAATTCGGACATACCCAGGAAGCGCTCGCCCGCGCCGTCGGCAAGAGCCGCTCGCACGTCGCCAACATGCTGCGCCTTCTCGGTCTGCCCGACGCGGTCAAGGCCATGCTCGACGCCGGCGACCTCAGCGCCGGCCACGCCCGCGCGCTGCTGGCCGCGCCGGCGCCGGAAGCCCTGGCCCGCGAGGTCGCGGAGAAGGGCCTCAGCGTGCGGCAGACCGAACAACTGGTGCAGCGCGCGGCGCGATCGCCCAGGACCGCCGCCACGCGCGGGCCGAAGCAGAAGGACGCCGACACCCGCGCCCTGGAGACGGACCTGTCGGACAGGCTCGGGCTGCGCGTCGCCATCGCGTCCAAGGGGCGGGAAGGATCGGTGACGCTCTACTACAAATCCCTCGACCAGCTCGACGGCCTGCTGCAGCGCCTGAGCGGCCAAGCCGCGGGCGACTGACAGGCGGCCAAGCCGCGGGCGACTGACCGGCGGCCGGGCCGCCTTGGATCACCGCCGTGATCCAAATTCGCGAACAGGAACGATTTCGCAGGGTGGCGTGGCGCGATTTCCCTAACGCGCCAGCCGCGCGAGGCGGATGAAGGCCCGCTCGCAGATCACCGCATCCGGCCCCAGGCCGCTTTTGCAAGCCCGCTCCGCTTCGGTGAGGATGTCCAGGGCGGTCGCCAGGCGGCTCGGCGTCCATGCCCGTAATGCATTGATAAATAATGGCTTTTCCTTGAAGAACACGGGCGGGCGCAGGGATTCGACGGCCTGTTCCGGGCGCGTCCCGCGGGCCACGGCTCCGGCCGCCAGGTGGAGGCGCTGGAACAGGCGTTGCGCCGCGCGCAGCATCGCCACGGAATTCTCGCCGAGTGCGGCGGCGCTGGCGAAGGCGTCGAGCAGCATCGGCACGTCGCCGCCCATCAGCGCCTGCGTCACCGCGTCCGTGCCGCGCCCGGCGTTGTCGCCGACGCAGGCCTGGGCGTCGGCGAGCGTCACCTCCGGCCCGGCCCCCTGCATGTAAAGCACCAGTTTCTCAAGCTCGCGCCGCGACACCAGCCGGTCGTTGCCCAGGTTGGCGGCCAGGTAGGTCAGCGCGTCGCCGCCGACGGTCAGGCCGGCGGCCGACAGCGCGTCGCGGACGACCTGCTCCACGGCGCGGGCGTCGTCGGCGTAGCACGGCACGGCGGCGGCGTTGGCCGCCCCCTCGCACAGCTTGCGCAGCTTGGAGCGCGGCGGCAGGTCGCCGGCGACGATCACCACCAGTCCGTCGCCGGCGGCCGCGAGCGCGCGCGCCACGGCCGGCTCCAGGCGGTCGCCGCCCTCGACCCTGATCGCCCGCCGCCCGCCGCCGAAGGCCATGGCCGCGCGTTCGGCGGCCAGGCGCTCGGCGTCGTCATTGACGTCCTGCTCGTCGACGGAGGTCGTCCGGAAAGGATCGTCGGTCGAGCCGGCGATCGCGCGAACCACCCTGTCGGCGCGTTCACGCACCAGCCCCTGGTCGGGCCCGTAGACCAGCACCGCGGCGACGGCATTGCCCGGGTTGTCCAGGAAGCCGTCGGTCTGGCGGCCGCTGACCTTCATGGCCGATCCCCGGATGCGCGGCCGGCGATGTCAGCTCTTGCCGGCATGGGATTTGAGGAAGATCGCGACCCTCAGGCGGATGTCGTCGCCCAGTTGCCGCACGGCGCGGTCGCGGGCGCCCTTTTCGGCCGTCAGCGTGGCGAATTCGGAGTTGAGGATGTTGAAGCTGGAAATCGCGCTGGTGCTTCCCGACAACAGCCCCGCCCCCGTCCGCAGGTCGGAAAGACGGTAGTTTGCCGTCAGCGTCAGGTCGGCGCGGGTGGCGTCGGCGCTTTTCTGCACGGCGAGGGAGGAGATGCCCTCGCTGACGCTCACGTCGAGGCGGTAGACCGGCGCGCCGCCGGGCCCGCGCGGGGCCAGGCCGTCCAGCAGGGCGTTGCGCAGCTGCTGGCCGAGGCGGGCGAGATCGGGATGGTCCGATGCCGTGCTCCCGACCGGCCCGATTTCGACCTGGGCCAGGGTGTCGCTCAGGTCGGCGCCGCCGGTCCGGCCGTAAAGGGGCCGGAAGCCGCAGCCGCCGAGGCCGGCGGCCAGCAGACCGCCGGCCAGTCCGGCCAGCAGGGTCCTACGCGACCACATTGACGATCCTGTTGGGCACGACGACGACCTTCCTCGGCGGTTTGCCTTGCAGCACGGATTGTACCTTATCGAGCGCCAGCGCCGCACCCTCCGCATCCTCCTTGGCGCAATCCTTGGGCAGTTCGACGGTCCCGCGCAGCTTGCCGTTGACCTGTACCGCGACGGTCACCAGGTCGTCCACCAGATAGGCGGGGTCGGCCTCGGGCCAGGCGGTCTCGGCGACCAGGGTGCCGCCGCGGCCCAGTTCGTGCCACAGGGCCTCGGCCAGGTGCGGCGTCATGGGCGCGATCAGCAGCGTCAGGGTCTCGAGCGCGAAGCGGCGGACCCAGCACGGTCCCGGCCCCCCGTCCTTCAGGCCCTCGACGGCGTTGGTCAGTTCGCGGATGCGCGCCACGGCCTTGTTGAAATGGAACTTCTCGAGATCGCCCGACACGCCGTCGACGGTCTTGTGCACGGCCTTCAGCACGTCTTCCGCGGCGGGCCCGACGGCGTCGGGCCTGGGCGCGCCGGGGCCGGCGAGCGGCGCCGGATTCTCCGTGACCAGCCGCCACAGCCGGTTGAGATAGCGCCAGGCCCCGTCGACCCCGGCGTCGGTCCATTCCAGGTCGCGGTCGGGCGGGCTGTCCGACAGCATGAACAGGCGCGCCGTGTCGGCGCCGTAGGCCTCGATGATCGCTTCCGGATCGACCACGTTCTTCTTGGATTTGCTCATTTTTTCCGAGCGGCCCGGGATCACCGGCCGGCCTGTCCCGGCGTGCCTGGCCTGCGGGCCGTCGAACTCCACCTGGGACGGAAACAGCCACTTGCCGTCCGCGTCCTTGAAGGTCTGGTGGCACACCATGCCCTGGGTCAACAGGCCCGCGAAAGGCTCCTCGACAGACAGATAGCCGCATTTCCTCAAGGCCCGGGTGAAGAAGCGGCTGTACAGCAGGTGCAGTACCGCGTGCTCGATCCCGCCGATGTACTGGTCGACCGGCAGCCAGTAGTCGACGGCCGAGCGGTCGAGGGGGGCGTCCGAGTTCGGATTGCAGAACCGGGCGAAGTACCAGGACGATTCGAAGAAGGTGTCGAAGGTGTCGGTTTCGCGTTCCGCCGGCTTGCCGCAGGTCGGGCAGGCCACGTGTTTCCAGGTCGGATGGCGGGCCAGCGGATTGCCCGCGCCGTCGAAGTCGACGTCGGCCGGCAGTTCCACCGGCAGGTCCGCTTCCGGCACCGGCACGATGCCGCAGTCGCCGCAATGGATGACCGGGATCGGACAGCCCCAGTAGCGCTGGCGCGACACGCCCCAATCCCGCAGACGGTAATTCACGGCGCGCGTGCCGACGCCCATGTCCTCCAGGCGGTCGATCACCCGCACTTTGGCGTCGGCGACGTTCAGGCCGTCGAGGAAGCCGGAATTGATGTGGAGCCCGTCCTCCAGATAGGCCGCGTCGGTCACCGCGAAGGTCGCCGGGTCGGCGTCCTTCGGCGCCACCACCGGGATCACGGGCAGGCCGTACTTGTTGGCGAAATCCAGGTCGCGCTGGTCGTGGGCGGGACAGCCGAAGATCGCCCCGGACCCGTACTCCATGAGCACGAAGTTGGCCACGTAGACGGGCAGGGTGCGGCCCTCGACGAAGGGGTGCAGGGCCCTGAGTCCCGTGTCGAAGCCCAGTTTCTCCGCCGTCTCGATGGCGGCCTCGCTGGTGCCCAGGCGGTTGCATTCGGCGATGAAGCCGGCCAGCCCGCCGTTGCCCCGGGCCAGCTCCTGGGCCAGGGGATGGTTGGCGGCGACGGCGCAGAACGCCGCGCCGAACAGGGTGTCGGGCCGGGTGGTGTAGACCTCGAGCGTATCGTCGCGCCCGTCGAGGGCGAAATGCACGTGCGCGCCCTCGGACCGGCCGATCCAGTTCTCCTGCATCAGGCGCACGCGGTCGGGCCAGCGCTCGAGCCGGTCCAGGCCCTCCAGGAGCTCCTGGGCGTAGTCGGTGATCTTCAGGAACCACTGGCTGAGCTGGCGCTTTTCGACCGGAGCGCCCGAGCGCCAGCCGCGCCCGTCGATCACCTGTTCGTTGGCCAGCACCGTGTTCTCGACCGGGTCCCAGTTGACCCAGGATTCCTTGCGGTAGACCAGGCCGCCCGCCAGGAAATCCAGGAACATCTTCTGTTCGTGGCGGTAGTAGCCGGGCTCGCAGGTCGCCAGTTCCCGGGTCCAGTCATAGGACAGACCCATGGTCTTGAGCTGGCGGCGCATGGTGGCGATGTTGTCGCGCGTCCACGCGGCCGGCGGCACCTTGTTCTCGATGGCGGCGTTCTCCGCCGGCAGGCCGAAGGCGTCCCAGCCCATGGGATGCAGGACGTTGAAGCCGCGCGCCTTCTTGTAGCGCGCGACGACGTCGCCCAGGGTATAGTTGCGCACGTGCCCCATGTGGATGCGCCCGGACGGATAGGGGAACATCTCCAGCACGTAGTACTTGGGCCGGCCGGACTCCTCGCGGACCTGGAAACAGGCCCTGTCTTCCCAGACGGCCTGCCATTTCTGTTCGTTTTCCTTGAAGTTGTAGCGGGCCATTCAGGTCCCCAAAAAAGGTTCTGGCGGGAAACGCTTGCCGGCCGTCGCGGCCCGGGCGGGGTGGGTGGATCGGAAGACCGGCACCGTGCGGGGCCGGCGGATGCGTCAAGGGTTCGGGCGTATTGCGATCGGCCGCCTACTTGCTGTTGATCGTCTGGCGGCGAAGCTGGCGCGCCCGGGTCAGAATCGCGTCCTCGATCTTCGTGCCGGTCTGTTCCGGGACGGCCGCGTCGCGCCACTGGCCGCCGGCGTCCTTGGTCTGGCTGAACACGGCGACCCGGATGCCGTCGGCGCGCAGGGTGCGTCCCAGGATGTAGACGTTCAGCTTGAACCGCTCGTTGGGCGCCTCCTCGGTCGAGTGCCAGTCGGTCAGGATCACGCCGCCGAAGGGATCCGCGGTGGACACGGGCATGAACGCGATGGTGTCGAGCGTCGCGCGCCACAGGAAACTGTTGACGCCGAGCGCGCCGCCGCCGCCGCCGCTCTCGCCCTCTCCGAACAGGCTGATGCCGCCCGAGCCCAGGATGGTTTCGCGCTTGTCGCCGGTGTCCGTCTGGTCATGGGTGGTCGCCTCGATATCGGCGCCGGAAAAATCCGAACACGCCGCCGTGCCCAAGACCAGGCCCGCCGCCGCGGCCGCCGCCAACATCCTTCTTCCCGTCCGCAGGGACATTTCCATTGTATCCTTCTTGCCGACGCTACCGGTGAATGACGCCTCTTCTTAAACCATATCAAGTTCTTAAACCATATCAAGGTTCAGCGCCAAGGGCCGTGACGCAACCCGAAGGGATCCCGGCATAGATGGGGCAATCCGCCGATCCCCGCAATCCCCCCGGCCCCCGCGGCCAGCACCCGGCGGACGGTCGCCGGTCCGATCCCGCCGAGCGCCAGGACCGGCACGCGGACGGCGCGGCACACGGCGGCCAGGCGCCGCACGCCGAGGGCCGGGCGGCCGGGATGGCTCGCCGTCGGAAACACCGGCGACAGCAGGATCGCGTCGGCCCCGGCGCGGGCCGCGCGGCGGGCGCCGGCTTCGTCGTGGGCGGCGGCGCTGACCGGCCAGGGGTCGCCGGCCGGCGCGAAGCGGTGGCGCCGGCGCGTCATGTCCTCGGGCAGGTGCAGGCCGTCGGCGCGCAGGCGAAAGGCCAGGCGCCGGTCGCCGGCGACCACGAAGACCAGCCCGCGGCGCCGCGCGAGGGCGGCGAGGCGGCGGCCCAGCGCGGCGCGGTCGGGGACTTCGTAGTGGCGGAAGATCACGACGGTGCCGGGGGCAAGCCGCCGCAGCGTCTCTTGCGGATCGGGCGTGCGCGCCGCGTCCGTCATGAAGACGAGCAACGGCACCTCGTCCCGGCGCCGCTTTCTCCCCCGGCCGCGCCATGGTAGGGTCCCGGACCTGTGTTCCGTCATTCCCTCGATCCCGGTTGAACGCCGCCCATGACCCTGTCCTCCAGCGTCCCTCATAACGCGGATTCCGACATCGCCGCAAACCTTGCCGAGGTCCGGGCCCGCATCGCCGCCGCCGCCCGCGCCGCCGGGCGCGATCCCCGGGACGTCACCCTGGTGGCCGTGGGCAAGACCTTCGGCGCGGAGCACATGCTGCCGGCCCTCGACGCCGGGCACCGGACCTTCGGCGAGAACCGCGTGCAGGAGGCCGAGGACAAATGGCCCGCCCTGCGCGCCCGGTTCCCCGATCTCCGCCTGCACCTGATCGGCCCCCTGCAATCCAACAAGGCGCGCAAGGCCGTTGAAATCTTCGACGTCGTCGAGACCGTCGACCGGCCCAAGCTGGCCGGCGCGCTCGCCCGCATCATGGCGGAGACGGGGCGCCGCCCCGACTGTTTCATCCAGGTCAACACGGGCGCCGAGGACCGGAAGGCGGGCATCCTGCCCGAGGACGCCGATGCCTTCATCGCCCGCTGCCGGGACGAATTCCGCCTGCCCGTGACGGGCCTCATGTGCATCCCGCCGGTGGACGAGGAGCCCGCCATGCATTTCCAGCTGCTGGCCGAGATCGCCCGGCGCAACGGCCTGCCGCACCTGAGCATGGGCATGAGCGCCGATTTCGAGATCGCCGTCCAGTTCGGCGCGACCCACGTGCGCGTCGGTTCCGCCATCTTCGGCGCGCGGGCGGCGCCTACGCCCTGACGGTCAGCACGTCGCCGGTGCCGGCGGCTTTCAGAAGGTCCAGCAGGTCGGCCTCGGCCAGCGCCACGCAGCCTTCCGTCGGCGCGTATCCATCCTTCGCCAGATGCAGGAAGACGGCGCTGCCGGCGTCCGGCACCGGCGGCGCGTCGTTGTGGCCCAGCGCCACCATCAGGTCGTACAGTCCGTCGTCGCGGGCGAGGGTCTCGTGCCGCCACGGGCAGGGCAGGCGCACCAGGCGGTTATAGGCCGGACTTTGCGGATCGTCGCACCAGCCCAGGTTCGCCGTGATGGCGGTGGCCGGCAGGGCGGTCGCCGGCCGGGGGCGGCGGTCGGCGCGGTAGAACAGACGGCGCAGGGGAAACCGCCCGACCGGCGTGGCGCCGTCGCCTTCGCGCTTGTCCGCCGCGACGCCCGCGCGGCCGAGGGCGCAGAGGACGCGCCGCCGGCCCCAGGTCAGGGTGCCCCGGGCCGGGGTCCCCGGCGACGGCTCGACGATGATCTCCATGCCGGGCAGTCTACCTCAAATCCGCGGCGACCGGACGGCGGCGATCAGCGGACCTGCGCCGCCAGGTTCAGGCCGGGACGGTAGCCCGGCTCGGCCAGGCGCTGGGCCGCCTGATAGCGGGTCCAGCCGTCGACCATGTTGTCGCGGAACCATCCGCCGCCTTCGGCCACGGCGCCGGGGGCGTCGCGCTCGCGGTCGTCGGCCCCGGCGGACGCCGCGGCGGGCAGGGCGGCCATCTCCTTGGCGCGGTCGCCCATGACCCAGGCAAGCTGGTCGCGGGCCCAGGCCGAGACATCCTCGGCGGCGGGCCGCGGGGCGGATTGCGGGGCGGCTTGGGCCATCCGGACCGTCGCCGGGGGTTCGCCGGCACGGGCGCGGCCCGCCGTCGCCCCGGCGCGGTAATAGGCGGTCTGCCGCTCGGCCCAGGCCGATACGGGATCGACCGCCGAGGCCGGTTGGGAATCGCCCCGGTAGAAGGCGACCTGCTCGGCGGCCCAGGCGGAAACGTCCAGGCCGTCGCTGCCGGCGGCCGCGGGCGCCGCGTCCGCCAACCGGGTGTCGTCCGCCGCCGCGGCCGGGCGGCCGGCCCGGTAGTAGGCATGCTGGGATTGCGCCCATTGGCTGACCGGGTCGGCGGCGGCGGTCGCCGCGGCGCGGCCTTGGCCGTCGCCGCTTTGGTAGAACGCCTGCTGCTCGGCCGCCCACTGGCTGACCGGATCCGTGCCGTCCGTTCCGGCGGCGGCGGGCGCCGTGGCCGCAGTCTTGGTCGCCAGCGGCGCCGCGTCGTCGCGGAAGTAGGCCAGTACGTGGCCGCCCATGTCCTTGCCCGTGTTGTGTTCGATCAGCACGTTGGCCACCGACGCCACCAGGCCGATGGGGCCCATGAACAGCGTGCCGCCCATGACCCGGGGCGCCGGGTCCAGGGTGTCGTCGGTCAGGTCGCGGTAGAGGGTCGAGACCACCGGGATGTGCTGCAGCGGATTGACCACGTCGACCAGGTCCCAGAAGGTGAAGCCGTCGTCGCCGAAGGCCTTGAATTCCTTGCCGCCGTCCTGGGGCGCGTCGGAGGATTTCAGCGCTTCGCCGCGCGAAATCCTCACGTCCGGCAGGTCGGCGGGGGTGGTGCGGGGAGGTGTTGCGCCGGGCCCGCCTTGGGCGGGGGCCGCGCGCCAGGGATTGATCCCTTCGGAGGGCAGCGTCATCGATTTTTTTCCCGTTCCGTTCGCGCCCTGTTTCCGGGCGTTGATTCATGGAACCGGAGTCGCAAGACTCGGGCCAAGCCCAAGCCCTTGATTCTTCGGAATTCTGCCGCGCCGCCCGTGGGTACAAGTTGCCCGGCGCGGCAACTTCTGCCGGGCCGCGAGACTCCGGCGCACGGGCGTTTCAATGGTTAATGGAGAGAAATCGGACGGCGCGAAGAACCGAGACAGCAGCCCCGAGCGCTCCCGTGCGGGCACGGGCGCGCAGGTGCCCGGCGGTGCGGAGAATTAAAACAGGGCTCTTCGACGATTCGTGTGGAACTGCCTCGCGAGTCAATCATTCCTTCTCTGTGCCCTCTATGTCCCATTACCAGGACAATCCACGCACAAGCCTTTCCGGGAACAACCGACTAATTCGACACAGAGAGCACAGAGGAAGTGGGATCAATTTGGTATCCGCAATTGCCGGTACCAAATGCCATTCGCCGCGTCGAGGAGCCTAAAACAAATGCCCGGCGCGGCTCGCCTTGGTGCGCAGGTAGCTTTCGTTGTGTTCGTTGGACGGAAAGGCATGCGGCACCCGTTCGGCGACGGCGATGCCGCAGCGTTCCAGGGCGGCGACCTTCTCCGGGTTGTTGGTCAGCAGGCGCACGGCGCCGAAGCCCAGCAGGCGCAGCATCTGCGCCGCCGGCAGGTAGACCCGCTCGTCGGCGTCGAATCCGAGCTGCTCGTTGGCGTCGATGGTGTCGAATCCGCGGTCCTGCAGCTCGTAGGCGCGCAGCTTGTTGACCAGGCCGATGCCGCGCCCTTCCTGCGCCAGGTACAGAAGGATGCCGTTGCCGGCGGCGGCGATCTCGGCGATGGCGCCCTTAAGCTGGTCGCCGCAGTCGCAGCGCAGGCTGCCCAGCAGGTCGCCCGTGAAGCACTCGGAATGGACCCGGGTCAGCGCCGGCGCGCCCGGTTCGGGCGTGCCGATGACGATGGCCAGATGCTCGAGCGCCCCGTCCGCCGGGCGGAAGGCGTGAACCCTGGCCTCGACACCCTTGTCCTGGGCGGCGGCCAGCGGAATGCGGGCGGCCCCCACCTCGGTCAGGGTGCGGGCCTCGTCCAGGCGCTGGCGGAACACGTCGCCGGCGTCGACGAACATCAGGTCGTGGCGCTTGGCCCAGTTCTCCAGGTCGCCGTCGAAGCGGATGACGCCGGTCAGTGCCGCCGGCAGAAGGCGCGCCACCTTGGTAAGGCTGACCGCCGCCGACCAGGCGTCGAAGCGGCGCGCCGCACGCTGGTCCAGGCCGAGGTCGGGCGGCGACCCGGCGTCGCCGGCATCGAACAGGGGATCGGCCAGGCGCGTCACCAGGTCCGGGTCCAGGCCGCCCGCGCGGGACAGCACGACCACGTTGCTTTGCGGCGCCGGCAGGCCCAGCACGGCGGCGCGGCGCGCGGTGACGGCGAGTTCGGGCCCGCTTCCCGACAGGGTTCCGATTTCGGCCAGGCGGCGCGCGTCGACGTGCTCCGCGCCCAACAGGACCAGGCCGCGGCCGTCGCCGTCGCCGGTCACCACCGGGCGGCCGCGGCGCAGTTCGCCGGCCGCCCGGTCGACGGCCTTCTGGGCGCGCGGCTCGCGCGTCGCCGGGGCGTCGCGGCGGTCCAGGTCCAGGGTGCGCGCGCGCGCGGATGGGAAATTCGCGTCTGTCATCGGTCGGCGGCCGTCGCCTTGTCGTCACTTGCCATAATTACGCCGCGGTTGCCCGCCAGATAGGCCGACAATATTCTTTTGCAATATGGTGAATTTTCCCATCCTTGTCATTGACCGCATGGCGCAAATGCGGAGAATCGACGTAAATTTCCGGCATTCGGGGGATCCCTTAACGGAATGGCCAACGACAAGCAAATCCTGATCGTCGACGACGACGCCGAATTCCTGCAAACGCTGTGCGAACAGTTGCAGCTTCACGAGGAATTCACGAGCACGGCCTGCACCAGCGGGACCGAGGCGCTGACGGTCGCCAAGGAGGACCGGTTCGACGTCATCATCCTGGACGTCGGCCTGCCCGACATAGACGGCCGCGAGGTGTGCCGCCTGATGCGGCGCAACGGCGTGACCTCGCCGATCATCATGTTGACCGGCGCCGATACGGACGCGGACACGATCCTGGGCCTCGATGCCGGCGCCAACGACTACGTAACCAAACCGTTCCGCCTGGGCGTCCTGCTGGCGCGCCTGCGTGCCCATATCCGGCAGCACGAACGGTCCGACGACGCCGTGTTCGCGATCGGCCCGTATTCGTTCCAGCCGGCGAACAAGATGCTGGTGGAAGAAACCACGAAAAAAAAGGTGCGCCTGACTGACAAGGAAACGGCGATCCTGAAATACCTGTACCGCGCCGGCGACAAGGTGGTGGGCCGCGACGTCCTGTTGGGCGAGGTCTGGGGCTACAACGCCGGGGTTACCACGCATACGCTGGAAACCCACGTCTACCGCCTGCGCCAGAAGATCGAGCAGGATCCCTCCAACGCCCGCCTGCTGGTCACCGAGCCGGGCGGCTACCGGCTCGTTCCGTAGTCGCAACGACCTGCTCCGCCGACCCCTCCGCGACGTCGCTCGCGCTGCCGCCGTCCCGTCCGGGAAAGGCCACGCAGACCGTCGTGCCCTCGCCCAGGACGCTGGCGATCTCCAGCACGCCGTCATGGATGTCGACCAGGGACTTGACGATGGCCAGCCCCAGGCCCTTGCCGTCGCGCGCCAGATGGGGATTGGCGAGGGCCAGGGCGAACGGCTCGGCCACGGTCGGCAGCTTCTCGGGCGGGATGCCGATGCCGTTGTCGCGCACCGCGAGCCTGGCCCCGCCGCCGGTCGGCGCCGCCGACAGCACCACGCGGCCGCCCCGGTCGGTGTATTTCACGGCGTTGGCCAGCAGGTTGGAGACGATCTGGATGACGCAGACCTGGTCGCCGTAAAGCCGCAGGTCCGGGTCCGTCAGGTCCAGTTCCAGGGCGATCTGCTTCGCGTCCGCCAGCGCCGCGAACGACTTGAGGCAGGCGGTCAGCAGCGGATCGAGCGGCAGCTCGGTCCTGTGGATCGGCCGCCTGCCGGCCTCGACCTCTGCGATGTCCAGGATGTCGCCGACGAGCGCCAGCATGAGGGTGCCGCTCTGGTGGATGTCGTCGACGTACTCGGCATATTTGGACGAACCCAGCGGCCCCAGATGCTGGGCGCGCAGGATTTCCGAAAATCCGAGGATGGCGTTTAGCGGCGTGCGGAACTCGTGGCTCATGGTGGCCAGGAACTCCGACTTCGCGCGGCTCGCCCGTTCGGCGGCGTCGAGGGCGTTCCGCAGCTCCGCCTCGGCGCGCCGGCGCTCGCGGTTCTCGGCCTCCAGGGAGGCGGCCATGACGCGCGTCAGCCAGTACACCAGGGCGCCCGTCACCAGCACGAAGAGGATGCCCTTGACCGTCTGCAGGCGGTTCTCCAATACGGGGTCGTCGACCAGGCCGTGCAGGGCCGCGTCGGAGAACAGGATCCACAGCATGCCGAACACGATGTAGATCGCGGTCACGCGGACGGGGGTCAGCAACGTCGCCTCCGTTCACTGCGCCGCCGGGCGTCCGGCCGTGTCGACCGAGCCGGCGACGGCGTCCGCTTCCCCCCCCGGTTGGCGGACCCGATATTCGCGCGGTCCATTAAAGACGCCACCTTGGCGCGTGTCCAGGGCGGGATGCGTCCGCCGACCGTCCGCTCAGGGAACTTCGAACACGGCGCGCACGGGCGCGTGGTCCGACGGCTCCGGCCAGTCGCGCACCTCGTCGTGGACGGCGGCGAAGCTGAGCGCCGGCGCCAGGGCGGCGTTGACCCAGATATGGTCGAGCCGGCGGCCCCTGTCGGCGGCCCGCCAATCGGCGGCGCGGTAGCTCCACCAGGTGAAGACCTTCTCGTCCGCCGGCACGAAGCGGCGCAGCGCGTCGGTCCAGCCGCCGCCGGCGGGGCCGCCCGCCCCCTCGGCCGCCATCAGGTCCTTCAGCTTGTCGCGCTCCACGGGGGTGTGGGTGATCACCCGGTTCAGGCGCTCGTGGGACCACACGTCGGTCTCCAGCGGCGCCACGTTGAGGTCGCCGGCCACCACCGTCGGAACATCGGCGGCGGCGCGCGCCGCCAGGAACGGCCCGAGGGCGTCGAGGAAGGCCAGCTTGTGGGCGAACTTGGGGTTGGCCTCGGGATCGGGATCGTCGCCGCCGGCCGGCACGTAGAGCGAGTGGACCTCGAGCGGGCGCGCGCCGGCCGCGACGCGGGCATGGACGTGGCGGCAGTCGTCGCGGCCCAGCCAGGGCTCGACGCGCACCTCGGCGAGCGGCCGGCGCGACAGGATGGCGACGCCGTTGTAGCCCTTCATGCCGGCGATCGCCTGATAGGGGAACCCGGCCTCGGTCATGGCCTCGACGGGGAACAGGTCGTTGGTGACCTTGGTCTCCTGCAGGCACAGCACGTCGACCGCCGTCTCACGGGCGAACCGGCGCACCTGGTCCAGGCGCTTGCGCACGGAATTCACGTTCCAGGTGGCGACGGTGACGGGCATCCCTCCTGTTAGCCGGGATGGCGCGGCGCCTCAAGCGGGCCGTGCCGCGCGGGCAAAATGGCGGGCCGGGAAGAACCCCGTTTCTTTCTTCTCACCGTCTCACCGCCTCTGTGGTTCAAATATCCTTAAGGGGTAACCACAGAGGCGGTGAGGCAGTGAGGAGCCGCGACTGGACCAGCGACCTCAGTCTTCTCCGTGATCTCTGTGTCTCCTCCGTGCCCTCTGTGTCTCATTACCAGGACAATCCAGGCCCCGGCCTTTCCGGGAACGACTGGCTTATTCGACACAGAGATCACAGAGGAGGCACAGAGAGCACTGAGGAAAAGGGATCGGAAAAAGGTAACCGTCCCTGAATTATCGCTGAATTATCGCCTGAATTATCGTCCGGCGAGGCCACCGCGGCCAATCGAAGAATGTCCTCCCCGGCGACGCCCCGATGCCGTGTGGCCAAAAAAGAAGCGCCCGGCGGGCCACCGCGGCCCCTTGGGGCCGCGGCCGGTCAAAGAATGTCCTCCCCCGCGATGCCCCGATGCCGTGTGGACAAAATAGAAGCGCCCGGCGGGGGAGGGGGCCGGGCGCTTCGACTCCATCTTAGGAGCGGTTCGGACGGTGAGGGGGGCGCACCGTCCGATGACGCGGCGTTTGGAGCCGCGCTGTATGATTGAATATTGGGTCGACGGGTGCGCCGCGCCAGGGGCAATTTCTGCCATCAGCCATGCGTTGAGCGCATGGCTCGCCGGGCGCTCTAATCGCCGGAGCGCGCGCGCTCGAACTCGGGCACGTCGAACAGCTTGGGGTCGATCCGCCCGCCGTAGAAGGGATCCGTCAGGACGACGTCGGTGATGATGCCCTGGGCGTCGACCACGGTCCATTTGCGCAACGACAGGGGATTGGTGCGGAAGATCAGGGTCAGGCGCCCGGCGAAGGGATCGGCGCGCTCGGCCACCGTCACGAAGATGGCGCCGTTTTCCTGTGCCACCTCGTGAAAGGCGACGCGCTTGGAATCCAGGCTGATGCGCTCGTCCAACAGGAACGCCGCCGGCGTGTCGGCCACGGGGATGTGGGTGACGTTCTTCACGTCCTTGTCGATGTAGCTCAGGTAGTCGCCGGTGGCGACGATCAGGACGGGGTTGGGCGGCTTGTATTCGATGCGCATCCTGCCGGGCCGCGACAGGTACAGCGAGCCCTCGGCGAACTCGTTGGTCGACGACTGCTGGAAGAAGGTCGACTGCAGGGTGGTGATGCCGTTCAGGTAGGTCTCGACGCGGTGGACGATGTCCTTCTGCGCGGGCGTGAGGGCGATCTCGCGGGGCGCGCCCTGGGCCAGGGCGGGCGGCGGCAGAAGGGCCGAAACCAACAGGAAGACGGCGGCCGGAACGGCGTGACGAAGAAGCGAGATCATGGGCGTTATGTAGGCTGATGAACGGCGCGGGTAAAGCGCGATCGCGGACTTTGCGGCAGACAAGGATTAATGGTTGCCGACCAGGACCTCGCGGCGGCCGACGCGGTCGGCCGGGCTGACCACGCCCTGCTCCTCCATGCGTTCGATCAGGCGCGCCGCGCGGTTGTAGCCGATCTGCAGGTGGCGCTGCACGAAACTGGTCGACGCCTTGCCCTCGCGGGCGACCAGGGCGACCGCCTGGTCGTACAGCTCGTCGCCGGAGCCCTCGCCGCCGCCCTCGCCGAACATCCCGGCCTCGTCGTCGCGGGTGACCTCCTCGACGTATTCGGGCACGCCCTGGGTCTTCAGGTGGCCGACCACCTGTTCGACCTCCTCGTCGGACACGAAGGGCCCGTGCACGCGGGTGATGCGCCCGCCGCCGGCCATGTACAGCATGTCGCCGCGGCCGAGAAGCTGTTCCGCCCCCTGTTCGCCCAGGATGGTGCGGCTGTCGATCTTCGACGTCACCTGGAACGAGATGCGGGTCGGGAAGTTGGC
>PFFW01000068.1 GCA_002781745.1 Rhodospirillales bacterium CG15_BIG_FIL_POST_REV_8_21_14_020_66_15
TTGAATCAAAACCCCCCGCCAATGGCGAGGGGTTTGTCAGCAGTCTGAGGCCGCGCTCGGCGCGGCCTTTTCGGCATTCGGCGGCGGTCGGGACCGGCGGTCAGGCCGCCATGTCCTTGATCCGCTTCGCCAGGCGCGACAGCCTGCGCGACGCCGTGTTGGCGTGCAGCATGCCCTTCTGCGCGCCGCGCATGACGAGGGGCTGCGCGTTCTTGAGGGCTTCCCTCGCCGCCGCCTGGTCGCCGCCGACGATGGCCTGTTCGACCTTGCGCAGCGAGGTGCGCACGGCGCTCAGGCGCGTGCGGTTGACCTGCGTGCGGCGCGCGGTCTGGCGAATGCGTTTCTTTGCCGAGGCATGATGTGCCATCTGGACACCCTTTTCTAACTCTGGGCCTGAAATCGGAAGGCCGGGTTATATCGGCGGGCCGGGGCCAGGTCAAGCCCGGAAAACAGGGGCTGCCCGGCCCCTTGCCCGGCCCGGCCGGCGGCTATCGTCCCTACTTGTTCCTGAATTCCGGTTTCCGCTTGTCGGCGAAGGCGGTCATGCCTTCCTTCTGGTCGTCGGTGCCGAAGGTGGCGTGGAACATGCGCCGTTCGAACCGCACGCCTTCGCTCAGCGTCGTCTCGAAGGCCCGGTTGACGCTCTCCTTGGCCAGCATGGCGATCGGCCGCGACATGCCGGCGATGGCGGCCGCCGTCCTGACCGCGTCGTCGACCAGGTCGGCGACCGGCACGATGCGCGCCACCAGGCCCGAACGCTCGGCTTCTTCCGCATCCATCATGCGGCCGGTCAGGCACATCTCCATGGCCTTGGCCTTGCCCACGGCGCGCGTCAGGCGCTGCGTGCCGCCGGCCCCCGGGATGGTGCCGATGGTGATTTCCGGCTGGCCGAATTTCGCGTTGTCGCCGGCGATGATCAGGTCGCACATCATGGCGACCTCGCAGCCGCCGCCGAGCGCATAGCCCGCCACGGCGGCGATCACCGGCTTGCGGCAGGTGGCGATGCGCTCCCAGTCCTTGGTGATGAAGTCGCTCTTGTAGGCGTCCATCCAGGATTGCCCCTGCATCTCCTTGATGTCGGCCCCCGCGGCGAAGGCCTTCTCCGATCCGGTGATGACGACGGCGCCGATCGCGTCGTCGGCCTCGAAGGCGTCGAGTGCTTCGCGCAGTTCCGCGACCAGCGCCTTGTTCAGCGCGTTCAGCGCCTTCGGCCGGTTGAGGGTGATGAGCCCGACGGCGTCGCGGGTTTCGACGATGATGTTCTCGTAAGCCATGAGCGTTGCTTCCGTTCCTTGCTGAAGATGACTGGGTCGGCGGGACCGCGGCGGATCAGCCGCCGGGCGCCAGGCGGAACCGCACGGTGGGCACGGGGCCGGGCGGGAATTCGAGGTGCAATGTTTCCCCTTCGCGGCGGTACCGGCCGCTCTTTATCTTCTCCCAGCCGAGCTGCGGCAGGGTGGCGTCGTAGAACTCCAGCACCTGGGCCCGGCCGTTGTCGCCGGCCAGGGCCTGGGCCTCGACGATGCGCCCGGCGGGGGTCTCGAACACGACGCCGGCATCGGGGATGTCGGTCAGCCCCGGCATGAGCGGCAGATCCTCGATGCCGCCCACGAACTGGGCGCGGACGGGCGACGCAACGGCGAGGACCGCCGCCAGCAGCAGGGCGGCGAACGCCGTCCGCGGCAATGCCTTTGCTGTGCGGGTGCGGAACATGGCCCGGTTCATAGCATCATCGCTGGCAACGGGAACAGTGGAAAGTCGACCGCCCGCCCTGGGGGAACTGGCGGATGGGCGCGCCGCAGCCGGCGTGACGGCAGGGCTCGCCCGCGCGGCCGTAGACGTCGAAGGAATGCTGGAAGTATCCCAGCTCCCCGTCGGGGCGGATGTGGTCGCGCAAGCTGGAGCCGCCGGAGGCGATGGCGTCGAGCAGCACCGCCTTGACGGCCGCGGCCAGCCTGTCGGCGCGCGCGCCCTGCACCGTATGCGCCGAGCGTTTCGGCGAGATCCCCGCGCGGTAGAGCGCCTCGCTGGCGTAGATGTTGCCGACCCCGGCGACCACGCCCTGGTCCAGCAGCGCCGCCTTGACGGGCGTCCGGCGGCCCTTGAGGCGGGCCGCCAGGACGGCGCCGGTGAAGGCGTCGTCGAGCGGCTCCGGCCCCAGCCGGGCGAGCATGGGATACGCCACCAGGTCCGAGGCTTCCCACAGGTCCATGAAGCCGAAACGGCGCGGGTCGTTGAAATGGACCTCGCCGCCGCCGGACGTCTTGAAGATCACATGGTCGTGCCTTTCTTCCGGGAAGGGCTTGGCCCCCAATCGGAAGCTGCCCGACATGCCGAGGTGCGCGATCAGCGCGTCGGGCCCGTCGAAGTCGAAGATCAGGAACTTGGCGCGGCGGCGGATGCCCGTGACCGTGCGCCCCGTCAGGCGCTGGCCGAAGCCGTCGGGCAGGGGGAAGCGCAGGTCCGGGCGGCGGGCGATCACGGCCTCGAGCCGCCGGCCCTGCATGGCCGGCAGGAGACCCCGGCGGACGGTTTCGACTTCGGGAAGTTCGGGCATGGCGCGTCTTTGAATGAAACGACGGGGAAGGCCCAAGGAACGTAGCCTGTCCGAAACCGTTAGGCTATGTTCCATCGCCATGAACAAGAACGACCCATCGTCGGGGCCCGCGGACGCGCCCGGGACCACCCATTTCGGCTTCCGCCAAGTCGCCGAGGACGAGAAGGCGGGCCTGGTGCGCGGCGTGTTCGACAGCGTCGCCTCCCGGTACGACCTGATGAACGACCTGATGAGCCTGGGCGTCCACCGCCTGTGGAAATCGGCCATGATGGACTGGCTGCGCCCCCGGCCGGGCATGACGCTGCTGGACGTCGGCGGCGGCACGGGCGACATCGCCTTCCGCTTTCGCGCGCGCGGCGGCGGCGCCGTCACGGTCTGCGACATCAACCAGGAGATGCTGCGCGTCGGCCAAGCCCGCGCCGTCGACAGGGGCATTCTTCGGGACGGCATCGACTGGGTCACCGGCGACGCCGAGGCCCTGCCCTTCCCCGACAATTCCTTCGACGCCTATACCACCGCCTTCTGCATCCGCAACGTGACCCATCCGGAAAACGCCCTGGCCGAGGCCAGGCGCGTGCTGAAGCCGGGCGGGCGGTTCCTGTGCCTGGAGTTCTCGCGCGTGGTGCTGCCGCTGCTGGACGAGATGTACGACCGCTGGTCCTTCAAGGTCCTGCCCGTGCTGGGCGAGAAGGTGGCGGGCGACCGCGCGTCCTATCAGTATCTCGCCGAAAGCATCCGCCGCTTCCCGCCGCAGGACGAGTTCAAGGCCATGATCCTGGCCGCCGGCCTGTCGCGGGCCGAGTACCGCAACCTGTCGGCCGGGATCGCGGCCCTGCATTCCGCCTGGCGCACCTGACGGCCCGCCCATGACCGGATCGCTCACCAACCTGTGGCGCCTGTTCGCCATCGCCCGCGTCCTGGCGCGCCACGACGCGCTGTTTCCGCTCGAGGACCTGGGGGTCGCCCCCGCCGTGGCCAGGGCGGCCAGGCTGCTGTCCAAGCGGTCGGTGCCCGGCCGCCCGGGCCAGCGGCTGGCCGCCGCCCTGAACGAGGCCGGACCCAGCTTCATCAAGCTGGGCCAGGCGCTGTCGACCCGCCCGGACCTGCTGGGCGAGGAGATCACGCAAGACCTGGCCCTGCTGCAGGACGACCTGCCGCCGTTTTCCTTCGAGGCCGCCCGCACGGCGGTCGAGCAGGAATTCCAGGTGCCGCTGGAGACCCTGTTCTCCGCGTTCGATCCCGAACCCGTGGCCGCCGCCTCCATCGCCCAGGTCCATTTCGCCGAGACGACGGAGGGCGAGAAGGTCGCGGTGAAGATCCTGCGCCCGGGGATCGAGGGGCGGTTCCGCCGCGACCTCGACCTGTTCCGCTGGGCCGCCCGCGTGCTGGAGCGCGCGCGCCCGGACCTGAAACGCCTGAAGCCCCGCGAGGCGGTGGAGACCGTCGCCCAGTCCGTCGAGCTGGAGATGGACCTGCGGTTCGAGGCGGCGGCGGCGGCCGAGATGGCCGACAACTTCGAGGGCGA